>CAMVGM010000001.1 GCA_947167015.1 uncultured Bacteroidales bacterium
ACCAGCATGCGGATGTGCATGCCGTCGTCATCGGCATCGGTGGCCACGATGATGTTGTTGTAGCGGAGGTTCTCCAGGTCGTCCTCGACGCCGAGGGCGGAGATGAGCAGGTTCAGTTCCTCGTTTTCGGCCACCTTCTTGCGGCTCTCCTTGAAGGAATTGATCGGCTTGCCGCGCAGGCTGAAAACGGCCTGGAAATCGGCATTGCGGGCCTTGGTGATGGTACCGCTCGCGGAGTCGCCCTCCGTGATGAAGATGCTGGAGCGCTCGATGCCCTCCTGCGTCTTCTCGGTCACCTTGTCGTTATAATGGTAGCGGCAGTCGCGCAGCTTCTTGTTATAGACGTTGGCCTTCTTGTTGCGCTCGCGGGTCTTCTTCTGGATGCCGGAGATCTCCTCGCGCTCGCGCTGCGAGTCCTTGATCTTCTCCTCGATCACCGGGACGATCTCCTTGTGGATGCGCAGGTAGTTGTCCAGTTCCTGCGCCACGAAAGAATTGACGTAGCTGCGGATGGTGGGGCCGGTGTCGAGCCGGAGGGTGCCGTGCTCGTCGTGGGTCTGCTTCTCCCACATGTAATTGGACCCGAGCTTGGTCTTGGTCTGGCCCTCGAAATTCGGCTCCTGGATCTGGATGCTGATGGCGCCGACCACGCCCTGGCGGCAGTCCTCCGGCGCATAGTTCTTCTTGAAGAACTCCTTGAGGGTCTTGGCGATCGCCTCGCGGTAGGCGGCCAGATGGGTGCCGCCGTCGCGGGTGTTCTGGCCGTTCACGAAGGACGAGATGTTCTCGCCGTAGTCGCGGCCGTGGCTGAGCACGATCTCGATGTCCTCCCCTTCCAGGTGGATGGGCGGATAGAGGGGCTCTTCGGAAAGGTTTTCGTTGACGAGGTCCAGCAGGCCGTTCTCAGACTTGTAAGGGGTGCCGTTCAGGGTGAGCGTCAGCCCCTTCTTGAGATAGGAGTAGTTCTTGACCATCGTCTCGACATAGTCCAGGTTATAGGCGAACTTGCCGAACATCATCGGGTCCGGGTAGAAGCGGACGAGGGTGCCGTTCTTCTCCTTCGGCGAGCTGTCCTTGCCGCTTTCCTTGAGCTCGCCGCGCTCGAAGCGGGCCCAGGAGCTTTCTCCTTCGCGGTAGGAACAGACGTAGAACGACTCGGACAGGGCGTTCACCGCCTTGGTGCCCACGCCGTTCAGTCCGACAGACTTCTTGAAGACCTTGTCGTCGAACTTGCCGCCGGTATTGAGGATGCTGACGGCTTTGACCACGGAATCCAGAGGGATCCCGCGGCCGAAGTCGCGCACGGTCACATGATTCTCAGGGTCGATTTCCACCTGGATCTGCTTGCCGAATCCCATCGCGTACTCGTCCACCGAGTTGTCGATGATCTCCTTCAGCAGCACGTAGATGCCGTCACCGGGGTTGTTGCCGTTGCCGAGGCGTCCGATGTACATGCCCGGACGCATCCGGACATGCTGGACACCTTCGAGTGTGCGTATGTTGTCGTCTGTGTAGTTGCTATTTGGCATTCTTCGTGACGGACCCCTTGAGGTGCAGGATGATCGGTTTCTTCTGCGCGGACGTATAGACGGTCAGCGTCTTGTCGAAGGTACCGGTGCCTTCGTCGTTGGAGTAGGTCGCGGTGATCACGCCCTTGGCGCCGGGAGCAATCGCCTCGCGCGGCCACACGACGTCGGTGCATCCGCAGGAAGGGACGACGGCGAAGATGGACAGGGCGTCATCGCCGTCATTGGTCACGGTAAAGGTGCAGGTCTGCTTGCCGGCCTTGGTGCTGATTTCGCCAAAGTCGTGCACAGTCTTGTCGAACTGGATGGGTGCTGCGAGCGCGGCAGCAAGCAAGAGTGTCAAAATCGTCTTCATATCTGCAAATTTACGAAAAATTGATTACTTTTGTCATGGTATTTGCAAATTACGGACCGAACACACACTAAATTCTATTGATAATGGCTTACAAGATTAATCCTGACACCTGCGTGGCTTGTGGTACTTGCCAGGGTGAATGCCCTTCCGGCGCTATCCAGGAGGGTGATGTCTACACGATCGACCCGAACGTCTGCATCGACTGCGGCACTTGCGCCGACGCCTGCCCGATGGGCGCCATCGCCCCGGAGGAGTAGTATCCAACGCAGCTGTCAACACAAAAAGGTGACCGGAATCCGGTCACCTTTTTTCATGCCTGCCCGGATCAGTCGAACAGGTGCCCGTCGCCGTCGGAATCGATGGTCCGGGCCAGCTTCTCGACATTGAGGCTGCGGGCCGAGGCGTCCACGATCTGCTTGTAGATGCCGCCGGCACGATACACCTCGTCCGGGTCGCCGCTCTCCTCCACCCGGCCCTTCTGCAGGGCATAGATGAGGTCGCTGTCGATGATCTGCGAGATGGAATGCGAGATCATGATGACCGTACGGTCCTTCTTGATGGCGTCGATGCTGGCCTTGATCTGCTCGGTGGCGATGGCGTCCAGCGAAGCCGTCGGCTCGTCGAGGAAGATGATGGGCGGGTTCTTGAGGAACATGCGCGCGATGGCGATGCGCTGCTGCTGGCCGCCGGACAGGTCCGAAGCCTTGTTCTCGAAGCCCTTGGGCAACGCGACGACCTGGTCGTAGATATAGGCCTTGCGCGCCGCCTCCACGACCTCCTCGAACGTGGCGTCCGGACGGCCGTAGCGGATGTTCTCCTCGATGGTTCCGTCGAAGATGTGGTTCTTCTGCAGCACCAGGCCGATGTTGTCGCGCAGGAACTTCGTATCATACTCGCGGAGGTCCACCCCGTCCAGCAGGATCCGTCCCACCTGCGGCTCGTAGAACTTGTCGAGCAGGTTAACGATGGTGCTCTTGCCTGCGCCCGAAAGGCCGACCAGGGCCGTGATCTTGCCCGGTTCGATGGTCATGTTGATGTCCCAGAGCGCCTGGTTCCCGTTGGGATAGGTGAAGTCCACGTGCTGCAGCTCGAACTTCCCGGCAATCTTCTCGGGCCGGTAGCTGCCGGACGGCTCCACCTGGTCGTCGGAGTTCAGGATGCCGAAGAAGCCCTCCGCATAGATGAGCGCGTCGTTCACGTCGTCGAAGATGCGCTGCAACTGCGTGATCGGGGCGATGACGTTGCTGAACAGCATCACGTGGTACATGATCTTACCGATGGTCATCCCGGGATAGCCTTTCAGCACCAGGTAGGCCGTCAGGATGATCACCAGCACCGTGCCCACCTGCCGGACGAAACTCTTGAGTCCGTTGTAGTAGAAGGCCACCCGGCGGGTTTTCACCTGGTTGTCCGTCACCTGGTTCTGGATGTCCAGCTGCTTCTGCGCCTCGATCTTCTCACGGTTGAAACTCTTGATGACGTTGATCGAGTCGATGATGTTCTTGATGCCCTGGCTCTTGGTCTCCAGGTGCGAACGCATCTCCCGGCGCCAGCCCTTGAGCCGCCGCGCCTGCCGGTAGGTGATCCAGAAATAGACCGGCACGATGCCGAGGGCCACCAGGCCCACGTACACGTTGGCCGCGAACATCAGGATCAGGGCCAGCAGGGCGCTCGTGAACAGCGGCAGCAGGTCGATGAAGAAGTTCTGCACCGTCCGCGAAAGGCTGCTGACGCCCTGGTCGATACGCGCCTGGAGCTTGCCGGTCGCGTTCTCGTCCGTGTTGAAATAGGCCATGCGGAAGGTCAGGACCTTCTCGATGACGCTCTGCGAGAGGTCGCGGGACACGAAGATGCGCATCCGCTCACCGTAGTAGTTCTGCGCGAAGGTGATCAGCACGGACAGCAGTTCCTTGCCCAGCAGCACGATGCTGATGATGGTCAGGATGCGGGCGGCCTGCCCCCAGGTGAAGTCCGTGCCGATGAGCGCGTTGATCGCGTCCACGGTGCGGTCGAGCACGATGGCGTTGACCTGCGCCATCAGGGAGCCGATGAGGGTCAGCACGAGGGTGATGATCACCAGCCAGCGGTACGGGCGCACGAAGGGCCGGATGTTCTTGAAAAGATTGATCAGGTTCATACTCGGCAAAAGTACGGAAAAAATCAGAACTGGAAATAGATGAACGCCTGCAAATCAGCGGTAATGAACTGATAGACAAGCAGGACCACCGCCACGACGACGAGCGCCATCACCGGCAGGGGCAGCAGGGCGAAATTGATGCGGTACCAGCGCTTCCAGCGCGTCGGCAGCCAGTGGATCACCATCCCCGCGACGACCAGCGCGAACACCTTCCAGTACTCGCCGCAGATCTGCGGGACCAGGGACCAGTCCCAGCCGGAACCGATCTGGTGGACCATACGCCGGGCCGTCTGCCAGGCCACTTCGTTGGCCGTGGCGGGGTCCAGGTTGCTGCCGCTGCGGAAGAACAGGCGGGTGAAGGTAATGAAGGTGAAAGTCTGCGCCACGCCCCAGAAATACCCCAGGCGTTGGCAGCCCTTCCCACCGGCCAGATGATAGATGAAACGTACCAGCGTGCCCGTCCAGACGAACAGGGACCACACGAAAAGCAGGTTCCACACCGGGGCGCCCGACAGGAAGTGCGCGAGGCCCAGCCCCACGGTCCCGGCCGTGACCAGGCCGAAGCGCCAGCCCCATTTCATCTCCTTCCAGAACTGGTACACCACCAGGCCGATGCCGTTCAGGCCGCCCCAGATGATGAAATTCCAGGATGCGCCGTGCCACAGGCCGCCGAGCAGCATCGTGATGAAACGGTTGATGTTCGCGAGGATCTTCTTGCGCCGTTCCGGCTTGAAATACGCCACGACGCCCAGCGTGGCGGCCAGCAGCACGAAGAAGACCGACACCACCCAGGTCCCGGACAGGATCGCCGCGATCACCGCGAAGAGCACGATCCAGAAATAGGTGCCGAAGGTCGCGTTGCGGTTGCCGCCCAGGGGGATGTAGAGGTAGTTCTTCAGCCAGTTGCTCAGCGACATGTGCCAGCGCCGCCAGAAGTCCTGGGGGTTGGAGGCCTTGTAGGGCGAATTGAAGTTCTGCGGGAGGTAGAAGCCCATCAGCATCGCCACGCCAATGGCGATGTCGGTATAGCCGGAGAAGTCGGCGTACACCTGCAGGGAATAGCCGAAGAGCGCGGCGAGGTTCTCGAAGCCGGTGAACAGCTGCGGATTCTCGAACACGCGGTCGATGAAGTTGACCGCGATGTAGTCGCTCAGGATCAGCTTCTTGGCCAGGCCGTTGAGAATCCAGAACACCGCGATACCGAACTGCCGCCGCCCCAGGAAAAAGGGCTTGTAAAGCTGCGGGACGAACTCGCTGGCGCGCACGATGGGGCCGGCCACCAGCTGCGGGAAGAAGCTGACGTAGAAACCGAAGTCGAGGATGTTGTCCACCGGCTTCACCTTCCCCCGGTACACGTCCACCGTATAACTGATCACCTGGAAGGTGAAGAAGGAGATGCCCACGGGCAGCACGATGCTGTCCACCCGGAAGCGCTCCGCCCCGGCAAGGGCGTTGCCCAGCATCCCGAACACGTTCACCACCTTCAGTTCCAGGCCCGTCAGCGTGTGGACGAAGTCCGCGAAGAAATAGGCATACTTGAAGTAGCAGAGGATGAGCAGGTCGATGCACACGCTCAGCACCAGCCAGGCCTTCTTGCGCCCCGGACGCTCCGAGGCAGCGATGCGCCGGGCGATCAGGAAGTCCGAGCAGGTGACGAAGATCAGGATCAGCACCGACAGGCCGCTGGTCTTGTAATAAAAGAAGAGGCTGACGAAGAAGAGGAAGGCGTTGCGCAGCAGGCGGCGGTTGCCGATCAGCGCGAACAGGGCATAGACCAGCGCGAAGAAAGCCCAGAAGTAGAACTGGGTGAACAGCAGCGGCGAGTTCGGGTCGAATCCGAACAGGCGCTGGGCAAAGGCAGTGATTCCGCTGAGATCCATCTTCTTACTCCCCTCCCCGCTGTTGTTTGTCCGCCATCAGCGCCTGCACGAACAGGTCGCCCAGCAGTTCGTAGCCCACGTCCGTGAAATGCAGGCGGTCGGCCTTCGCCAGGCCCGCGTCCCGCCATTTCTCGACCGAATGGGCGCCGCCCATGACGCCGTACAGGTCCCACACGGCAGCGCCGTATTCCTCCGCCAGCTCGGTCATCGCCTTGCGGACCGCGACGGTGTTGGTGTTGTAGGTCATGCCCCGCCGGACATAACGGTAACTGTCGTTGTTGGTGATGAAGACGAAGGCGCAGCCGGGGTTGACGCGCCGCACCATCTCCATCAGGCGCCGGTAGTTCGACTTGAACTTCTCCGGTTTGAAATCTTTCGCGGACACGGCGGAATCGTTGATGCCCACCGCCAGGATCGCCAGGTCGGGACGGACCAGCTGCAGGTCGCGTTCCAGGTCCTCGCACTTGTCCAGCCAGGACGGCAGGGCGGCCCCGTTCACCCCGGAAGAGAAATAGTTCAGTCCCGGCCGCCAGGAAATGGGCTCCAGCCCGTTCAGCACGAACTCCTCGCCCTTGGGGACGTGGAACTGCACCAGTACGGTGTCGGTCGGGGCGGGCAGGTCGAAGACATAGCTGCGCGTCTGTTCGTCGAAATCGAAGCGCAGGGTATCCGCCAGGCAGATGATGTAGGGGTAGGCCCGTTCCGAAGAGGCGTAGCCCAGCACGCGCACGCTCTGGCACACCCACAGGCTATCGCCGGAAGGATTCAGCCGGAAAGCCACCGAGGCGTCGGGGCTGGAGGTCCGGGCGCCGTAGCCGGTGATGCCGTAGCGCGGCCGGCGCAGGGTGGTGGTGCGCGTCAGGATCGGCGCCTCCCACTCCCCCGTCGTCGTGATGCGGTAGGACTTGTCGTAGTTGGTGCCCGCCAGCTTGAGCGGGAAGAGGAAGCCCCGGTCGCCGCGGACGGTCAGCGAGTCCAGCAGGTTCATGATGCGGTTGGGGAAGAAGGCCGCCTGCACGTGCGAGCCGCCGACGTGCCAGACGTTGACGTTTCCGTGTCCGGTCGCCACCAGGCTGTCGAGTTTGTCGTAGAAGGCGTCCTGCGCCGCCCGGGAGCCCGGGAAGCTGAGGACGGACTTCTCCGCGTGCACGCACTCCGGCAGTTCCTGCGCCGAGATGCTGCCGCCCAGGATCAGGAAAAACAGGCACGGAAGCAGGCACCCCCGGCGGCGGAGTCTTCCAGACGGGCGGCCCGGAATTATTTTCCGGACAGGTTTGCCGGAAAACCAATTCCGGCTCCGCTGTCTCGCCGCCGGGCGGCGTTCGAAGATGCTACCGGTCATGCTCTTTCCTCCAGCGGTAATAGTCATAGTACAGGAAGAAGGCGTCGCAGAACATGTCGCCGACCTTCTTGGAACCGGCCAGGGTGAAATGGACGTAATCCGAACCGGCGAGGGCCGGCCGGGCGCTCACCCACTGGATCATCGAGTTCTGCCCGCCCATCACGCCGTAGATGTCCCAGTAAGCCGCCCCGCAGGCGTTCGCGGACACCCGCAGGGAATCCACCAGCCCGGGCAGCTTGGGATAGGTCTGCCGCTTGCCGCTCACCACCGTGGACATGTCCGAAGGGCCGATGAAGACGATCTTCGCATCCGGGGCCAGGTTCTTCAGGTGGCGCAGCTGCTTGCGGATCGACTCCAGGTAGGTCGCGATCGCCTTGTCCGTCTTGAGGTAAGGCACGCTGTTGCCGCCATACTGCAGGAGGATCAGCCGCACGTTCTCCTCACGGTAGAACGTACGCAGCTGCTCCGCGTCCATCGTCGTGAAGATGGCGCCGGAACTGCCCCGCATCGCCACGTTGTCCATCCGCACGCCCGCCTTGCCGTCCAGCAGGACGCCGTACAGGTCGGCGTAGCCGGAGATGGTCAGCGAAGCGCGCAAGGAACTGTCCGGCAGCTCGAAACGCACCAGCGCCAGCGACCCGCCGGGCTCTACCGTCCGCCGGTCGCCCTTGCTGGTCACGTTCAGCGTGCTGCGGAGGTTGCCCGCCACGAGCGTCACCCGCTCGAAGGGACTCTGCCCCTTGTCCTTGCTGCGGACGGGGTAGAAGGACAGGGTGGTCACCGTGTCCAGGCGGACGAAGTCGGCATACGGGCCGTACTGGCGGATGCCGGCCCGGTGGGAGGCGTCGCCGTAGTTAAAATAGCGCCGCAGTTCCGCCGTACTCCCGCCGCCCACCTGGGGCGTAGCGTGCCGGCGGGCCGGCATCATGCCGGGGCCGCTGCCCCCGAAGCGTTCCTGGAGCCGCTCGCGTATCGTGCCGGTGATGCGGTCTTCCTCGATCTGCGAATCGCCGTAATGGATGATGCGCAGGGGCTCCACCTCCGCCCGCTCGAGGGCCGCGAACAAGGGATCGAAGAAACGGATGTCATTATCCGGCAGCGAGAAACGCGCGGGATCCTCGGCGAAGAAAGTCTGATATTGGTCCCGTTCCGCGGCCAGGACCGCCTGCCGGCGCTGCTCGATCAGTTCCTCCGGGGAAGGCCCCTTTTCCGGCTCGGAAGACGACAGGATGTCCGCGAGCTGCGGGAAGCGCAGTCCGAGGAAGCCTTCCGCCGGGAACACGGCGCAGACCAGCGCCAGGACGGCGATGACGGAAAACATGAACAGGGTTATCTGATATCTTTTCATTTTTCTTTCCAAACTTTGAGGTACTCCTGCAGGGCCCACATTTCGTCACGGTAATGCGCCGCCTGCGTGAAATCGAGTTCGGCGGCGGATTTCTTCATCCGGCGGCGGTCCTCCTCGACCATTTTCTCGATCTGTTCGCGCGACATCGAACGGATCACGGGATCCTGCAGCACGGCGGCCAGGTCGGCCGTGACGTAACCGTCGCGGTAGGCGTCGCCCGGCGCCCGCTTGGAATCGTGTCCGAAACCGACGCTCACGCTGCCGCGGCCCAGGTCGGAAGGGTTCGGGATGTAGGTCGGGTCGTCATAGGAATTGGCGGCGCTCACGCGGCCGGTCGTGCCGTTCGCGAGGCCCCGGCCGACCGGCTTGCCCCGGGAAGCCAGCTCACCCGCCAGAATGTTCTGCTTCACTTCGACCTGCTTCGGGGTGATGCCGTGCAACTTGTTGTATTCCATCTGCTTCTTGCGGCGGCGGTCGGTCTCCCGGATGGTTTTCTCCATCGACGGGGTGATGCTGTCCGCATACATGATCACCAGGCCGTTGACATTGCGCGCGGCGCGGCCAGCCGTCTGCGTCAGGGCGCGCTCGGTCCGCAGGAAACCCTCCTTGTCGGCGTCCAGGATCGCCACCAGCGAGACGGTCGGGATGTCCAGGCCCTCGCGCAGCAGGTTCACGCCCACCAGCACGTCGAAGAGGCCGTTCTTGAAGTCCTCGATGATCTCCACCCGCTCCGCCGTGTCCACGTCGGAATGGATGTAGCGCACCCGCAGGCCGATGCGGCGCAGGTACTCGTCGAGTTCCTCCGCCATCCGCTTGGTCAGCGTGGTGACGAGCGTACGTTCGTCCGCCTCGGCGCGCTTGCGGATCTCCTCCACCAGGTCGTCCACCTGATTCTTGGTGGGCCGGACCTGGATGGGCGGGTCCAGCAGGCCGGTCGGACGGACCACCTGCTCCACCACCAGGCCCTCGGACTTCTCCAGTTCGTAGTCCGCCGGGGTGGCGCTCACATAGACCTTCTGGCCCGTCAGGGCCTCGAATTCCTCGAACTTGAGGGGGCGGTTGTCAGCCGCGGCCGGCAGACGGAAGCCGTATTCGATCAGCACGCTCTTGCGGCTGTGGTCGCCTCCGTACATCGCGTGCACCTGCGGCAGAGTGACGTGGCTCTCGTCCACGAAAGTGATGAAATCCTTCGGGAAATAGTCCAGCAGGCAGAAGGGGCGCTGCCCCTGCCGGCGGCCGTCGAAGTAGCGGGAATAGTTCTCGATGCCCGGGCAGTAGCCCATCTCCTTGATCATCTCCAGGTCGTATTCCACGCGCTGCTTCAGGCGCTTGGCCTCGAGTCCCTTGTCCACGCTCTCGAAATAATCCATCTGGGCCTTCAGGTCGTCCTGGATGTGGGAGACGGCGGCGATGCTCCGCTCCTTGGTAGTCACGAAGTTGCCGGCCGGATAGATGTTGATCTCGTCGATGTCCTCGCGCTTGGCCCCGGTCACCGGGTCGATCAGGCTGAGGCCGTCGATCTCGTCCCCGAAAAACTCGATGCGCACGGCGTCGTCAGAGCCGCCCAGGTACACGTCCACGGTGTCCCCGCGGACCCGGAAGGTGCCGCGCTTGAACTCGGCTTCGGTGCGGTTGTACAGGGCGTCCACCAGGCGGTAGAGCAGTGCGGTGAGGCTGCGCGTCTCGCCCCGGCGCACCGGGACGGTCTGCGCGTGGAAATCATCGGGGTTCCCGATGCCGTAGAGACAGGACACGGAAGAGACCACGATCACGTCGCGCCGGCCGCTGAGCAGGGCGCTCGCGGCGCTCAGGCGCAGTTTCTCGATCTGGTCGTTGATGCTCAGGTCCTTCTCGATGTAGGTGTCGGTGGTGGGGATGTAGGCCTCCGGCTGGTAGTAGTCGTAGTAGGAGACGAAATACTCCACCGCGTTGTGCGGGAAAAAAGACTTGAATTCGCCGTAGAGCTGGGCCGCGAGGGTCTTGTTGTGGCTCAGGATCAGCGCCGGGCGCTGCAGGCGCTCGATTACCCCCGCCATCGTGAAGGTCTTGCCCGATCCGGTGACGCCGAGCAGCGTCACGTCGCCCACCCCGGCATCCAGAGCGGAGCAGAGCTGGGCGATGGCCTCCGGCTGGTCGCCGGCGGGCTTGTATTCGGATTCGAGCTGAAATTTCATAAATCCTACAAAAATAACGATTCTCCGTTATTTTTGCAATGCCGCTCCGCCGCCCGCCGCCTAGCCGATGAGCACCTTCTTGTAGCCCAGGCGATGGAGTTCGATGGCGGCGCCGATGCGGTACAGGACCGTGTAGCTGCGGGCGAGCAGATAGAAGCCGCGGGCGGTCTGCGTCTCTACGCCCTCGTGCTGCAGCAGTCCGAGCACGGCCAGGGCGCAGCTCAGCAAGGTGTCGGAGATCTTCTTCGCCTCCGGGCCGTCCAGCGGCAGGCCCAGCACGTCCCGCAGGATGTGCTCGTCCATGTCGTCCCAGCCCCGGGAGCCGTACCAGGAACGGTACGGGACATCCCGGTAGCGCTTCCAGTCGGCGTCCCAGCCCCAGGCCACGCCCAGGCCGAGGAAAGCCGCCCAGGCCAGGGCCGCTTCGGGATACTCGTTGAAATTGACCACCGCGTCGGCGATGTAATCCTTGATGTAGCAGTCCCACGCCCCGTCGATGTCGGGGTTCCGGACCAGGTCGGCGGGCAGCAGGCCCGCGCCGCTGCAGACCTTCACGAGACCGTCCTCGAGCAACTGCTCGAAGCGGTCCAGGTCACGTGTGTCCTGTTCCTGCGTCATACCCTGCGTATCTTGATGACCTGCCGGAGGTTGGAAACCTGCGAGAGAACCTTGTCCAGCTCGGCGCTGGACGGTACCAGCAGGCGGATGGTGATTTCATAGGTGCCGGCGCGCAGGTTCTCCTTGACGTTGAAGGCACGCATCGACACCTTGAACTGCCCGATCACGCCCATGATGTCGCTGAGCACAGGGTGGTCCAGTTCGGCCGTGACGGAGAGCGTGCACTGGAAACTGCCGGTGGAGGCGTTATCCTGCCAGACGACCTTCTGGATGCGGTACGGGAAACGCTCGATCAGCCGGGCCGCGTTCGGGCAGGAGATACGGTGGATCTTGATCCCCTCCGTGCGCGTGACGAAGCCGAACACGTCGTCGCCGAAGACCGGGTTGCAGCACTTGGACATCTTGTAGTCCAGCCCCCGGACGTTCTTCGCGCTCAGCACCAGGATATCGTCCGACCCCGATCCGGAAAAAGACTTCGGCGCAGCCTTTTCGGGCTCCTCGGGCACCGCCGCGGCGGGTTTTTCCTGCTGGGCGGCCTGCTTCCGCTGGATGTACGCCTTGATGTCGTTGACGTCCACCTCCTCGCGGGAGATGGCCGCCATGAACGGCAGGATGGACGGGTACTTGCGCGCTTTCAGGAACTCCATCAGCCACTCGTCGGGCAGTTCGAGCTTCCAGTTGCGCAGGCGCCGTTCCAGGATCTCACGGCCCTGCGAGGCGGCCTTGCGCTCCTCGGCGTCGAGTTCCTGCTTAATCTTGGTGCGCGCCTTGGACGAAACCACCCAGCCCAGCCAGTCGCGGTTCGGACGCTGGTCCTTGCGGGTGATCACCTCGACCAGGTCGCCCGTCTTGAGCTTCTCGCGGATGGGAACGGCCTTCCCGTTCACCCGGCCGCCGATGCAGCGGCAGCCCAGGCCGGAGTGGATATTGAAGGCGAAATCCAGCACCGACGCCCCCGTGGGCAGGATGCGCAGTTCGCCGGAGGGCGTAAATACGAAGATCTCCTTGTCCGGCGGGGCGGGCATCTCTTCCGGCGTGGCCTCCAGCGGATGCTCGAGCGCATCGCGCACCGTCTGCAGCCAGCGGTCCATCGATTCCTCGTGGCGTATGCCCTTGTAGGCCCAGTGGGCGGCGTTGCCGTTCTCCGCCTCGGCGTCCATCCGCTTCGTGCGGATCTGGACCTCCAGCGCCTTTCCCTTGCGGTTCTTCACCGTGATGTGCAGGGATTCGTAGCCGTTGGGACGCGGCGTGGTGAGCCAGTCGCGCAGGCGCTTCGTATCCGATTCGTACTCCTCGGTCACGTAGGAGAAAACCTTCCAGCAGAGATCCTTCTCCAGCTTGGGGTCATCCTCGCAGTCGATGATGAAACGGATGGCGAAAACGTCATAGACGCCCTCGAAAGGGACTTTCTGCACCTGCATCTTGCGATAGATGGAGTAGGCGCTCTTGGTGCGTATCTTCAGTTTATAGACGATGCCGGCGTCGGAGAGCTTCTTCTTCAGCGGCTCGATGAACTCGGCAGTGATCTGCTCGCGGTCTTTCTCGGTGGCCTTCAGCTTGTTGGTGATGGCCCGGTACTGCTCGGGATCGGCGAAACGGAACCAGATGTTGCCGAGTTCGTTGTTGATGTTGTACAGGCCAAGCTGGTGGGCCAGCGGCATATAAAGCATCAGGGTCTCGAGAAGTTTCTGGTCGCGGGAGCCCTTGGGGAACATCTGCAGGGTGCGCATCACCTCCAGCCGGTCGGCGATCTTGATCACCGTCACGCGCGGGTCGGTCGAATACTGGACGATCAGGCGCTTGTAGTTCTCCGCTTCGAGGCGCGTGTCCCGGGGCTTGATGGTCGAGATCTTGTTCAGGCCGTCCACCATCGTCAGCACGTCCTGCGGGAACTCGCTGATGTCCACGTCCTTATGGGCGCGGGTGGCCTCGTGCAGATAGACGGCCGCCACGCAGGCCTCCGGCAGCCCGATCTCGTCGCTGACGATGCGGGCGACGTTGTCGGCGTGTCCGATGAAGGGCGTCCCGTCATAGCGGGTGTCGTCCTTGAGCGCCTCGAGCGCGACGGCGCGGGCTTTTCCCAACAGGTCTTCCATGCTAACAAAGTTAGCAAAAAAAGCAATGCCGGAAGAAAAAGAAAACTATTTTGCGGTAAAAGCGTCCATGATGCCCGTGGGGCGGCCTTCCATGTCGAAGGCGCCCAGCCGGTAGCCGCGGGGGCGGCAGCAGGGGTTCCAGTAGAAGAGGCCGTGGCAGTGCTCCGTGCCGCGGGCCATCTTCACGATCTCCTGCATCTGGCGCACGCTCTCGGCCATCTTGTCCGCGTCCTCGAGATTGACCTCCGCCCCCGTCTCCACGATCATCGACTCCTTGCCGAAACGCTCGTACACGTGGCCGATGTTGGCCTGGCAGTCGGCGATGACCTTGTCGGCGTCGGTCAGGCCGTTCGTGGCCGCCCAGTAAGGATAGAGCGACATGCCCACCATGTCGTAGCGGGTGCCGTATTGCTCGAGGATGCCCAGGTTCCAGTCATACATTTCCTGGTCGTAACCGTTGTCCAGGTGCACGATCACCACCGCTTTCGGATAGACGCTCTTGACGGCTTCGTAGCCGGCATCCAGGAAACCGGCATATTGCTCCGGATCCAGGCGGCTGTGCCCCATATGCTCGGTCACTTCCGTCCCGACGTTGTTCCACAGCAGGCCATTCCGGGTCTCGTTGCCCACCTGCACCCACTTCACCTTGACGCCGTGGTCCTTGAGCAGCCGGAGCGTCTCGACGGTATGGGCCTTAAGGTCCTCCTTCATCTGCTCGTAGGTGTGCCCCACCCAGGAGCGCGGGATGGGCTGGTGGGCCGGGTCCGCCCAGGTGTCGCTGTAGTGGAAGTCGATCATCACCGCCATCCCCAGTTCCTTGGCGATCAGCGCGTTGTACAGGACGTCCTCCTTGTTGCAGAGGCCGCGGAAATCCGTCGTGTCCACCGCCTGGCCGGGACGTCCCCAGCGGCGGGGCTGCACCCAGACGCGCAGCCGGACGGCGTTCAGGCCCATCTCTTTCATCAGGGCGGTGATCTCTTTCGGGCCGTTGCCCGCAGCGTCATAGTAATACTCGCCGCGGGCCTCCTGGCCGGCGGAGCCGCTGATGTCGGCGCCCAGCCAGAAAGGGTCGGCCTGCACGCAGGCGGTCGCCGCCAGGATCAGGCAGGCGGCCAGGATTCTCGACAAGGTTCTCATGGGTTATGCTTTTTCCACTTTTCACGGGCCAGCTGCTGCATGTCGCGAACGGTGTCGTTCTCGTCCACGATCTCGCTGCCCAGCAGGGTCTCGATCATGTCCTCGAGGGTCAGGATGCCCTGGAAGCTGCCGTATTCGTTGATGATGATGGCGATCTGCTCGTCCTTGCTGAGCATCTCGTCCCAGATCTTGTCCAGCGGCGTGTCTTCGTCGAAGGTCGCCACGTCGCGGCGGATCGAGCCGAGCGTCAGGTCGAACTTGTCCTCCGCCATCAGCTGGAGCGCCTCCATCCGCAGGATGTAGCCGGTGATGTACTCGTCGTTGTCGGCGTACACCGGGATGCGGCTGTGGTGGCGGTAGCGCTTGTTCTTGTAGAAGGACTTGAGGGTCATCGACTCCGGGGCAATCTCGCAGACGACGCGCGGCGTCATCACGTCCCAGGCCTTGACCTCGTCCATCGAAATCAGGTTCTGGATGATCGTGTTCTCGTCCTCCTCGAGGTCTCCCTCTTCTTCCGCGACGTTCGCCATCGCGCTCACTTCGTCGCGCGAGACGGCCGGTTCCTCCGTATCTTCCGGCGTGATCAGGCCGGAGAGCAGCTCGATGAGCAGCACCAGCGGGTACATCAGGAAGATCAGGGCGCGGATCATCGCGGTGGCGAAGCCCATCAGGGATTTCCAGCGCGTGGTGCCCAGGGTCTTGGGGATGATTTCCGAGAAAATGAGGATGAGGAAGGTCATCAGGGCGCTGACCAGGCCGAACCACTGCGAGCCGAAAAGCCGGGTGGCCTGGCTGCCCACCCCGGCCGCGCCGATGGTGTTCGCGATCGTATTGAGCGACAGGATGGCGGCGATCGGCCGGGAAGGATCCTGCTTGTATTCCTTGAACCGGGTGGCAGGCTTGTAGCCTTCCTCCTCCCGCATCGTGATGTAGGAGATCGGGGTGGACATCAGCGTCGCCTCCAGGATGGAGCAGAGGAACGAGACGGCCATCGCCCCCAGCAGGAAAAGCAGCAGGAGAGCCATACGGGAGCCTAGAAGGTGTACTTGACCAGGAGCTGGATGCGGTTGTTGCAGACCCAGTGGAGGTCCTCGGTGGCCAGCCCGAACTTGGTGTTGTTGGTGAACTTGCCGTACTGGACGCCGGTCAGCTCATACTCCAGGCCGAAGGCCACCTTGCCGAGGTTATAGACGAGTTCCGGGGTCACGCGGAACATCCGGTTCATGTTGGAGTAGCTGTTCTTGCTGAAATACAGGTCTCCGACAAGCTCCTTCGCGGTGCCGAAATTGCGCACGTAACCGCCGAAGAGGACGGCCTGCACCTTCTTGCCGTAGCTGATGCTCAGCCAGGAAGAGCTGTTGCGAGTGGGGGTGTACTCCCAGCTGCCGTCCGAATTGATGGCGCTGACGCCGTAGCCGCCGTTCAGGTTCATGTGCTCGCCGGCCTGCGCGAAGATGGTCTTCGCCTTGATGGAGAACAGATCCTTGCTGTACTCGGCGTACAGGTACGGGCTGAAGGTGGTGATGCGGTCCTTGACCTTGCGGGTGCCGGTGACGTCCAGGTGACGCGGCCGGATGGAAAGCATGTCCACGCCCACGCGGCCGGTAAAGCCACCGTCCTTGAGGCTGAGGCCGAGGAAGAGCTCGGGAATGCCGCTGTACTTGATATAGTCGGCGGAGGCGCCGTTCGGGCCGGCGGAAGTGTACTGCATCTGCCAGAGCGCGGCGGCGGTCAGGGTGACCTTCTCGGACAGCTTGCCGTCCAGCACGACCTCGGGGGTGCGGGCGAAGGGACCAAGCGGGGCGCCGGTGTTGAGCGAGAAGACGTGCGGCATGTCAGCGGCCATCGGATGCCAGGACTGGCCGATCTTGATGGACGTGCCGTCCTTGGCCAGGGTCACGAAAGCCTGGCGGAGACGGAACAGGGCCGTGCCCGTCACGCCGGACACGCCGGCGTAGAAGTCGCCTTCGAACTTGGCGCCGATCTTCCAGCCTTCCACCTGATAGCCGGAGAGGTCCACGCCGAGGCGGGAGGTCAGGGCGGCGAAGGCGAAGGTATTCTGGGCGTTCAGGTCCTCGCCGTTCACGATCTTCGTATCCTTGGGGACATAGTAGAAGAAGTCCTCGACGCCGTAGATGCTCTCGCGGGTATCCATCACGGCGAAACTGCGGACGAAGCCATAGGGCTTGAACTGGACGGTATTGTTGTCCTGGGCGGCGGCGTTGCCCGCCAGGGAGGCAGCCAGAAGGACTGCGGCTAAGATTCTCTTGGTCATGGTAGAGGTCAGTTTTTTATGCCCCGAAGGGGAAGATTTTGGTCAGCCAGAAGTAGCCGAGGACGAAGCCCACGACACCGATGATGATGCCCACCCGGGTCATGTCCTTCGTCTCGACCATGCCGGTAGAGGACGCGATGGCATTCGGCGGCGTGGAAATCGGGAAGAGCATGGCGAGGGAGGCGCACACGGCGATGTAGGAGATCATGGCCCGGGAACCGGCGGCGCCGAGGTCCATTCCCTCCGCGACCACGATGAGGATCGGGATGAGGAGCGCCGCGGTGGCGCTGTTCGAGATGAAGTTGGAGAGGAAGTAGCACACCAGGCCGGCGATGATCGTCACGAGCACCACGGACATGGTGCTGAACGGGATGGCGCCGATGAGCACCTTGGCGAGGCCGGTGCCCTGCAGGCAGGTGCCGAGGGCGAAACCGCCCGCGACCAGCCAGAGCACGCTCCAGTTGATCTCCTTGATGTCGTCGCGGGTGAAGATGCCGGTGGCGGTGAGCACGCCGAGCGGGATGAGCGCCACGACGTTGGAGTTGATCTTGGTCCACTGCTCCGTAGCCCACAGCAGGATGGTGCCGAGGAAGGTGACCCACACCACGGTGGTCTTCCAGTCCTTCTCGCGCTTGTTCTCAGGGATCTCGAGCACGATCTTCTCCGACTTGAAGGGGAAAAGGAGCTGGAGCACGATCCAGGCGATGACGATCATGATGAGCACGTAGGGAATCATGCGCATGGACCATTCGCCGAAGGTCACGTCATAGCCGGCCTCAGCGAGGAACTTGACGGCGGTGGCGTTCGGCGGGGTGCCGATCGGGGTGCCGATACCGCCGATGTTCGCGGCGACCGGGATGGCCAGGGCAAGGCCGATCTTGCCCTTGTCGTCGGCGGGAAGCTTGGACAGGACGGGCACCAGGAAGGCCAGCATCATGGCGGCGGTGGCGGTGTTCGACATGAACATCGAGAACACGGCGATCACGATGAGGAAGCCCAGGAGCACCATCTTCGGCTTCGTGCCGAACAAGGACAGCAGGGCGCGCGCCATGGTGACGTCCAGGCCGTATTTCTCCGCCACGATGGCGAGGACGAAACCTCCGAGGAAGAGCATCACCACAGGGTCTGCGAAGGAGGCCATCAGGCTCTTGTAATCGACGAGCTGGCCGAGTTCGGGATTACAGAGGAAGCCGATACCTTTATTGGAAACTGTCAGCAAGGCGAATACGATCACCAGCAGGGAGGTAGTCCAGTTGGGGATGATCTCGAAGATCCACATCAGGGCTGCGAAAACGAAAAGCGCGATCACGCGCTGCTGGACCACGGTCAGTTCGGCGATGCCGAAAGCGCTGACGGGGAGGGCCCAGAGGATGATTGTGACGATCAGCACGATGGGCAGAAGGACACAATACTTGACAGAAAACTTGCTGTTGGACATAAAACGGTAACTATTCTTCTTGTCTCTAAAAAGCGGCGCAAATTTAGACATTATTATACAATAAAACAAAGAGAATCCGGGGATAAAAAAGTCTCGGCTCCTTGTAGGGAAAAATCGCCATTTATGGTTATTTTTGTGTCGTGGAAAATCCGTTGCTGACCCCTTCTCCCCTGCCTTTCGGCGCCCCGCGCTTCGATGCGATCCGCGCGGAGCACTGGCTGCCCGCCTTCCGGACGGCCATCGCGGAAGCCCGCGCCGAAGCGGACCGGATCGCCGGCAACCCGGAAACGCCCACCTTCGCGAACACCGTCGAGGCGCTGGAATTCGCCGGGGACGCCCTGGAGCGCGTCAGCGGCCTCTTCTTCAACCTCCTCGAAGCCGAGAGCGACGACGGGATGCAGCGGATCGCGGAAGAGGTCTCCCCGCTGCTGACGGAATACGAGATGTATGTCTCCCTCAACGAAACGCTGTTCGCCCGGGTGAAGGCCGTCTATGACGCCCGCGCCGGGATCGACCTCGCCCCGGACCAGCGCAAGTTGCTGGAAGACAGTTACAAGGACTTCGTGCGCAGCGGTGCCCTGCTGGACCCGGAAGACAAGGAGACCTTCGCCGCCCTGCAGGAAGAACTCGACCTGCTGGAGCTGCGTTTCGGCAAGAACGCGCTCGACGCCACCAACGCCTTCACCCTGCACCTGACGGAGGAAGCGGACCTGGACGGGCTGCCGCAGTACGTCCGGGACGCCGCGGCGCAGGCCGCCCGCGAGAAGGGGCTGGACGGCTGGGTCTTCGACCTCACCCGCCCCAGCTACGTCCCCTTCCTGCAGTTCAGCACCCGCTCCGACCTGCGCGAACGGCTCTGGCGCGCCTACAACGCCCGCGCCTTCGGAGAACCCTTCGACAACCGCGCCGTCTGCGTCCGCATCGCTTCCCTGCGGGCCCGCATCGCACGCCTGCTCGGCTATCCGACCTGGGCGGACTATGCCCTGGAGGACCGGATGGCGAAGGACGTCCCCGCCGTGCGGAAACTGCTGGACAGCCTGATGGCGCCTTCCCTGCCCGCCGCCCGGGAGGAAGTCGGGCGGCTGCTCGCCTATGCCCGGGAGCACGGCTACCGGGAGACGCAGATGCAGCCATGGGACTTCAGCTGGTGGTCCGAACGTTACCGCCAGGAACACTTCGCGTTCAGCGAGGAGGAGCTCAAGCCCTATTTCCGGCTGGAAGACTGCATCGCCGCCGTCTTCGGCCTGGCCACGCGCCTGTACGGGCTGCGTTTCCTGCCGCGGACGGACCTGCCGGTGTATCATCCGGACGTGAAGGTATATGACGTGCAGGATGCGGACGGACGGCACCTGGCGCTGTTCTACGCGGATTTCTTCCCCCGCCCCGGCAAGCGCGGCGGCGCCTGGATGACCAATTTCCGGGAACTCTCCACCCCCGGCGGCGTAGAGCGGCGGCCGCTGGTGAGCATCGTCACCAATTTCAGCAAGCCCTCCCCAGGCACGCCCTCGCTGCTCACGCACGACGAACTGACCACCTTCCTGCACGAATTCGGCCACGCCCTGCACGGGATGCTCGCCGAAGGGCGCTACCCCTCCCTGACGGGCACCAACGTCGCCCGCGACTTCGTCGAACTCCCCTCCCAGCTGATGGAGAACTGGGCGTTCGAGCCGGAATTCCTGCGCCCCTTCGCCCGCCACTGGCAGACCGGCGAACCCATCCCGGATGCGCTCGTGGAGCGGCTCGTCGCCGCCAGGAACTTCCAGGCCGCCTATTTCCAGGTGCGCCAGCTGCGCTTCGGCCTGCTGGACCTGGCCTGGCATACGCTTCGGGACGGGATCCCCGATCCCGCCGGGGATGAGGTGGCCAGGCTGGAGCGGGAAGCCCTCGCCGGCTGCGCCACCCTGCCCGACATCCCCGGCAGCTGCATCTCCACCGCCTTCAGCCACATCTTCTCCGGCGGCTACTCCGCCGGCTATTACTCCTACAAATGGGCGGAGGTACTCGAAGCCGACGCCTTCTCCCGCTTCCGCGAGGAAGGCATCTTCAACACCCGGACCGCCGCCTCCTTCCGCGAGAACGTCCTCTCGAAGGGCGGCAGCGAGGACGCCGCCGTCCTGTACCGCCGCTTCCGCGGGCATGACCCCGACCCGCAGGAACTGCTCAAGAAACTGGAAATCATATAGATATGAAACCGATTATCACCCATTTCACCGACAACGACCTCTACACCTTCACCTGCCAGTACTACATCCTGGAGACCTACCCGCGCGCAGAGGTCGAGTACACTTTCTTCGACCGCAACCACCAGGTGTATCCCAAGGGTTTCGACAAGCTGCTGCGCGAGCAGCTCGACCACATGGCGGAGGTGCGGATCACCGACGAAGAGATCGAATACATGAAGACCCGCTGCGTCTTCCTCCCCCTTTGGTACTTCACCTACCTGCGCGGCTACCGTTTCCGCCCCTGGGAAGTCAGCATCCGGCAGGACGAGGAGGGACACCTCGAGATCAAGGTCCGCGGCAAATGGTTCTCCACCATCATGTGGGAGATGCCCATCCTGTCCTGCATCTCGGAACTGATGCACGGCCTGCGGGGCGATTTCGAGCGCTACGACGCCGCCCACGAGGAAGCGAAGGCCCGCGCGAAGACCGAGCGCATCTTCGGCAGCGGCCTCGTGCTCGGCGACATGGGCACGCGGCGCCGCTTCAGCTTCGACCACCACGACATGGTGGTCCGCGTGATGAAGGAAGTCTATGACTCCCGCAGCGACTGGCCCGGCAAGTTCACCGGCACCTCCAACGTCTGGCTGGCGATGAAGTACGACTGCGTGCCCCTCGGCACGATGTCCCACCAGCTCATCTCCTTCGAAGAGAACGTCAGCGGCGTGTTCGAGTGCAACTTCAACGTAATGAAGAAGTTCAGCGACGTCTATGACGGCGACAACGGGATCTACCTGTACGACTGCTTTGGCGACGAGGTCTTCTTCTCCAACCTCTCCAAGCGGATGGCGATGATGTACAAGGGCCTGCGCGTGGACAGCGGCGACGAGTTCGAGCAGACGGAGAAGATCATCGCGAAATACAAGTCCCTGGGCATCGACCCCGCCACCAAGCAGGTCTGCTATAGCAACGGCCTGGACATCGACAAGGCCATCAAGATCCACGAGTACGTGAACGGCCGGGTGCAGGATTCCTACGGCGTGGGCACGCACCTGACCTGCGACGTGACGGGCGCGGACCCGATGAACATCGTGGTGAAGCTCACCCGCGGCCGCATCACCGAACTCCGCGAATGGCACGACTGCGTCAAGCTTTCCTGCAACCTTTCCAAGACCCTCGGCAACCCCGAAAAATGCGCCTACCTGGCCGGCCTGCTCCGGGGATCCGGGAAGTAGTCCCGAAGGGAATCCGGGAAACATTTGGATTCTTAGTTTTTTTTCCTATCTTTGCAGCCCCGTTTTTTCGGGGCTATTATTTTATTATCAAACATTAACGAAATGATCAAACAGTACGAAACCGTTTTCATTGCAACTCCCGTTTTGTCTGACACCCAGATGAAGGAAGCGGTTGCCAAGTACACGCAGCTGATCACCGCCAACGGCGGAGAAATCGTGTACGAAGAGGACTGGGGTCTGAAGCAGCTCGCCTACCCCATCCAGCACAAGACGTCAGGATTCTATTACCTGATCGAATTCAAGGCTGACCCGCAGTTCGTGGCCACCCTCGAGACCCAGTATCACCGTGACGAGCGCATCCTGCGCTACATCACCGTCACCCTCGACAAGAACGCCGTCGCCTACGCCGAGCACCGTCGCCAGACCCGTGCCGCCAAGGCTGCCGCCGCTTCCGCACCGAAGGAGGAGGAAGCCCCCAAGGCCGAGGCCGAAACCGTTGAAACCGAAGAATAATCAGGAGGAATCATTATGGCTAACAACAACGAAATCCGTTATCTGAACCCTCCTACCGTAGAGGTTCGCAAGAAGAAATACTGCCGCTTCAAGAAAGCCGGCATCAAGTATGTCGATTACAAGGACCCCGAGTTCCTGAAGAAGTTCCTCAACGAGCAGGGCAAGATCCTCCCGCGCCGCATCACGGGTACTTCCCTGAAGTTCCAGCGCAAGGTTGCCCAGGCCGTCAAGCGTGCCCGCTCCATCGCCCTTCTCCCGTATGTCACCGACCTCCTCAAATAATTGAAGCGTTATGAAGATCATTCTCAAGAAAGATGTTGCCAACCTCGGCGAGGCCGGGGATGTGGTGGAAGTCAAGACCGGTTACGCGCTCAATTATCTCGTCCCCCAGGGATACGCCGCCGTCGGCACCCCGTCCGCGCTCAAGCAGCACGCCGAGACGCTCCGTCAGCGCGCCCATAAGGAGGCAAAGCTCGTCGCCGACGCGCAGGCCCTCGCCGCCCGCATCGAGGCCGCCCAGGTCAAGCTCACCGCCAAGGTCGGCGAGAGCGGCAAGCTCTATGGCGCCGTGACCGCCGCCCAGGTGGCCGACGCGCTTACCGCCGCCGGTATCGAGACCGACAAGAAGAACGTCACCGTTCCCGAAATCAAGGAGACCGGTGAGTTCGAAGGCAAGGTGAAGTGCTACAAGGGTGTCTTCGCCGCCGTCAAGATCCTCGTCGAGGCCGAAGCCGCCGCCGAGTAATCTGCACCTCAGACTCTTTGGGAAGGGACTGCCCCACAGGGCGGTCCCTTTTCGTTTTTCGTCTATTATTACTATATTTGTAGGACGTACTGACACTAAACACCATCTGATATGTTCAAAGGACAACCCAAAGGTCTCTATGCCCTCGCCCTCGCCAACACCGGCGAACGCTTCGGGTACTACACCATGCTGGCTATCTTCCTCCTGTTCCTCCAGGCGAAGTTCGGTTTCACCGCCGCCGCAGCGGGCCAGTTCTATGCCATTTTCCTGGCTGCTGTCTATTTCATGCCGGTCCTCGGCGGATGGCTTGCCGACAAGATCGGTTTCGGCAAGTGCGTCGTCACCGGCGTATCGGTGATGTTCCTCGGATACCTCCTGCTGGCCATCCCGACCGATGCGTTCCAGGGCCGCGGCCTCGCACTCGCCATGATGATCGGCGCCCTGCTGCTCATCGCCGTGGGTACGGGCCTGTTCAAGGGAAACCTCCAGGTCATGACGGGCAACCTGTATGACGATCCCGCCTACAGCGCCAAGCGCGACTCCGGCTTCAGCCTCTTCTACATGGCCATCAACGTGGGCGCCATGTTCGCCCCCACCGCCGCCACCGCGCTGACCAACAAGCACCTGGCCGCCTCCGGGCTCATCTACAAGGCGGACATCCCGGCCCTCGCCCACCAGTGCCTGAACGGCACGCTCCAGGACCCCTCCGGCCTCCAGAGCCTCCAGGCCATGATGCCCGGTTCCGACGTTGCCGCCATGAGCCTGAGCGAATTCAGCACCTACTATATCAACCACCTGTCCACGGCCTACAACCTCGGTTTCGCCGTCGCCTGCGTGTCCCTGGTCTTCTCGATGGCCATCTACTTCGGCTTCCGCTCCTGGTTCAAGCACACCGACGTGAACGCCAAGCAGGCTGCCGCTTCCAACGAGAAGGTCGTCGAACTTTCCCCCAAGCAGACCAAGGACCGCATCGTCGCCCTCTGCTTCGTGTTCGCCGTCGTGATCTTCTTCTGGATGGCCTTCCACCAGAACGGCTCGTCGCTGACCTACTTCGCCCGCGACTACACCCAGGACAGCGTGAGCGGCCCGCTCCGCATCGGCTTCAATATCTGGCCCCTGTTCCTGATCGCCGTTTCGGTCTATACCTTGTTCGGGATCTTCCAGTCCGAGAGCTACCGCTCCAAGATCTCCTGCGTCCTCGCGACCGTGGCCCTCTGGGCCGGTGCCTATCTCCTTTATTCCCGCATGGATGACGTCCTGCATATCCTGCCCCAGCAGTTCCAGCAGTTCAACCCGTTCTTCGTGGTCGCCCTCACCCCGGTCTCCATGGCCATCTTCGGCGCACTCGCGAAGAAAGGCAAGGAGCCTTCCGCCCCGAAGAAGATCGGTCTCGGTATGTTCGTGGCCGCCCTCGGCTACCTGATCATGCTTGCCGCCTCCAAGGGCCAGCCCGCCCCGTCCTCGCTGACGGCCGTCGGCGGCGTCTCCCCCGACCCGGTGGTCCCGACCTACCTGATCGGCACCTACCTGGTGCTTACCTTCGCCGAACTGCTGCTCTCCCCGATGGGCATCTCCTTCGTGTCCAAGGTCGCCCCGCCGAAGTACAAGGGCCTGATGATGGGCTGCTGGTTCGCGGCCACCGCCATCGGCAACTACCTCAGCTCCATCCCTTCGATGCTGTGGGACAACGTGCCGCTGTGGGTCAACTGGACCGTCCTGATGGCCCTCTGCGTCATCTCCGGCGTCGTGATGTTCTCCTTCCTCAAGAAGCTCGAGGCCGCCACGGCCGAATAAACCGTGCTCCGGCATCAGAAAATACTCGCTGCAGGAATATCCCTGGTGTTCTTCGCCGGGATATTCCTGTATTTTTTCTATAAATTCACGGACCGCTGGGGCGCGGCGCTGGTCGTCGCGGCCGGGCTGACGCTCTTCCAGCTGGTCCTCTGGCTGCCCGCCCGGCGGCACAGCCTGCTTTCTTTCGTTTCCGCTTTCATCCCGGCCGGCGTCTTCGCCCAGGTCTTCGCGACCGGCGGGCTTCGCTCCTGCGCCGGGCTGTGGATCGGCATCGGCCTGACCGTCGCCACCCTCGTCCTCAACCGCTTCCGCTGGCCTGCTTCCCGCAGCTCCACCCAGACCTGGACCGGCATCCTCGCCGCCCTCGTCCTCTTCAGCGCCATCGCCGGCATCCTCTCCGTTCTGTAGCCGGCCGGGCGGCAGATTCATCTGAGATAAGTTTCCAACTGGGCGGCCGCAAGTCCGACCAGGCGCGCTATCTGCTTGACGGAGCAGTTGTACCGCCGTTTCAATTCCCTGCCCAGCCGGATACGCTGCTGCGTATTCAACTCCCGGGAAGATTCCCTGCCGAAGAGTTCTTTCAGCAACTCCCGTTTGTGCTGCCGCATCTCAGTGTCCGGAAGACTCAGGCGGGAGATGGATCCGCCGTGCGACTCGACATCTTCTTCCCGGGTGGAACTCATAAAGAAATGATACGCGCGGGCGGAGCGGAACAAACTTTGGAGAATACGGACCGGGATATAGTTGACCGGTAGGATCAGGTCATCACACACCTGCAGCGTATCGGGAATGGCTTCCCGTGTACGGAAGATACGGCGACGCTCATTGCCAGAAAGGCATGCCGGCGTAACACTGTCAGGACCCGGACAGGCCCAAGTGCCGTATATACGGAAGGGAAGGCTTGCACTGGACCAAGGATAATCCTGAGGAAGAAACGGAAGATTGGCCGCCGTCGGGTTTTTGTGGACATAACAGATGGCTTTCTTCAGATAATAGTCATCCGTTATTTCTTGATAATGAACAGGTAGATTCTGCAGTTCGTGCCGGAGTCCGTGCTGCCGGGAAATGGAGGAAGAGATCTGCCGTACTAGTTCGTGGACGAATCGGTTGCATTCTTCGAACCGTCCGTAGAGAATCAAATGGATATGGTTGTCCATCAGGCAAAAAGCCAGAATGACAATCTGATACTTGCGCGACAGAAGATAAAGCCGGTTCATGGCATCCACGAATTCGCTCCGGCCCTGGAACAAAACCTCGGCATAAGCACCATCCGTAGAGAAATGCCAACAATTGCGGACAGGATGGTCCCGGCCTTTGATGATGGGAAGGCCGATTCCCAAATCAGAAAGAACGATTTCCATATTTCAAGTTTTAAGGTCGGATACAAAAATGCGATTTTTATCCCATTATTCCGCAGTTTCCCTGAAAAATAAAGGCTTTTGAGGCTTGTTGCAAATTGGCTGGCGCGGCAGGTGGCCACGGAGAGCCTCCCAAGGGCATCAGGTGTGCTCGATGAAGGTCAAATGCCCTCAGCGCGCACGAGAACATGGCGCACAAAGGCGCCTGGGGCACATTGCTGCGCTTGCCGAATTGCAACAAGGGAGAAAAGGAGGCATCTTGCCGATATCCGCGGAATTATGTATATTTGCATAATATGCGTAAGATCGGGACTTGGCTGATGTTGGGGCTGCTGCGGCTGCTGGGGCTGTTGCCGCTGCGCGTCCATTACGCGCTCGGCAGGTTCATCGCCTGGCTGGCCGGGGACGTCATCCGCTACCGCCGCGACGTGGTGATGCACAACCTCACCAAGGCCTTCCCCGAGCGCAATGTCTGGGACCTAAAGCCCATCCGGAAGGAATTCTACCGGCATTTCGGCGAACTCGTCGCCGAGACGGTCTGGTTCGGCGCCTGCCGGAGCCCCAGACGCCTGCGCCGCGCGCGCCTCGTGGAAATCGAGAACCCCGAAGAAGCCGCCCGCCTGTTCGAGGCGGCGCCCGGCATGGTCGTGATGTACTCGCACTGCGGCAACTGGGAACTCTACGGCGGCATCGAGTCGTACAACTACTCCGACACGCCCGTCCCTTTCAGCGAACAGAACTTCTGCGTGGTGTACCGGGAGATGTCCAGCAAGATGTGGGACGAGATCCTGCGCGACAACCGCTTCGCCCCGCTGAAGGACCGCAAACACTTCCCCGGCTACATCGAGTCCAAGGACCTCATCCGCTACGCCTTCTCGCACCGCGACGAGAAGAAAGTGTACAACGTCAACACCGACCAGCGGCCGTATTTCGCCTCCCCGGGCAACCTGGACGTGGATTTCTTCGGCCAGCGGGTGCAGACGATGACCGGCGCCGCCGCCCTTGCCCGCAAGTTCGGGATGTCCGTGGCCTACCTGTCGATGCGCCGCGAGCGCCGGGGACATTACCTGCTCCGCTACACGCCCATCTGCGAGGATGCCTCGAAGATGAGCGTCCAGGATATCATGCAACAGTACTATACGCTGCTGGAGAAGGACGTCCGGGAACAGCCCGGCAACTATCTCTGGACCCACCAGCGCTTCGCAAGGATTTAACACTTAAAACAATAGCTTATGACCATCAAAGATCTTCAGCCAGCAGTCGTCTGGAACAATTTCTACGGACTCACCCGCTGCCCGCGTCCCTCCAAGCACGAAGAAGTCGTGCGGGAGCACCTGCTCAAGTGGGCGAAAGAGCATAACGTCGAAGCCTTCGCCGACGAGACCGGCAACGTCATCATGCGCGTCCCCGCTACGCCGGGCTTCGAAAACCGCAAGGGCGTCGTCCTCCAGGGACATATGGACATGGTCCCGCAGAAGACCTCGGACACGGTGCACGATTTCCTCAAAGACCCGATCGAGACCGTCATCGACGGCGAGTGGGTCACGGCCAAGGGCACGACGCTGGGCGCCGACAACGGCATGGGCGTCGCCCTCGCGATGGCCGTCGCCGAGGACAAGAGCGTGAAGCACGGCCCCATCGAGGTGCTCTGCACCTATGACGAGGAGACCGGCATGAGCGGCGCCGAAGCCCTCAAGCCCGGCCTGCTGAAGGGTGACATCCTCCTCAACCTCGACTCCGAGGACGAGAAGGAACTCTGCATCGGCTGCGCCGGCGGCCTGGACGCCGAAGCCGACTTCAAATACCGGAGCTTCCCCACCCCGCGCGGCTACGTAGGATACAAGATTACCGTCAAGGGCCTGTCCGGCGGCCATTCCGGCATGGACATCTCCCTGTACCGCGCCAACGCCAACAAGGTGATGGTCCGCGCACTGATCCCGTTGCTGGAGCGTTACGGCGCCAAGGTGGCCGACTTCACCGGCGGCAGCCTGCGCAACGCCATCCCGTTCGAGGCCGACGCCGTCGTGGCCATCCCCAAGGACAAGGCCGTCGCCGCGATCCGCTACATCACGCAGATCTTCAAGATCGCCAAGGAGCGCTACCGCGAGAGCGATCCGGGCATGCAGTGCCTCGTCGAGAAGGTCAACAAGCCCGCCCGCCACATCGAGGACAAGGTGATGCTGAACGCCTGCAAGGCCATCGCCGCCTGCCCGTCCAACGTCATCCGCATGAGCCAGACGATGGCCGGCCTGACCGAGACTTCCATCAACCTCGCCATCGTCCGCTGCCAGCGCGGCCACCTCAAGGTTTACTCCCTGCTGCGCAGCGCGCTGAACACCTCCAAGCAGGACCTCGCCCTGCGGGTCCGCTACATCTTCGAGTTCGCCGGCGCCAAGGTCAAGTTCTTCGGCGGTTATCCCGGCTGGACGCCGAAGCCCGACACGCCGATCAACAAACTGATCAACGACCTGCACGTCAAGATGTTCGGCGAGCCGATGAACGTGCTCGCGACGCACGGCGGACTGGAGTGCGCCCTGCTCGGCGCCAAGTATCCCAACTGGGAGATGGTGTCGATCGGACCGACCATCCTCTATCCCCACTCCCCGGACGAGCGCTGCCACATCCCGTCCGTACAGCGGACCTGGGACCTGCTGAAGGCCATCCTGGAGAACATCCCCGAGAAGTAGGATTGCCCAACCTGTACATCATATCGGGCTGCAACGGATCCGGCAAGACGACGGCGTGCTACACGCTCTTGCCGGATCTGCTGAATTGCAGGGAGTTCGTGAATTCCGACGAGTTCGCGAAGAGCCTCTCGCCGTTCAACCCCGCCGCCGCGTCCGTTACCGCCAGCAGGTACATGTTGATGAAAATCAACTACCTGCTGGACCGGAACGCGGATTTCTGCGTGGAGACGACGCTCGCCACGCGCTCCCTCGTGAAGATCATCGAGGAGGCGCACGGCCGGGGCTACGAGGTCACCGTCCTGTATTTCTGGCTGAACTCTCCGGAACTGGCGATCCGCCGCGTGCGCGACCGGGTGGTCTCCGGCGGGCATCACATCCCGGATCCGGTGATCCGGCGCCGCTACGTGATGGGCCTGCAGTACCTCTTCGACACCTACATCCCGGTGAGCGACCGCTGGGTGCTCGCGGACAATTCGCGGCCGCCGTTCACGGTCGTGGCCGAGGGTTCCAAGCAGCTGCTGTACATCAAGGACAACGAGAAATACCGTACCATCTGGAGCATTGCACATCCCGATGAAGAGGCTTGATCATTTCGGCGTGACCGAGGAGCAGTTGCGCGCGCTCGTGGCCGAGGGGCTGCGGAGCGGGGGCGACTGGTGCGACCTGTACTTCGAAGACACCGCCTATCACGACCTGCTGCTGCGCGACGGCGAGGTGGCCTCGGGTGGCTACCACGTCGATTATGGCTGCGGGATCCGGGTGCTGAAGGGCGAGAAGACGGGGTACGCCTACGCCGAGTCCACCGATTTCCCTTCGCTACTGCAAGCCGCCAAGGCCGCCGGCGCCATCGCTTGCACAACTTCTTCGCCCAGCGGACAAAATGATACCACAAAGAAAACCGGGGGCTGGCTGCCGTTGAACGGAGCCGCAGAGTATTATACGGAGCGGCTGCCGTGGGAGGAGGCGGAGACGGCGCCGTTCGTGGCGTTCCTGAAACGCATCGAGGCGGGCATCCGCGCGCGGGACAGCCGCACGCTGAAGGTCGTGGCCATCCTGTCCTACTCCGTCAGCGACGTGCTGATGTACAACTCCCTCGGCGAACTCACCGCCGACCACCGCCCGCTCGGCAGCATCTCGGTGCAGGTCATCTTCCGCCAGGGCGACAAGACCGAGAACAACAACGTCTCCCGCAGCCTGCGCACGGGAGCGGAACTGATCGACGACGAGGTCCTCGAGGACCTGGTCGGCCGCGCCGTGGAAGGCATCGACGCCCGCTTCGAAGCAAGGCGTCCCAAAGGCGGCCAGATGCCCGTCGTGATGGGCGCCGGCGCCTCGGGCATCCTGCTCCACGAAGCGATGGGGCACGCCTTCGAGGCGGACTTCAACCGCAAGGGGCAGTCCATCTTCAGCGACAAGATGGGCCGGCGGGTCGCCCGCAAGGGCATCAACATCCTGGACGACGGCACCCTGCCCCGCAGCCGCGGCGCCTGCAACTACGACGACGAAGGCGTCCCCGGGCAGAAGACCTACATGGTCACCGACGGCGTGCTGACCTCTTACCTGCACGACCGCATCAGCGCCGGCTTCTACGGCGTCGCCCCCACCGGCAACGGCCGACGGGAATCGTTCCGCTACAACCCCATCCCGCGGATGCGGGCCACTTATATGGAAAGCGGAAACGACGGCACGAAGGAAGACCTGATCGCCTCCGTCACGAAAGGCATCTACGTGGACCAGTTCGCGAACGGACAGGTCAAGATCGGCGAGGGAGATTTCACCTTCTTCGTCAAGAGCGGCTACCTCATCGAAGGCGGGCGGCTCACGATGCCCGTCAAGGACATCAACATCATCGGCAACGGGCCGCAGGCGCTTGCCGACATCAAGGCGGTCGCCGGCGACCTGAAGGTCGATGAAGGCACCTGGACCTGCGGCAAGGAACAGAGCGTCGCCGTGTCGTGCGGCATCCCCTCTGTCCTGATTGGAAATTTAACGGTCGGAGGCGAGTAAGATGATCACGGAGAAGGAATTGGATTTCGTCCGACGGGCCCTGGAAACGGCCCGGAACGCCGGCGCTTCGCATGCGCGGGCGACGCTTTCCAAGAGCGAGGAGGACCTGGTGGCCACCCTGGACGGGGAGGTGGACCGGGTGACGCATTGCGCCGACCGTTCGCTGAGCATCGCGCTTTTCGCTGACGGGCGCTTCGGCAGTTTTTCGACGAACAAGCTGGACCCCGCCTCGTTGGAGGCGTTCATCGCGAAGGCGGTGGAGACCGTCCGCCAGGTGGCCCCGGACCCGTTCCGGGCGCTGCCCGATCCGGCCCGCTGCTGCCACGATGCGCTGACCGGCGACGAACTCGGCCTGGTCGATCCCGCCCGCGAGGCCCTCACCCCCGACGAACGGCAGCAGCTCGCCCTCTCCGCCTCGGTCCATGCTTCGTCCCCCGGCAGCCGGCCTGATTACCAGATCGTTTCGGAGGAGGGAGAGTACAGCGACAGCATCTATGAGACGGTGGTGATGGACACGAACGGGACGTGCTGCCTGCACCGGGAGACCTCCTTCGACTACGGCGTGGAGATCACCATCGAAAGCGACGGCGAGAAGTACAGCGGATACTGGTGGGACGCCTCGTCGCACCTGACGGGACTGGACGCCCCCGCCTGCGGCCGCGAAGCCCTGGAACGCGCCGTCGCCCAGATCGGCTCGCAGCCGGCCCCCAGCGGCCGCTACACGGCCGTCATCGACGCCGAACGGGCTTCCAAGCTGGTCTCTCCCCTGCTGCGCGCCCTCAGCGCCTACTCCATCCAGCAGAACAACTCCTTCCTGATGGACTCCGTCGGCAGGCAGCTGTTCCCCGAAGGGCTCACCCTCGTCGACCTCCCCCGCATCCCGGGCCAGACCTGCTCCAAATACTTCGATTCCGAAGGCGTCGCCACACAGGACGCGACCGTCATCGGGGCGGGCGTCGTGAAGCAGTATTTCGTCAACACCTACATGGCGAACAAGATGCAGATCGCGCCGAACGTGGAAGACGCCACGCGCCCCAAGGTCCTGCCCTGGCCCTGCCCCGGCCTGGACTGCGCCGCCATCCTCAGGCGCTGCGGCAGCGGCATCCTCGTCACCGACTTCAACGGCGGCAACAGCAACCCCGTGACCGGGGATTTCTCCTACGGCATCGAGGGCTTCCTCTTCGAGGACGGCCGCATCGTGCGTCCCGTCAGCGGGATGCTGATGACCGGGAACTTCCTCGACCTGTGGTCAAGGCTTCTCGCGGCGGGCGACGACGCGCGTCCCTGCCAGACGAAACTCATCCCCACCCTGGCCTTCGCCGAGGTGGACTTCAGCGGATAATACATTAACAGAAAGATAATTACAAAAGATGAAGATTCAGAACAACAAAGTCGTGGCCGTGAGCTACGCATTGGAAGTGGAAGGCCGGATCGCCGACCAGTCCGCACCCGGTTCACCCCTGGAATACATCCACGGCACCGGCATGCTCCTCCCCAAGTTCGAGGCGGCGCTCCTGGACAAGGAGCCCGGCGACGGCTTCGATTTCGTCCTCTCCCCCGAGGACGGCTACGGCGTCTATGAGCCGAACTACAAGTTCGACATCCCCAAGAGCGCCTTCGCCATCGACGGGAAGGTCCGTGAGGACCTGCTCGTGATCGGACGCACCATCCCGATGCTCAACCAGAACGGGCAGGTGGTCCAGGGCACCGTCGCCGCCGTGAAGCCGGAAGCCGTGACGATGGATTTCAACCATCCGATGGCCGGCAAGACCCTGCACTTCACGGGCAAGGTCGAGAGCGTGCGCTGTGCCACCGACAAGGAACTCACCGAGGGCCTGCACGGGGAGTATCTCCCGCCGCAGGAGCACGAGTGCCCGCACGGCAAGGGCGGCTGCCACAAGGAAGACGGCGAATGCTGCCACGAAGGCGGCCACCAGGACGGCGAGTGTTGCGGCAAGGGCGAAGGCTGCTGCCACAAAGACTGAGACCATGGACTCCCCCGTCCTGTATAGCCTGACCTCCAGCCTGCACGGAGAAATGGCCCCCGACGCGCGCCGGGAGCCGTTCATCCAGGCCATTGAGGCCGCCCTGGGCACGCCTTTCGACTGCCGGGGCGCGGACTTCGACGGCTACGGACAGGACGACGCCCTGGAACTGATCTATATCCGGACCGGCGGCACGGAGGGCCTGTTCCTGGAAAAAGTCGCCCCGGCCCTCCCGCTTGAGGGAGCGGTACGCTTGCTTGCCAGCGGCCAGAGCAATTCCCTCGCCGCATCGATGGAGATCCTCTCCTGGCTCCGGCAACGGGGCATCGACGGGGAGATCCTGCACAACAGCCCGGCGGACATCGCCGCCCGCCTGCGCGCCATCCGGGGTGCAGAAACGCCCGTTTCGCACCCCGATGCTTCCAAAACCTGCCTGCCGGGTGCAGAAAAGGCCTTTTTGCACCCCGTCACTTTCGGCCGCATCCTCGAGGGACAGCGTTTCGGCGTGATCGGCAAGCCCTCCGACTGGCTGATTTCCAGCGACGTGGATTACAGCGCCGCCCGGGAGATCCTGGGCGCGGAACTGATCGACATCCCCATTCCGGAACTGGTCGAGGAGGCGCGCAAAGAACAATGGACGCTGCCGGAAGGCTTTTCGCTGAACGCTCCCAACGCACCGCGCTATGGACGGAAACTCGATGAAAACGATTTCCGGGGGGCGCTGTCCATCTACGGCGCACTTCGGCGCCTCGTCGCCCGATACAGGCTCAACGGCCTCACGCTCAGGTGTTTCGACCTGCTGGATGTACTGCACAACACCGGCTGCCTCGCCCTGGCCATCCTGAACACGGAGGGCATCACGGCGACCTGCGAAGGCGACGTTCCCGCGATGCTGTCGATGGCCGTCGCCCGGGCGCGCACCGGAAGCGCCTCTTTCCAGGTGAACCTTTCGCGCATCGAAGGCGGGCGCTTGCTCTTCGCGCACTGCACCGTACCGCTCAGCCTCGTGCGGAACTACTGCTACGACACGCACTTCGAGTCCGGCATCGGCGTGGCGGTCCACGGCGAAATGCCCGAGGGCGAGGTGACGCTGTTCAAGCTCTCCCCCGACCTGAAATGCATGGTCAGCATCCCCGCCCGCCTGGTGGAGAATCCCTACGGGAACCATCTCTGCCGCACGCAGGTGGTCGTGGAAGCCCCGGGCGCGGCGGACTATTTCCTGAAGACGCCCATCGGCAACCACCACGTCATCGTTCCCGGAAAACTGTAGAGCAATGCGTACCGCCGTCGTCATCCTGAACTGGAACACCCGCGAACTGCTCGCGCGCTTCCTGCCCCCGCTGCTCGAAAGTCTCCGGGGACGGGACGCCGCCGTCACGGTCGCGGACAATGCCAGCGACGACGGTTCGCGCGAACTGCTCGCCACCCGCTTTCCGGAAGTACGAACCCTCCTGCTGGAGAAGAACTTCGGCTTCACCGGCGGATACAACCGGGCTTTCGCGCAGTTGCTGGCGGAGCCGGACGCGCCGGAGTACCTCGTGCTCCTGAATTCGGACATCGAGGTGCAGCCGGGCTGGCTGGAGCCGCTCACGGACTGGATGGACGCCCACCCGGACTGCGCCGCCTGCGGCCCCAAGCTGCACGCCCTCGTCCCGGACGGGACGGACTTCCGCCGCACGGACCGCTTCGAATACGCCGGCGCCGCAGGCGGCTGCATCGACCGCTACGGCTTCCCCTTTTGCCGCGGACGCGTGCTTTCCCGCACCGAAGAGGACAGCGGCCAGTACGACAGCCCCGCCGACGTGCTCTGGGTGTCCGGCGCCTGCCTGCTGGTCCGCGCACGCTGCTGGCAGGAACTCGGCGGGCTGGACGACCGCTTCTTCGCCCATATGGAAGAGATCGACTGGTGCTGGCGCGCCCAGCTGGCCGGCTGGCGCGTGACGGTGGTTCCGCAGAGCTGCGTCTGGCACCTGGGCGGCGGCACCCTCGCCCCGTCCTCCCCTCTCAAGCTCAAGTTCAATTACCGCAACGGCCTGCTCCTGCTGGAGAACAATCTCCCGGACACGCTCGGGGCCGGCCGGGCGCGCCGGCGGATCGCGGTGCGGAAGATTTTGGATTGTTGCGCGGCAATCGTATATTTGTTGTCGGGAAAGCGCGCCTGCGCCCGCGCCGTGCGGGAAGCGCACCGGGAATACCGGCAGTTGCGCCTGCAGGCCCCCGCGCGTCCCGCCCGCGTGCCGGGAGCCAGCCCCGCCGGCATCCGGGACCTGCGGATCCTGCTGCAGGCGGCCTTGCGCAAAGACAGGATATTCAGTTATTTGAGACGATATGAAGATCATCATTGAGGGAGCCGGTGAGGTCGGATCCCATCTCGCCAAGATGTTGCGGGCCGAGGCCAACGAGGTCACGGTGGTGGACGACGACAGCGCACGTATCGCCGCGCTGTCCGCCTATACCGATATCGAGACGGTGCTCGGCAACCCCTCCTCCATCCAGGTCCTGCGGGACGCGGGTGCAGGCAAGGCGGACCTGTTCATCGCCGTCTATCCCCTCGCCGCGCAGGAGGTCAACATCGTCGGCGCCCTGCTCGCGAAGCAGCTCGGTGCTGCGAAAGTCATCGCGCGCATCAGCGACGAGGATTATCTGAATGCAGAGAACAAATTGATTTTCAAGGAACTGGGTATCGAACTGATGTTCTATCCCGAGAAGAGCGCCGCCGATGAAATCGTCGCCTTCCTGAAACACAATTCCACTGCGGAGACGATGGACTTCGCCCGGGGACGGCTGCAGATCGCCGTCTTCAAGCTCACCGAGGACTCCCCCATCCTGGACCTCAAGCTCCTCGAATTCATCAAGAACAGCACCCCCGAGGAACTCAAGCAGTTCCGCGTAATCGCCATTTCCCGGGAAGAGAAGACCCTCATCCCCCGTCTCGATACGAAGTTCCTCTACGGCGACCTGGTTTTCACCATCTGCACACGCGAGGGCGTAGAAGCCCTCTACCGGCATTTCGGCAAGACCAACCTTTCCATCGGCAGCGCCTTCATCCTGGGCGGCGGCCCCATCGGCGAGATGCTCGCCCGGACCCTCTCGCGCAGCGGCATGCGCGTCAAGCTGGTAGAAAGCGACAAGGACCGCTGCCTCGAACTGTCGGAGAAACTGTCCGAGGACGTCCGCATCGTGAACGGGGACGGCCGGAATTCGGATTTCCTGTACGAAGAGGGCATCCAGGACTATGACGCGTTCGTCGCGCTGACCGGCAGCGACGAGAGCAACGTCCTGTCCTGCGTGGTGGCGAAGAAATTCGGCGTGCCGCGCACCATCGCGGAGGTGGAGAACATCGAGTACATCCACATCGCCGAAGAGATGGGCGTGGACAACGTCATCAACAAGAAACTGATCACCGCGGGCCGGATCTTCAAGTTCACCTTGTCAGGCAAAGCCCGCTTCGTACGCTACATGACCGGCACCAACGCCGAGGTCATCGAATACACGGTGGCGCCGGGTGCCGCCATCACCCAGGGGCCGATCAAGGACATCGACTTCCCGCGCAACGCCATCATCGGCGGCGTCATCCGGGGCAACGAAGCCTTCATCGCCGTGGGCGACACGGTCATCCAGCCTTACGACCGCGTGGCCATCTTCGCCCTGCCGGAAACCATCAAGGAAATCGACCGCTTCTTCCGTTAGAAGTACTTGCTCTCCTTTTCGAACAGCGCCTTGTCCTCCCGGTTCGGGTCGGGACGGACGGAGTCGCGCATCTTCTCGATGGCTTCCCGCTCGCTGCGGCCGAGTTTGCGCGGGATCCAGACCAGGATCTTGACGTAGAGGTCGCCGCGGCTGCCCAGGCCATAGCCGTTCACGGAAGGAAGGCCCTTTCCGCGCAGGCGCTCCACCGTCCCGGACTGCGTGCCGGGATCGAGTTTGAGCCGCTGCGGCCCGTCCAGCGCAGGCACCTGGATCTCGCAGCCGAGCATCGCGTCCGCGACGCTGATCACGCGGGTATAGAAAAGATTATTCCCGTCGCGCTTGAGCTGGGCGTGCGGCTGTTCCTCCACGACGACGAAGAGGTCGCCGTTCACGCCGCCCTGCGGGGCGCTGTGGCCCTCGCCGCGAAGCGTCAGCTGCATGCCGTCTTCCACGCCCGCCGGAACGTGCACCTTGACCGTCTCCTTGCGGCGGACCAGGCCCGTGCCCTTGCAGTGGCCGCAGGGGTTCGTGACCACCTTGCCGGTTCCCTGGCACTGCGGGCAGATGGAGGTGGACATCGCGCGGCCGAACAGGGTGCTGGTCACGTGCTGCACCTGGCCGGCGCCCTTGCAGGTCGGGCAGGTCTTCACGTCCGAGGCGTTCTTGGTCCCGCGCCCGTTACACTCCGGGCAGGGGCGGTTGCGCTCGATGGTAACCTCCTTGTCGCAGCCGTTCAGGATCTCCTCCAGGGTCACCTTCACACGGGTGCGGATGTCCCGGCCGCGCGGGGTGCGGGCCTCCTGGCGTCCGCCGCCGAAGCCTCCGAATCCCTCGAAGCCGCCAAAGCCCCCGAAACCGCCGAACGCGCCTCCGAAGAGGTTGTTCAGGATGTCGTTCAGGTTGCCGAAGCCCTGGCTCCAGTCCTGCCCCGCGGCACCGTCCACGCCGGCGAAGCCGAACTGGTCGTACTTCGCGCGCTTGTCCGGGTCGCTCAGCACGGAATACGCCTCGGAGGCCTCCTTGAAGCGCTCCTCGGCGGTCTTCTTCTCGGCGTCGGTCCCGCTGACCCAGCGGTCCGGATGCCATTTGAGCGCCGCCTTGCGGTAAGCGCCCTTTATGTCGTCGGCCGAGGCTCCCTTCTGGAGCCCCAGGACCTCGTAATAATCTCTCTTTTCTGCCATAGGCTTATGCTCCCACGACTACCTTGGCATACCGCAGGACCTTGCCGCCGAGGGTGTAACCCGTCTGGACGACGTCGATGACCTTGCCCTTCAGGTCCTCGCTGGGTGCGGGGAACTGGGTCACGGCCTCGTGGAAATCGGTGTCGAAGACCTCGCCCTTGGCCTCGATGCGGGCCAGGCCCTGGGTCTTGAGGTAGTCCATCAATTTATTGTATATCAGCAGGGTACCCTCCTTCGCCGCCTCGTCGGAGGACTTGGAGAGCATCTCCAGTGCACGCTCGCAGTCGTCCAGGACCGGAAGCAGCCCCTCGATGGTCTTGGCCGAAGCCGACCCGATGAGGTTCAGCCGGTCTTCGGAAGTGCGGCGGCGGAAGGTCTCGAACTCCGCCATCAGACGCAGGTAACTGTCCTTCTCTTTCGCAAGGTCCGCCTCCGCCTTCGCCAATTTGTCAGTCAGCGCGGCGACTTCCTTGCGCAGGGCCTCTTCCTTGCGCTCTTCCTTCTTGGATTTTTTCTTGGGTTCTTCCGGCTGCGGGGTCTGTTCCACAGGCGCTTCCGCCTGCATTTCCTGCTGCTTTTCTTTATCTTCTGCCATAATGATCTCGTATTTGCCTTTTTTGGAAGCAAATCTTCTGCCAATGACAGAATGTCACGCGCAGGCGCGTGGCTAATCGAAGGCGAGCCCGGAGAAACGGCGGATGTAGAACTGGTCGATGGTCCCCTTCCCCTGCCGGGTCACGAGGAAACGGACGATCTCGGCAATCTCCTCCGGCTGGATGAGTTCCTCCGGATCGATGTCGGGACGCATCTTCGTCACCATCTCCGTGGCCACGCCGCCGGGACTGATCAGATGCACCCGGATCCCGTAGGGCTGGACCTCCTTGGCGAAAACCTTGGTAAAACCCGTCAGGGCGTGCTTGGAGGAAGCGTACACGGACTGGTTCGCGTAGCCCTTGAAGCCCACCACGGAAGCGATGTTGATCACCATCGGCTTCTCCGACTTCCGGAGATACGGCAGTGCCGCCTGGCAGATGAAGAAAGGCGCCCGGGCGTTGACGGCGAAGACGCGGTCCCATTCTTCCGGGCTGACTTCCGTAAAGCTTCCGGCCAGCGAGAGACCGGCACAGTTGACCACCAGGTCCAGCCCGCCCAGTTGTGCGGCCGTCTCCTCGACGACCTGCGTGCAGGACTCCACCTGACCGAGGTCGGCAGGCAGGGCGATGGCCTGTCCGCAGTTCCCGGGCAGGGCCGCGATGACTTCTGCGAGGGCATTGCCGTCGCGCGCGACCAGCGAGAGGTCGAAACCGAGCGAAGCGAGTTCCGTCGCGATGACTTTTCCGATGCCGCGCGAAGCGCCGGTGACAAGTGCTACCATATTGATTCAGCGTTGGTTAAGTTCTTCGATCATCGCACGGGCAACGCGGCAGGAGGCGCCGCTGCCGCCCAGGGATTCACGGATGGCGGCGTAGTCCGCAAGCATCCGTTCCCGGTAAGGGACATCCTCCACGAGCCGCCGGAGTTCGTCCGCGACGGCCCCGGGCGTCAGGTCCTCCTGGATGAGTTCGCGGAAGGCCTCCCGGTCCAGGCAGAGATTGCCCAGCGAGATAAACTTGATGTGGTCCAGCACGTGCAGGATCCTGCGGGCCACGAAGGCCGAGAAGGGCGAGGTGCTCCAGCCCACCACCTGCGGGGTGCCGATGAGCGCGGCTTCCAGCGAGGCAGTGCCGGAGTTGATGACGGCGGCCTCGGCGTAGCGCAGTACGTCATAGGTGCGGCCGAACAGCAGGTCCACGTTCTTCCTGCCGGCCAGGAACGGCGCGTAATCGGCCTCGCTGCGTGCCGGGGCGCCGGCGATGACGAAGCGCACGTCCTCCCAGCCGGGAAGGGCCGACAGCAGATCCGCCGCCGCCATGCACACGGGCATCGTGCGGGCGATCTCCCCCTTCCGGGAACCGGCCAGGACGGCCACGTAGCGGCCTTCCACGGGGCGTTCATAAGCGTGCGCATCCACCGCGTCCAGCAGCGGATTGCCCGCATAGATAAACGGGACGCCTTTTTCCGTAAAATACGGGACCTCGAAGGGGAACACGATGAACAGGCGGTCCACCCACTTCTTCAGCTTGCGGTTGCGCCCTTCGCGGGAAGCCCAGGTCTTGGGGGCGATATAATAGAAGACGCGGATGCCCTGGGCGTGGCACCACTTCGCGATCTTCATGTTGAAGCCGGGATAATCGATCAGGATCACCACGTCCGGCTGCCAGGCGGCAATGTCACACCTGCAGGAACGGAGGTTCCGCAGCAGCTTTCCGGCACTTCCCAGCACGTCCGTCAGGCCCATCACGGCGCCTTCGCGGTAGTGATGCAACAGTTCCGCGCCGGCCGCCTGCATCAGTTCGCCGCCCCAGCAGCGGATCTCCGCGGCGGGGTCCTCGGCCCGCAGCCCCTTGACCAGGTTGCTGCCGTGCAGGTCTCCGGACGCTTCTCCGGCTATCAGAAAATAGCGCATAGGCGGTCGAGTTCGGCGAAATCGGTATTGTCGATGTTCTCCGGCGTGATCGTCACATAACCCTGCTGCAGGAGGATGTGGTCGGCGTCGGCGGGGTTGTCGCCGTTGTCGGTAAAGTCTCCGGCCATCACATAGAGCTGCTCGTCCGGCTCCAGCCGGGCGATGTAGCAGCAGTCCTCTTCGGAGGGGATGCGCCCGCGTTCCTCCAGGAAGCGGCCGAAGTCCTGGTACTCCCGCTCCCAGTGGCCGTGGCCCATCCGGGCGACGCGCACCCCGTGGATGCGGTCGGCGGGGCGGTCGGGGAAATTGATGTTGTAGAAGCGCCCGTAACGGTGCTCCCGGTTTTCGAGCAGCGTGTCCAGGATGCGCGGCAGGAGGACCTCCACGCAGGAGAAATCGGCGTCCGGGCTGAAGGTGTCCAGGCTCACGCCGATGGCGGGGATGCCGTTCACGGCGCCTTCCATCGCGGCGCCGATGGTGCCGGAGTAGATGGATGCGGTGGCGGCGTTGCTGCCGTGGTTGACGCCGCTGACGATGAGGTCGGGGCGTTCGGGGAACAGGACGTTGTCGATGCCGAACTTGATGCAGCTGGCCGGCGTGCCGTCCAGGTACCACCAGTCCTCTCCCAGACGCTTGCCGAAGTGCTTGACGGCGATGGGCTTGTAACCCATCGTCACGGCCATCGACATGCCGCTCTGGGCCTGTTTCGGGGCCACGATGGTCAGCTCGCCGTAGCGCTTCATCACGCGCACCAGGGCCATCAGGCCCTTGGCGTGTATCCCGTCGTCGTTGGTGATCAGAATCTTCATATCAATACTGTCGTTCTCCGAAAATTGCCGTGCCGATGCGGACGATGGTGGCGCCATAGTCCAGGGCGATCCGCCAGTCGGAAGACATCCCGATGGACAGTTCGGTGAAGTCTTGCAACTCGGGGAAAAGGTCCTGCAGGTAGGCCCGGAAGTCGGCGATGCGGGCGAAGTCCGCCCGGATGTCGTCTTCACAGTCGGTGTGCGTCGCCATCCCCATCAGGCCGCAGAAGCGGACGTGGGTGTATTTTTCCGCGCGGAAAAGGATGTCCAGGATCTCCTCTTCGTGGAAGCCCTGCTTGGTCTGCTCCGCGCCGATATGCAGTTCCAGCAGCACCCGGATGACCTTCCCGTTCGCCTTGCCCCAGTCCTGGATGGCATCCAGCAGGTGCTGGCTGTCCACGGACTCCACCAGCGCGGCGTGAGGCAGGACCAGTTTGAGTTTGTTGGTCTGGAGGTGTCCGAGGAAGTGCCACTCCACTTCGTTCCGTGGCACTTCGTGTACCGTCACCCCCTGCACCCCCTCGAGGGGGATGGCGCGGGTGTCGCTATCGCGACCGCGCAACCACGCGGCAACCTCAGCTACCTTGCGACAAAACTCCTGCGGACGGTTCTCACCGAAGGCGCGCTGGCCGGCGTCGTAAGCCTCCCGGATGGCCTCGACGGGGTGGAATTTGGAAACTGCCACCAGTTTCACTCCCGGTGGCAGTTCTCCGTGTATCGCTGTAATGTTCTCTTTGATCATTATCTGCGTTTCTGCTGCTGACGCATCTGCTGCTCCTGGAGGCGCTGTGCCTCTTCCAGGCGCTGCTGCCACTTGCTCTTCTTCATCGGCTTGCCCTCGGAGGCGCGCACCTTCTCGAGGATGGCGTCCTTGTTGATGGACTTGCGGATGGCCCAGGTCTGCACGATAGCGATGAGCTGGGAGAGCAGGTAGTAGTAACTGAGCGCGGCGGAGAGGTTGTTACAGATGAAGAACATCATGATCGGCATCATCCACACGCTCATGAAGCGCATCGAAGCGGCGTTGGGGTCGTTCGCGGTCGGCTGGGACGACATGGTCATCTTGGAGAAGAGCCACATCGTGACCGCCATCAGCAGGGCGAACAGGGAAATATGGTCGCCGATCAGCGGCACGCGGCCGCCGAAGTCCACGATGGCGTCGTAGGCCGACAGGTCCTTGCACCACAGGAACGGCTGCTGGCGCAGCTCGATGGATGCCGGGAAGAAGCGGAACATCGCCCATAGGATCGGGAAGGTGAGCAGGGTGGGCAGACAACCGCCCATCGGGCTCACGCCCGCTCGCTTGTACAGGTCCATCGTGGCCTGCTGCTTCTTCATCATCTCCTGCTGGTTGTCGGTGTGCGGATACTTCGCCGCGATCTTGTCCATCTCGGGTTTGAGCGCGCTCATCTTGGCGGACGAAGCATAGGACTTGTAGGTCAGCGGGAAGACCACGAGCTTGATCACCAGGGTCATCAGGAGGATGATGAGGCCGAAGCTGGAGATGAAGCGGTGGAAGAAGTCGAACATCGGGATGATCGCATAGCGGGTAAACCAGCCGACGAGCCAGCCGCCCAGCGGGATGATCTTCTCATACTTGTGCCCGATGCCCTTCAGCGTCTTGAAGTGGTTGGGACCGAAGTAGAACTCGAACGGCACGCTGCCGTCGGCACCCGCGGGAAGGTCCAGGCGCATCTTGGCGCTGCACGTCATCAGGTTGCGCTCCGGGTCGTCCTGGGGGAAGAAACTGACCGCCAGTTCGCCCGAGGCGAACTGCTGCGGGGCCCGCAGGATGGCGGAGAAGAACTGCTGCTGGAAGGCCATCCAGCTGAGCTTGGAGTCCACCCTGCGCGAGGCGTTGCGGCCGCGGCCGATCTCGACGGGCTTCTTGTCCCCCTCGAAATAGTAGTTCAGCTTGGAGTACTGCGTCTCGTTCTTGTAGCCTTTCTCCATACGGGGCATGGTCACGTCGAAATCCAGGTCGAACACGCTGACGTTGCGCGGGATGACGGCCTGCATCCCCTTGAAGGAGAGCAGGTTGTCCACCTGGTAGCTGTCGGCGTGCAGCACGTAGGACTGCTCGATGCAGCCGCCGCCGGCGAAGGGCAGGCGGAGCACGACGCTGCTGTCGGTCTGCGCCGCCACCTCGAAATTGAAGTCCTTGGTGCGGATGTACTCGCCGGCATAGACGCTGACCGAGTACTCGGCCGCGCCGGGACGGAACAGGTACAGGTCCGTGCTGTCGTAGTTCTTGTAATCCTTGACCTGCACCGCGTGGGGTTGGGCGCCCTTGGTGTTGATCTGGAGCACGAGCTTGCTGTTCTCCAGGGTCACGATGCTGCCCGCGACGCGGGAGGCGGCCTCCAGGGAAGAATCCTTGTAGATGGCGGCCTGCGCCCCGGGAACGGCGACGGAATCGGCCAGCGCCGCGGCGGCCCCTTCGGCCTCGGCGAGCTGCCGGCCCATCGACTCGACACGGGAGATGGAATCCAGCTGTGCCTGCAGTTCAGCCTGCTTGCGCGCCTGCCTGGACTGGAAGAGGGAGAAGCCGACGAAGATCGCAGCGATGAGGATGAAGCCGATAACGGAATTCTTGTCCATTACGCCTCGCCCTCCTCGGCCTGACGGATCTGCGCCTCCAATTCCTTCAACTCAGCCTTGGCCTCCTCGATTCGCTCCTCCATCTGGCGGATCAGCGGTTCGCTGTTCTTGGAGGCGGAGAAGAAACCGATATTGTTCTCGTAGGTAGTGATGTTCTGCTGGAGCTTGTTGTACTTGTCGATCAGGATGTCCTTGGGGCTGCGCGGAGCCTTGCCCGGACGGGACGGGGCGCTGCGCTGGGCCGTGAAGGACGGGAATTTCTCCTGCATCGCATCGCGGAAGGCGCGGTTCACGTTGTCCTTCTCCTTGAAGGGCACGTGGCCGATGGCATTCCAGCGCTCGTTGAACGCGTTCATCGCCTCCTCGTCGGCAGCGGCGTCGCCGGCGGATGCATAGGCCTTGACTTCGTCGATCAGGGCGCGCTTCGCCTTCAGGTTGCCGTAGAAATCGTTCCCACCGCCGGCATGGGCGTCACGGGCGGCGAAGAACTCGTCGCAGGCGGCGCGGAAACGCTTCCACAACGCCTCGGACTTCTTGCGCGGCACGGCACCGATCTCCTTCCACTGCTTCTGCAAGGCGATGAACTGGTCCGTCGCCTTCTTCCACTCGGTGCTGGCCTTGAGGGCCTCCGCCTGCGCGATCAGGTCCATCTTCTTGTCAAGGTTCTCGTTCATGTTGTCCTTGATGCCGGAGTAGAACTCGCGCTTGCGGGAATAGAAGGCGTCGCAGGCGGCGCGGAAACGGTCGTAGATCTTCTGGTTGTCCTTCTTGGTGGCATAGCCGATGCGGCGCCAGGCGGCCTGGATCTCCTCGATCTCCTTGGAGGCGGCGTTCCAGTCGCCGGAAGACTTGCACTCGCGGGCGACGATCTCTTCGGTACGCTCGCACAGGGCGGTCTTCTTTTCCAGGTTGTCGGCCTGCTGCTCCTTGAGCCCCTCGAAGTGGGCCTGGTAGCGCTTGTTGATCACGGCGGTGGCAGCCTTGAAGCGGTTCCAGATATCCTCGCGCTTCTCCTTCGCCACGGGGCCGAACTCCTTCCACTGCTCGTGGAGCTTCTGCAACTCGTGGAAGGCGCTCACCACGTTCTCGTTCTCGGCGAGTTTCTCGGCCGCCTCGCAGAAAGCTTCCTTCGCCTCGAGGTTCTTGCGGAAGTCCAGGTCGCGCAGGTCGCGGTTGATCTTGACCATGTCGTAGAACTTCTCGACATAGAACTGGTAGGTATCATTGAGGTCCCGGAAGGCCGTGGCAGGCACGGGGCCCGCCTCCCGCCAGCGGTTCTGGAGTTCACGGAAAGCCGGGAACTGGGCGCTGACATCCTCCTGTCCCTCGACGATGGCCTTGAGTTCCGCGATGATGGCCTGCTTCTTCGCGAGGTTCTCCTCACGCTGGGCGTCCTGCTGGCGGTTGAACTCGGCCCGTTCCTTCTTGTAGTCGGCGTACATCGCCTTGAAGTTCTGCTCCACCGCATCGAAGGGATTGTTCTGGCTGGTCTCCTCGCTCTCGGCCACGCCGCTCTCGCCTTTCAGCTTTCCGAGCAGCCTGTAGAAGGCGGACTTGATCGCCTCGGCCTCCTTGGAACGGGACATCCGCTCCGCGCTCTCCTTGAGCTTCCCGAACAGGTCGGAAAGTTCGGCGAGGGACTTGTCGGCCAGGCTGTCGGCCTTCTGCGCGGCGGGTTCGTCCGCGGCTTCTTCCGCAGTTTCAACAATCTCTTCTGCCGGGGCTTCCTCCGGAGCCGCTTCGGGGACGGCCGCGGGGGCCTCCTCAACTGTTTCGACGGGGGTTTCTACCGGCTGTTCGGCGGGGGTTCCGCTGACTTCTGCTACATCTGAAAGGACGTTCTTGTTCTCTTCAGGAATGATGTTTTCGCTCATAATATCAGAGTTATAGATTAGTTATAACTTACAAATATACTAAAATAAAATAAAAAGGGTAATTTTGTAGGACAAAACTTCCCGATATGAGAATCGACATCCTCACCGTCGTGCCCGAATTGCTGGAGAGTCCCCTCTCCCATTCCATCGTGGGACGCGCCATCAAGAAAGGCCTGGTGGACATCCAGGTGCACAACCTGCGAAAATACGGAATCGGTCCGCGCAAAAACGTGGACGACTACAGTTACGGCGGCGACGCCGGCATGGTGATGCGCATCGAGCCGGTCTATGACATGATCCGGGAACTGCGCGCCGAGCGCGAATACGACGAAGTCATCTACCTCTCCCCGGACGGAGAACGGCTCGACCAGGGCATCGCCAACTCCTTGTCGCTCAAGGAGAACCTCATCCTTCTCTGCGGCCACTACAAGGGCATCGACCACCGCATCCGCGAGCACCTCGTCACACGCGAGATCTCGGTCGGAGACTACGTGGTCAGCGGCGGCGAGATCCCGGCGGCCCTCCTCGCCGACGCCATCGTCCGGCTGATCCCCGGCGCCCTGACCGACGAGACCTCCGCCCTGTCGGACAGTTTCCAGGACGGACTCCTCTCCCCGCCCGTCTATACCCGTCCGGCGGAGTTCAACGGATGGAAGGTTCCGGAGGTGCTGCTCAGCGGGAATCCGAAACTCATTGAGAATTGGCAAGATGAGCAGGCGTTGGAGCGGACGGCCCGCCTGCGCCCCGAGCTACTTAATAAAAAACTTTAATAATTCACGAAAATTTTTCGAACTTTTTTTTGAAAATTCTCGTAAAATCATTGTGGAATTAAAAAAAGTACGTACCTTTGTAACCGGAAATGAAACAACTCACCTCCGGTTCTGTACTGGAGACTTCTAACCAACAATAATTAACCTTCTATAAGGTAATACACTACTAACTAACCGTAAAAGGCCGCTGAGACAGCGGCCTTTTGTCGTACTAGACGGCACCGGAACGGCTTCTAGCCGTAGATGCGCTTGGCTTCCTCGTAGGTGTCGAGACTGCCGATGTCGAAGCGGCCGGCAGGCATGGGCCAGGCATGCAGGACGGAAACGTCCGCCAGGTAATGTGCGAGATTCCCGGGGGCGTCGGCGCCGCAGCCATGCTCCAGGCAGGTCCGGATCGCCGGGAGGTCTTCCTTGCGGTAGATATAGAACGGAGGTACCGCCCAGTTCGAGGCGGGCACCTCCGGTTTCTCCTGCATCTCGAGGACCTTCATATCCCCGTCCACCCGGATCACGCCGGTCCGCTGCAGCTTGCGCAGTTCCGGTTCATGGTGGCACATGATCATCGACGTCCCCTTCTCGTGGAAGGCCTCCACGAAGCCGCGGAAGCTGAAATCCAGGATGTTGTCGGCGGCGGCCACGAGGATGTCCTCGTCGATGCCGCAGGTCTCGATGGCGAGCAGCAGGTCGCGCACGGCACCCAGACGCGTCTCGTTGGTCGAGGTTCCGTCGTCGATCACCCGGACCGGCTTCCCGCCGCTGCGCGCGGCAGCCCACTCCTCGAACATCCGGGCGAACTTGTGGTTGGTCACGATGACGTGTCCGTCGATCTCATCGATCGTGTCGATATCGTCCAGCATGCGGCCCAGGATGGTGCTGCCGCCGATTTCAAGCAGCGGTTTGGGGAAATTCTCCGTGAGGGGATACAGCCGGGTGGCGTATCCGGCGGCGATGATGATGCTTTTCATTCCGGGACGGGATTAGGGAGCGATGGGCTCGCCCACTTCGGAGGCCTCCTTGTCGTCAGCGTCCAGCTTGAAGAGCATGAAGCCGGGGTTGTCCTTGGTGCAAGGCGCCCAGCCGAGGCCCGGGTCGCTGTTCTTGGCGAAGTTCGTCCAGGCAGTCAGCATCTTCTCGGAGAGATCCCAATCGCCCTGGGTCCAGGGACGCCAGCAGTACTTCAGGGTCTTGAACACGAACCACAGGTCGGAGGAGTGGAACGCACCCTTCAGGCGGGCGGTCACCTCCGGATGGGAACCGTCGTCCGGCAGCGGGCGGGCGAATTCGTAGGCCCAGGCCTTGCCGCCCTTCTCCTCGCGGTTCTGGCAGAACGCCGCGATGCCGCCGGCCATGTTGCCCATGTCGTTGAGCGTGTAGCCGATCATATAGGGGACGTCGGCGAGCGAACCGTCACGGGCCGCGTCGTCAAAGCTCTCGAGGCTCACGTAGCCGTCCACCATCGGGGAACCGGTGATGTAGCCGAACTTGCCGGTGGCGCCGTTGTAGATGGTGCTGAGGGCGTAGATCGTCTCGGTGGAGGCGGCGCGCATCTTCTTGAGGTCGGTCAGGCCGGCCCAGTCCATCACTTCCTTCGTCGCCTGCTCGGCATCCTTCAGGTTCATCGGGCGGAACATGTTGCGCATCGCGGACATGTTGGCCGGCATGCCGGCGGGACGTCCGGCAGGAGCGGCGCCGGGACGGGCAGCCGGGGCGGCGGGAGCGGCCTGCGGGATATTCAGGCCACCGCCGGACATGATGACGGCCTTGTGGAACAGGCCGCGGGCCAGCGGGGATTCGCACAGCGTCTTGACGCTGCCGGCACCGGCGCTCTGGCCGAAGATCATCACGTTGTCAGGATCGCCGCCGAACTGGGCGATGTTCTTCTTGATCCACTTCAGGGCCTCGATCTGGTCGAGGATGCCGTAGTTGCCGGAAACGCCGTGCGGGCTCTCGGCGGAAAGCTCGGGATGGGTCAGGAAACCGAAAACGCCAAGACGGTAGTTGATGGAGACGAGCACCACATCCTTGGCGCCCCACTCTTCGGCATAGAACTCGGGCTCGGTGCCCCAGCCTTCCCGGTAGCCGCCACCGTGGATCCACAGCGCGACGGGGAGTTTCTTCTCGGGCTGGCCGGAGGCCTTGGTCCAGACGTTCAGGTAGAGGCAGTCCTCACTGTAGGGAGACTCGGCGCCATAGCCCCACTCGGTGGTGTAGCCGCCGGGATAGTGCACGGCCTGGTAGCTGGGATGGCCGAATCTGTCGCAGAGCTTCACGCCCTGCCAGGGAACGACCGGCTGGGGTTCTTTCCAACGGAGTTCTCCGAGGGGCGGAGCGGCATAAGGGATGCCCCGGTAGACGATCACGCCGGGGAGTTCAGTGGCAACACCCTTCACCTGGCCTCCCTCGATGGAGAGGACCGGGGTGTCGACGGCCTTGCTGCACCCGAAAAGGGCGAGCACGGACAGAAGCAGAAGCGATTTTTTCATATCAGAATGATTTGGTCTTAATATGTGCCTGTATGGGTCATACAAAGTTACTTTTTCCCGCATAGGATTTCTTGCAGGAAATGACCAAAAAGATATAATTATTCGTATATTTGACGTTATGAGAAGAATTCTTTCCCTGCTTCTGGCGGCGCTGTGCGCCGTCTTCTGCACCTCCGCGCCGGAGGACGACGGCACCGTCATCTGGACCGCGGACAGCCTCCCGGAAGTACTCGAACGCTTCGGCTCCCCCTGCACCACGGACACCCCGCTGGGCCCCGCCCTGCATTTCGACGGCACGGGCGACGGTTTCTTCCTAAACGCCGTCCCGGTGGCCGGGCTGGAGGAATTTACCCTGGAAGCCGTCTTCCGCCAGGCGGGCGACGCGGCGTTCGAACAGCGTTTCCTGCACATCGGCACGATGGACCGGCGCATCCTCTTCGAGACGCGCGTCACCCCCGACCGGACCTGGTATTTCGACGCTTTCGTCAACCTGGGCACCCCGGAGCCCACGCCGGAGAATCCCGCCCCGCAGCGCCGCAGCGCCGTGCTGATCGACGAGTCGCTCACCCACCCCGCCGACCGCTGGTACGGCCTCGCGCTGGTCGCCGGCCCGCAGGGGCTCGTGAGCTACGTGGACGGCGTGGAGCAGTGCCGCTCGGACCTGGCCTGGACGCCGGAAATCCCCGCCGAAGGCCTGACTTCCCTCGGCGTCCGCCAGAACAAGGTCTGCTGGTTCAAAGGAGAAATCTTCAAGATCCGCATCACCCCACGGGCGCTCAGCCCCGAGGAGTTCCTGCACGACCAGGACGTCCTCAACCGGCCCTGACGCGCCAAGCGGAGAAACAGCACCTACGAACGCGTCTGTCCGTTTCCGTCGATGAGCCACTTGTAGGTGGTGATTTCCGCCAGGCCCATCGGGCCCCTCGCCCCCAGTTTCTGGGTACTGATCCCGATTTCCGCACCCAGTCCGAACTGGGCGCCGTCCGTGAAGCTGGTCGGCGCATTCACGTACACGCAGGCGGCATCCACTTCGCGGCGGAAACGCTCCGCCGCCGCCTCGTCGGCCGTGACGATGCTTTCGCTGTGGCCGGAACCGTAGCGGGCGATGTGCGCAAGCGCCGCGTCCAGTGAAGGCACGGTCCGGATGGCCATCTTGTAGTCCATATATTCCGTCCCGAACGACTCCTCCGTAGCCCTCTCCAACTTCGGATAGCGGCCTTCGAGGGCCGCAAAAGCGGCTTCGTCCGCATATAGGGTCACCCCCTTGCCGGCGAGCGGCTCCACCAGCGCGGGCAGGTCTCCCAGGCGGGAGGCGTGGACGATCAGGCAGTCGAGGGCGTTGCACACGGAAACGCGCCGGGTCTTGGCATTGAGCACGATGCGGCGGCCGGTCTCCAGATCCCCTGCCGCATCGAAATAGGTATTCACCACCCCGGCACCCGTTTCGATACAGGGCACCTTGGCATGGTCGCGGACATAGTCGATCAGCCGGCGGCCGCCGCGTGGGATGACCAGGTCCACGAACCCGACGGCGCCGAGCAGCTCTCCCGCCGCCTCGTGGGTGGGCGGAAGCAGCGTCACCGCGGCTTCGGGCATATCCAGTTCCGAGAGAACCCGGCGGATCAGCGCGACGGCGGCGCGGTTGGATGCGTCGGCGTCGCGCCCTCCCTTCAGCACGCTGGCGTTGCCGCTGCGGAAGCATAGGGAGAACACGTCGAAGGTCACGTTTGGGCGCGCCTCATAGATGACGCCGATCACCCCGAAGGGCACGCTCACCTTGCGCAGGTGCAGGCCGTTGGGCAGGATCCTGTCGTCCAGGGTCCGTCCCAGGGGGGAAGGGAGCGCGGCCACCTGACGCATGTCCGCGGCGATGCCGGCGATCCGCTCCGGCGTCAGCCGAAGGCGGTCGCAGAGCGGATTCTGCGGATCCATACGCGCGAGATCCTCCGCGTTGGCGGCCAGAAGCTGCGCGGCCTGCGCCTCGATGGCGTCCGCGACGCGGAGCAGCGCCTCGCTGCGGCGTTCGTCCGGGAGCAGCGCCACCTGCGCCGCCGCCCGTTTGGCTTCTTCGAAGGGGTTCATGTCCTATGGGATGAATTCGGTAAAAACGGTTTCTTCGGGACGCTCCAGCAGGTCCGGGAGGATGTGCTCCCGCTTGCCGTCGGCGATGACCACGCGGATGCCGCCGGCGGCCACGCGCCGTGCCGTCTCGTATTTGGAGAACATTCCCCCGCGGCCGAAAGCGCTTTTCTCTTCCCGGATGCAGCCGGAAAGGTCGTCCCCGGCGCGGACGGTGCGGATCACGCGGGCCTGCGGGTCTCCGGGCTGGCGGTCATACAGGCCCGGGATGTTGCTCAGCAGGACCAGGGCATCCGCCCTCACCATGCCGGCGATCAGCCCGGAGAGTTCGTCGTTGTCGGTGAACATCAGCTCGGTCACACTCACGGTGTCATTCTCGTTGACGACCGGCACCACGCCGTGCTCCAGCATCACCTCCATACAGGCGCGCTGGTTCTCACGTTCGCGTTCCGTCTCGAAATTCCGCTTGGTGGTCAGGACCTGACCGACCGACAGCCCGTAATCGCGGAAGAGCCTGTAATACAGGTCCATCAGGCGGACCTGACCCACCGCGGAATACAGCTGGCGCTGCTCCACGCTGTCCAGGTCCTGGTCCAGCCGCAGTTCGGTCCGGCCGCAGGCCACGGCGCCGGAACTCACGATCACCACCTGCCAGCCCAGTTTGCGCAGGCCGACCACCTGGTCCACGAGCGCAGACACGCGCGTCACGTCCAGACTGCCGTCCGGACGCGTCAAGACGTTCGTGCCGATTTTCACTACCAACCTTTTCATAGCTATTCTGCTAACCGTATCCGCAAAGATAACAAATCCCGGAAAGCAAACAACACTTTCCGGGATAAAACAAGTGCGGACGTCCCTACAGGACCGCCTTCGCCGCCGGGGTCAGGAAAGGTTCCACCTCGTCCCAAGGCAGGATGCAGGAAGGCATCCCGAGCGCGTAGGCACCGATCTCGTACTGCTGGTAAACCAGGTTCAGTCCCGCTTCGGAAGGGTACGGGGCCCACGCCGGCAGCGGAATCTGCCCGTCTTTGAGGTCGAGGATTTCCATCATCTCCACGCCCGTTCCGTCCAGCAGCGTGCTGAAATACTTTTCCATTGCCTTGGTGAGCAGGGGCTGCAGTTCCGTCAGGCAGTCCGGGAGGAAGAAATCCGTGATCCGGGCGCCGTCGCGCTTGCTGAAGGTCAGCGGACCGGCACCGATGATGCCGCCGTGGGTGCCGCCCCGGTAGATATAGGTCTGCGCATCGAAGACGACATATTTCTCCGTCTCCTGCGTTTTCTTCAGGCTGAACTCGTGGCCCCATCCGGCCAGGGAGGAGATATACCCCTGCTTCTCCTCTTCCGTCAGGCCCTCCGACTCGCGGATACCTGCGGCGCGTTCGGCGATATCCGCGTCGGAAGCCGCTCCGATCGCCTCCAGCGCCTTGGTCTCATAATAAGAGAAGAGGGCTTCGGAGTCGTTCACATCCCCTTCGAAAGGCGGGAAGGCACGCGCTTCTTCATAGGTATCGATATGGCTGAGATCCTCGTCCATCACCCCGACGAGCTGCCGGCGGATCTCCGCGGCGGCCTTGTTCTCAGGCAGGGGCAGTTCGACGTCGAACTTCAGCTCGGCGTGCTCCGTGGCGTCGGAAAACTGGCGGGATTCGAGGGTAATGGGGCCTCCCCCGGGCGTGCAGGCGGCCAGGAGCAGCGCAGCGCCCAGCGCGATAATCGGAATTCTTTTCATGGTCCGTCAAGTTTTCAAACAAAGGTAGAAAAAACTCGTAAAAATTTTGCAGGATTGTGAAAAGTTTCTATCTTTGCAGTCCCAAAAGAAAGCAGCCTCTCTTCGAACGGTTTGATGACGCTGCGACTGAAAGCATCATTGACATATGGATTTGATTAACTTAGTAGAGCAGTCGTTCTCCGAGAACAAGACTGCCACGTACCCGCAGTTCAAGGCAGGCGACACCATCACGGTGACCTACCGCATCAAAGAGGGTGACAAGGAGAGACTCCAGAGCTTCCGCGGCGTGGTGATCCAGATTTGCGGCGCCACCCCGTACACGAAGACCTTCACCATCCGCAAGGTTTCCAACGGAATCGGTGTCGAGAGAATCTTCCCGTACGAGTCCCCTTCGATTGAGAAGATTGAACTCAACAAAGTCGGTAAAGTCCGTCGCGCACGTATCTTCTACCTCCGCAACCTCTCTGGTAAGAAGGCCCGCATCAAGGAAGCGAAGCGCGTGGTGAAAGAGACCCCGGCAGAGTAGCATAGACCGGCCTTGCGCCGGTTGGAAATGGCGCCTTAGCTCAGCTGAATAGAGCATTTGACTACGGATCAAAAGGTCGCAGGTTTGAATCCTGCAGGCGTCACGAAAAAGAAACCCCAAGTTGCTGATTTACAGTCGCTTGGGGTTTTTCGTATCTCTAGTTGCACCACCGTTGCACCACCAAAATTTTTTTTGACTTCGTAACGGCCTATCTATCAGTCACCTTTCTGAAAAGTTGCATTTAAAAGTTGAATTCTGGATTAGTTTCTGCGAGATAAGCATTATTTGTCAAAAAAACCATAAACGAACACAGCGCCGAAACGCGGATCGATGGAGTCCGGGAAGGTTCCTATGAGTTTACCGTTCGATTCTATCTTCACCTCATAGTTCCTGCTTCCGTTGTTATGCTCGACCCGGACCACCGGAAGGCGTTTCTCATCATTGAATTGAATGGTATCCATCGTCTCGTTGCGGGAATAAGTGAGATAATTCATAAAGCCGCGGAAATCGATGTATCCATTGTCATCGATGCAGCCAACGGACCCCGTATTCTGTACCGTATAGATATAAATCTTCCCGTCGGACTCCTTCTTGGCGGAACCGATCTTCCTGCCGGCAGCATTGTAGGCCTCCACCTCATTGATGCTGACCTCGATCTTGGCGGCACTCTGGCCGACGGTCGGCTTGGGTGCCTTGGCCGCCGCCTCCTGTGATTTCTTGTTCCGGGCGTTCTTGTAATTGGTAAGGTCCTTATCTGAAAGCGAGGCGCAGACCGCAGCGAAACAAAGGGCGTTCTTGTCCATCGGGGCTGAACAGTAATACGCTTTCTGGCCGTAGATGTAAACATCGCAGCGGTCGTTGATCTGCCCGATTTCGGTCAGTTTATATAAGATATAACGGGTGGAGACCTGGATATTCTTAAGCGCACTCGAGGAAGTGGCACTCATTGAACCTGACGCGCTCATCGTTCCGGCGACGGTACCAATATCAAAATACACGTTACCGTCATCCTTGAAGGTGAATGTGACGTGCTGCCCGGCATAATCCCCCGTCTTGCGCATATAGGTCAACTCGAAAACGCGGGTATCGGGATGCCAGACGCCGAATTGTTCTCCGTTGGCGTAAAACACCTCTACATCGCCTTTGCCAGGGACGAGTTTGTCCTGAGCGGACAGGGAGAAACCCACTGTGATGAGAGCGGCTGCCGCCGTCATCAGCCTCAGAAAGAATCGTGTCATAATCAAGTGGTTTAGCAAATTATTCAAATTTAAAGCTTTTCAGGCAGAAAAACAAAAAAGAAGAAAGGCGCCCTAGTCGAGCGCCTTTCCCTTCTCATCTAAGATTTCATACTGCAGGATGCCGTGTTCGGTCTCTTCGACCAGGTTCAGCCTGCATTTGTACTTGTGTCTCCATCTACGGAGGAAGGAGTTCCATCCGCGCGTCAGGTAGGCCCCGAGGATCGGGCGGACTATTTTCTGGCGGCGTATCGGGTCGGGGTCTTTCCGAAGGTTTTCTTGAAGGACCGGGTGAAGGAGGCCACGTCGGAGTAGGCGCAAAGTTCGGACACCTCCGTGACATTGAGTTCCGGATGGTTGTCCAGCAGGAAACAGGCCCGACGCATGCGGACTGTCTGGATGAACGACTGGGGCGTTTCGCCGAGCAGGGTGGAAAGCCGCTGGCGCAGCAGGTAGGGACTGAGGCGCAGGCGCTCCGCAGCCGTTGCCGCATCGACGGAGCCGTTGGCGATGAGGTCGTTGACGACGGTCACGGCTTGCTCCACGAACTCCCGGTCAGCCGGGGCCAGTTCGTACTCCCGGCCGCCGGCCGGCTCCCGCGTCTGCAGGATGTTGTCGTAATGGATATGCAACTGATTGTACTTCTCGCGCAGTTCGCGGATGTCCTGGCTGAGGGAAGCGTTGATCTCCGCCTGGGTCCGGCTCCGGCGGCGCATGACGTACCAGATGCCCAGGGCGAGGAGCGAGAGCAATAGCGCCACGCCCACGCCGATCAGGACCGCCCGGACCCGCGCCTGCCGTTCGGCATGGTTCTCCAGCCTGAGCCAGTCGTTGCCGTATTCGGCATCGTAACGGGCGAGGGATTCCGCGGTCGTTACCTTGTAAATGGAATCCTTGAGGTCGTTGAAACGGTAGAATTCGGCGCTGGCCGCTTCCGGATCGCCGGTCCGCCAGAGGGACTCGTACAGGCCGCGGCGGGCCTGGATCTCGTTGTAGGGATCCTGGAGGGCCGAGAAGATCTCCGCTGCCTCCCGGTAGTACGGAATCGCCTCCGCATAGTGTTCCAGCGCCATCTGCGTCATGCCCATCTTGTTGTCGGCGATGCCGAGCGAATGCGCATCCCTCACGCCTTTGAAATACGGGATGATCTCTTCCAGCAGCGCTTCCGCCTCTTTCCAGCGGTTCAGGCCAACGAGGGCGGACGCCTTCTGTGCCAACCGCACCTTGGCGTTGTACTCCCGGCCCAGGGCCATCTCCGTGTTGTAGGCGTCGTCGGCATAGCGGAGCGCCTCCGTGTCCTTCCCTTCTGCATGGAACACCTCGGACGCTGTCCCCTGAAGGACGGCCAGCCGGGCGGGATTGTCCACCTTGGACGCATACTCAAGCGCCCGGAGGATGTACTTCTCCGCCTCGGCGGGCTGGTTCGCGCCCACGTAGATCCCGGCGATGGTGTTGAGCGAGGAACTGATCCGGTCCGGATCGCCGCTCTTCTCGTCCAGCGCGAAACACTGCATGGCATATTCCGCAGCCTTCTGGAAATCCGACATACGGAAATAGCTGATGGCCAGCAAGTTCAGGCAGTCGGCGCGCGACTCGTCATCGTCTTCGGGAAACTCGGGCAGTGACTTCTGCCCGTAAGCGATCGCGGAAGCATACGCCTGCATATCGTAGAACCATTCGCCGGCCCAGTACCATACGTTCGCCTTCAGTTCCTGCACCGGCGAGTCTGCGGCATAGGACATCGGTTCATCCAGGAAGTCCTCCTCCAGCAGGCGGGCGAAAAAAGCATTCGCCGTAGCTGGCGAGGGATTGTCGTCGAAATGGGACAAAGCATCCTCCACCGCTCCGGCGAAGGCCGGCATGCAACAGAGGAGCAAGGACAAGAGGATCAGGGTCGGTTTTTTCATGCAATCTGTCGTTTGAACAATACAAAAATAAAAAAAAACCGACTTTATTTTTTATTCCTGCTTTACCTTGATGCAGATAAATCCTGCGGTTTCGCGAAATGTCAAAATGATTTGACGAAATGCTAACGCATCCCGCCGGGGGACGTGTTAACTTTGTTGTTACTGAAAAGAAAGATAGGTTTTTTAATTATTTTAAATTTATTTAAACATGATGAAGGAAGTAAAAGATCTTTATGTTTCACCATGCATCAAGGTGGTGGAACTGTTCCCGGAAGAGATCATCGCTGCTTCCGGCGATGTACCTGTCAGCCCCGGCGGAGCGTGGCCGATTGAAAAGGTGTAATTTAATCGAGACGAGAAATGAAAGCAATGGACATCTTGAAAATGATGGCGCTGCCGATGGCGGCGGCCACGGTGATGCTCGCCGTCTCCTGTACCCGGGAGAAATTAGCGGACCCTCAGGACGGCGTGAAAGTTCATTCCATCCCTGTGTCGGTCGATGTGACCCGTGCCGAGGCGGATCCTTCCACGAAGGCGGTCTTTAATACCGAAACGAGTATACTCAACTTCAGTGAAGGCGATATGCTGAGTGTTACGGGCACTCACGAAACGGCTGGAACCTTCTCCGGAACTCTTGATTATAGTGGCTCCGGCAAGTTCAGCGGTAAAATCTTTACGGAGAATGAATTCACGGGCACGGCGACCGATTTGCTCTCGACGGCAAACCCGGTGGAAGCCACGCTCGTGCCGTTCGGATCCCATGAATCCGGGGCGTTTGCTCCCTGGATGGCTACTGCTGACGTGTCTTACGTCTTCGGGTTTAATTTTATTCCTGAAGTGTGCTTTGCCGGCACGCTGGCGGAGGCCGTCGAACTGTTCAGCCTCGAGAAGGCGTATGCTTACAAAGACGGATTCTCCCTTTCCCCGGAGAACGCCGTCATAGAGTTCACGGTCAACGGCGTGGCCACCGGCACCCATCAGGTGAGCGTCAGCGACGGCACGTTGACGATTTCCGGAACCGTCGTAGTTGCTGATACCAAGGCAAGCGCTCCTGACCCCGTGCCTGCGGCCACGTTCGCCGTTGCGTTCCCCCCGGACGGTAAAAAGAACTACCTCGTCAGCATCGAGGGGTATCAGGACGTCGGCATCGAGAATTGCGAGTTGCAGGCAGGAACCATCTACAAAGCGGAAAGAACAACCAAGGCTGTGCCTGCCGAAGATGATTGCCTTAAATTCACCGCCCTGAAGGACGGAAGTTCCGTCGCCCTCAATAATGTGGAAGGCAATGCTCCCGAGCTTGAATACAGCCTGGACGGCAGCAGTTGGTCAATCTGGGACTATAGCGTGATTCCCCTTGACAAGGACGAATATGTCCTCTTCCGGGGCGAAAACGCCAATGGTTTCTCTCGAGCGGTAAACATATCGACAAACCCGGAAGAACAGACGCTCCAGTTTATCTATAGTCAATTTGTCATAGCGGGTCAGCTTGCGGCTTCCGGGAACGTCATGAGCCTGATTTATGATTGCCCGGATCTCACCGAATACTGTTTCTACGAATTATTTAAGGATTGTGCAGGCCTGGTTTCCGCTCCGAGGCTGCCGGCCATGACGGTGCCGAAGAGTGCTTATGAAAAGATGTTCCAAGGATGTTCGGACCTGACGGCCACACCCGATCTGCCTGCCACCACGGTTGGCGAAACGGGATATGAAGGCATGTTCATGGATTGTATCAATCTGACATCCGTCCCTGCGTCATTGCCGGCAAAAGTAGTAGAAGCAACAGCCTATGGTTTTATGTTCGACGGATGCACAAGTCTAACCAAGGCTCCTGATATCCTTGCCGAAGAAGTGAAGGCTGCGGGGTGTATGAGCATGTTCCATGAATGTACAAACCTTGTCAAAGCTCCCGCTTTACCTGCTACCACCGTGGGTATGTTGGGCTACAATAATATGTTCATGGGTTGTAGTTCATTGGAGGAATCTCCGGAACTGCCGGCAGAAGTGGTTAATCTTTATGGAGTATATGGGTTTATGTTCCAGCAGTGTACTAAGCTGAAGAAAATCACGATGCTCGCGACAACCGTGCAGGCAAATGCATTCCCGAACTGGATTGCCGGCGTGCCCTCGGGGGGAACCTTCGTCATGAGCAAAGACGCCAACTGGAGCCCTGACCCTTCGGCAGCGAATTATGTGGCAGGAATCGTTCCGGACGGCTGGACCGTCGAAACGAAGTAATTCCTCTGAATCCCGGTGTTTTAAAGGATGGCCGTTCGTCAAACGGCCATCCTTTTTTATACGATTTCGCCAAATGCTAAAAAATATTGACGGAATGCTAAAAGTCTCCGCGCGGGGGTGCTGTATCTTTGCTGTTCGTAAAGCGAACGTATCCCATGCAGGAAAAGACACCCGAACAGCAGGACGCACTGGGCCAGGCACTGGATTATCTGGATGCACTGCTCGAAATCGAGTTCAAGCCCATTGAACCCGAGCATTCGGATACGCCCCAGGCGGAAGAAGCCCCAGACACGGAAAAAACCTCGGACTGATCGTCTATCAACAAATCAATAAGCGTATGATTACACAAACAAAAGAGCAGTACACCTCGCCCAGGAGCGAGGAACTGGACGTCCGGCTCGAGGGCGTGATTGCCGCCAGCCTGGATCCCTCCTACACGAATCCGTTCAATCCGGAGAAGCCCCTTTAACCGCCAAATCGAATTGTTATGAAAAAGATTTATATGATCCTCGGCGCAGCCCTTCTCTGCCTGACCGGCTGCGACAAGACCTTGACGACGACCCCGCAGCATCTCAAGCTCGATCTCACCATTAACAATCAGATGGCCCCCGCCACCAAGTCCGTGAAGACCGACTGGGCCGACGGGGACAAGGTCTATGTTTTTTTCGGTTTGCCGGAAGAGCATCCCACACCGGCTTACCTGACGCTGACCCGCAGTGGCTCTTCCTGGACGGAAGCCTGGACGGAAGGCCTGGAGGCGGAGATCGCCGCCACGACCAGCGGCACCCTTACCGCTTTCTTCAGCCCGATAGACATCAACAGTATGACTTATTTCACCGATTGGAAATGGTATAATTTCAGCGGCAATAATTATTGCTTTGCTCTTGCCTGCAACAATGTTCCATATACGGTGTCAGCCGGAGTCTTGTCGGCAACAATGGATCTGGCACTGTCCAGCGGGGAGTTTGTCCAGTTCTTCCTGCCCGGGGAGGCGGACAATGTCGCCAACCTGACTTTCTCGAGTGACAATATCATGAAAAGTCAGGGAGCAGGGATGATAGATGAGACCGGTAAGGTTTGTCTTGGAAACCAAGCCTACTCATATCCAATTCCCGGCTTTGCATATGATGGCGGAATCATCTTCAGCGGGTCGCTTAAAACCGGCGTTTCCGGCAATGAAACAGCATACACATTCACGATCGTGGATAGCAAAGGTACCGCTGACACGGCCGATGACGTAACATACACGCTTACCAAAACGGCGACAATCAGCTATAAAGACGCCATCTTGCTTCCCGAATTGAGCAAATGGTCAGTTCTCCCTGAGGTCGTGGACCTGGGCCTCACTTCTGGTGTGAAGTGGGCGAAATTCAACCTCGGGGCAACGAAGCCGGACGAATGCGGCAATTACTACGCCTGGGGTGAGACTGAACCGAAGTCGGCATATACCTGGGACACCTATTTTGACACCACCGACGGAGGAACCACGTTCACCAAGTATGCAACGGACAAGAAGACGGTTCTCGACCCCGAAGATGACGCGGCCTATGCTGCCCTGGGCGGAAAGTTCCGGATGCCGACGATTGCGGATTGGACGGATTTGATTAACGGATGTGATTGGGATTGGAAGACGACAGACGACGGATATGCCGCCAACGGTTACCTGGTAACTGGCCCGAGCGGAAATACCATCTTCCTTCCCGCCGCAGGCAACCGGGCCGGTACCAATCTCTACGGTGTCGGCACTTACGGGGACTACTGGTCTTCTTCGCTCGGCGTGTACTACTCGAAAGACGCCAGGGACATATACTTCATTTCGAACAACGTGGCCAGGAGCACCAACGACCGTCGCCTCGGCTTCCCTATCCGTCCCGTCAGCGACTAATTTTAAAGTCACTAATCCCTATTCGTATGAAACGCTTTTTCGCCTTTACCCTTTGCCTGTCGGCCCTTCTGCTGGCCAGCTGCAAGAAGGAACCGTATCTGACCCTGTCGGGGCCGGCATCCGTCGAGCTGAGCGCCGACGGCGGCAGCGGAACCATTTCTTTTACCGGGAACAATGACTGGACGGCCAGTTCCTCGGACTCGTGGGTGACTGTGTCGCCATCGTCGGGCACGGCTTCGGACGGCCCGGTGACGGTCACGGTCAAGGCCACCGCCAACACGACGTATGAGGACCGCAGCGCAACGGTGACCATCCGTTCCGAAGGCCTTACGCAGAGCGTAACGGTCCGCCAGAGCGCGAACCTGGGCGTGGTGGTGCCGACGAAGTCGTACCAGATTGCCAGTGATGCCCGTACGATCGACGTGGAGGTGCAGGCGAACGTGGATTACAGTGTGTCGATATCGGACAGCTGGATCAAGCAGACAGGGACGAAGGGGCTGACGAGCAAGACGCTGAGTTTTGCCGTGGAGGCGAACGGGACGTATGACGCCCGGAGCGCGACGATTACAATCAAGCCGCAGTCGGGCGAAGCGCAGGCGATCAGCGTGACACAGGCGCAGAAGGACGCGCTGCTGGTAAGCAAGGCCACATACAGCATGCCGTACGGCGGCGGAGAGGTCGAGGTGAAGGTGGAGTCGAACGTGGAGTTCGAGGTGAAGAGCGAGGTGGACTGGATCCAGTACGTGGAGACGAAGGGCCTGAGCGCTTCGACGGTACGGCTGAAAGTGGCGGAGAACAAGACGTACAAGGCCCGTGAAGGGAAGGTGACGCTTACGCAGAAGGGGGGCTCGCTGACGATAACGGTCACGGTCAAGCAGGACGGCCGCGTGGCGGTGACAGGCGTGACGCTGGACAAGAGCAGCCTGAGTTTGCTGCTCGGTGAGACCGAGACGCTGAAGGCGACGGTGAAGCCGGACAATGCGACGGACAAGAGCGTGACGTGGAGCAGCAGCGATACGAAGGTCGCGACGGTGGACGAGAGCGGCATGGTGACTGCGGTGGGCGCAGGCACGGCGAAGATCACGGCGAAGGCGGGCGACAAGACTGCCACGTGCTCCGTCACGGTGGATGGTTCGGTGGTAAAGGTAGGCGAAGGGACGCATATCCCTCCGGAGGGAGGTGAGTATGAACTGGACATCCAGTATGTTTCGAACAACTTTGCCGTGGAAATCGAGAAATCCGCGGAGTGGCTCTACTACATACAGACGAAAGCCCTGACCAAGGGGGCAATCGTTTTAGCCGCGCAGGAGAACGAAACGGTTTCAACCCGCAGCGCCAAGGTGACGATCAAAGATAAGGACGGCAAGGCAAGTCCGGTCACGGTAACCGTGACCCAGGATGCCTATGAAACCGCGACAAAAGCCTATGATATCTTGATGGAGTTCTACAATGCCATGGGTGGACCGAAGTGGAAGAAGCAGGAAAACTGGGGGCGGAAGGACGTGAGTCTTGCGCTGTGGCAAGGCGTCGGTTTCTTCCCCGAGAAGGGTGTGGAAGGACTTTCCTTCGAAGAAACGGGTTTACAGGGTGAATTGCCTGAATGCCTCGGAGAACTGACTTCCCTCCGTGATTTTTGGCTTCAGAACGAGACCGGAGTGACCGGAACCCTGCCGAAGTCATTTGCCAAATTGGTCAAAATGCAGAATGTAACCATCCTTAACACCTCTATGACTTCACTGCGTGACGTTTTCGGCGGGATGAAGGAGTTGAGGTATCTGCAGGTCACCGCGAATGACAAGATGACGGGGCCGCTGCCCGAAAGCGCCGGAAACTCTCCGGCAATGGAAGGGTTGCGTTTTGTTTCCAACCGCTTTACCGGTGACCTTCCGGCCTCTTGGGCGAGGTTCGGTACCGAACTTTGGGTCGGGGATAATTGCCTGAGCGGGATTGTCCCGGCTGAGTACCTCGCGGTAGGGGACGACACGTGGCTGATTGACAATGTCCTGTACCAAAGGGAGGGATACGGCTTCGATATCAGTAATATCAATCTGCACGGAGGGAAGTTCTGGCAGAAGGGTACGGTCAAGGACCTGAACGGAAAGAGTTTCTCTTTCCAGGATGTGGTTGCGAAGAACAAATACACCGTGTACCTGTTTTGGGCGACGTGGTGTCCTTTCTCAAAGGTGCTGATGCCGCAGTTGAAGGATTATTATGCGCATTACCACAAGGACGGCCTGGAAATCATCGCCACGATAGCTGCCGGAGATTCTGATGGCAGCACCCCTTTGTTGGAAGCCCAGAAAAAGGAAGTGAAAGAGAAAGGTTACGACAAATGGTACAATTATTACTTCTTCCAGACGGAGCCGCCGGCTTACCCGGCGGCAGTTCCTGTTGCCGAGGTTTATGATCAGGAAGGGAATATCCTGTTCAGCAGTTTTTCTTATCTCCATGATCCGGTCCGTCAGCGTTTCGGGCGAATTGCATCTTCGGATCTGATCCCTTTCCTGGAGACCCTGCTCGGCCCTGCGGATCTTTCGGATGTACATACCTCCAAGGATTTCTCGAAGGACGGCGAAGTGCTGACCCTGCAGAAAGCGACGAAGGGCAAGGGAATCAATATCGTGTTTATGGGAGACGCCTACACGGATCAGGACATGGATACGGGCGGCCTTTACGAAACCGTGATGAAGGAATCGATGGAGGAGTTCTTTGCCGAAGAACCGTACAAGTCTTTCAGGGACCGCTTCAACGTATATGCAGTCAAGGCGGTTTCCGTCAATGACCGGATCGGGAGTGGCTATTCTACCGCGCTTTCCTGCTATTACGGGACCGGCACAGTGGTGCTGGGTGATGACGACAAGTGTTACTCCTATGCCCTGAAGGTGCCGGGAATCAAGACGCAGGACAATCTGCTGGTCTGTGTTATGGTAAATGGCAATATCAGCAAGGGAACCACGTCTATGAGCTATAATCGGCAATCCAGCGTGGCTTACACCACGACGCTCGGAAACCTCCGCGAGGCATACGGCGACGTATTGCGTCACGAGGCCGGTGGTCACGGATTCGCGTTCCTGGCGGATGAGTATGCCAATTCCAATGAAACGGTTCCGGCAGATGTCAAGGAGAACTATAACTCGATGTACAAGCAATACGGGTGGTACTCCAACGTGGATTTCACCAATGATCCGAAGAAAGTCCGGTGGAGTGCGTTCCTGAGCGACTCCCGGTATCAGGACGAAGTGGGTCTCTATGAGGGTGGAGCCTTGTATTCGAAGGGCGTCTGGCGTCCGTCGAAGAACAGCATCATGAATGAGAACATGGGTGGCTTCAACGCTCCGTCCCGCTGGGCGATCTACCAGCGGATCATGAAACTGAGCGGCGAGAAGTACACGTTCGACGACTTCCTGAAGTACGACGCGGTGAACCGGAACAAGGGAACGAAGGCCGGTACCCCGGTTCAGTCCGGCCGTCCTGCAGGCTGGCAGCCGGGTGCCCCGCCCAGAATCGTGCCTTAGGATTCATCAAATATTATTGAAAAAGCCCTTCCAATCAACTGGAAGGGCTTTTTCGTATCTTGGCCCGGACGTCAGTCCTCCGGGGACCAGCTCAGGGACGAACTTATCGTCCAGCCGGTCAGGGCCGGGTTCCCGTCCGAGACGACCCTGACCCATACGGGCCAGGTTCCCGCCACTTCCAGCGGATGGACCACCTCCCCGGCTTCCAGCTTACCCACGACGCGGGATTTTTCGTCCGTCCGGACATGGAGCGGCACGGCCTCCTCCGAAACGCGCAGGCACAGCGCCGACGCGGGAACCCAGGACTCATCGAGCACCTGGACTTCTTCGTCGTCGCAGGTCACATACCCGCCGAGCAACTGCCACCAGTCACCCTTTGCTTTCGCGACATCCATCGTGTAGCTCCTCCCCTTCTCCAGCAAGAAGGTTTTCTCCCCCCTGCCGGGAGCGGAGAGCAGGGCGACGTCCTTGTCGGGAACGGCATACACGATCAGGCTGGGAAAATCGTAACCGTCTCCCGGTTCGAAGGCATTGTCGCGCAGCTTGGACACTTCCACCCAGCCCGTCAGGCCGTCCGGCTCATAGAAGACCTTCACCCACAGGCCATTGGCCGACAGTTCCAGCGGGCGGACCACCGCGTTGAATTCCGTGATGGTGCCGGCCTTGGGCGCATCCGCGCGGGGCTCCGTCCGCAAGGGACGGAACTGCCCGTCTCCATTGTCGGTGCCCAGGGCAAGCACGGACTGCCGGATCCAGGCCTCACGGGAGGGAATCTCGATGTCCTCGCCGAAAGAATACAGGCGGGAATCCTTGATCCGCCACCAGCCGTCCGGCCCGGCGATGGCCGTGAGCTGGTAGAACTCGCCGGCTTCGGCCTGGAAGACCACCTCGCCGCCGGGCTCCGAATAGATGTCGGTAAACTCCGCGTCGGCAGGGTCCAGGATGAAACAGCCAAGTTCGTGCCGCTGGGTGTGGCGCAGGATGAACAGGCCCACCAGGGCGGAAACGACAACGAAGCCGACGAAGGCCGCAATGGCGGCAAAAGTACCTTTCCTTGCCATATCGCTAATACTTCAGCATCGCGGCGTCGTGGTTCTTCCGGAGTTCCGTGACGTTGTCGAACACCATCGTGGGGTTCTCGTCCGGATTGAACGGATCCCAGGCGGGAAGGCCCTTGCAGTTCGGGTCGCCGGTCTTGATGAAGGCGATCCAGGCGTTGCTGACGATGTCTTCCATCTTATAGGCCTCCGGCGTCCCGCCGGTCATCTCCCGCTGGTTCTCCACGTTATTGAACATGAACGGAAGTTCCATCCCGTGACAGGCGGCCAGCGCCCCGTCGTTCACCGGGGACTTCCAGGCGAAGAGGTACACATAGGCATTGGCGCCGCCCAGGGCCTGCTTGGCGGTGGCCTGCCGGATCACGTTCCCGCGGGTCCGGAAGTCGGTGTTGACCAGTTCCTTCGGCGCCTGTCCCGGATAGACGGACTCGAAATCCTGCACGAACTGCGCGAATTTCTCCTCGCCCAGCCGGGGCAGCAGCCGCTCCTTGACCTGGTCCATCGTATAGGACACGTTGTTGGTGTAGCAGAACTCGTTCAGATTGGATCCGATCAGCATCGGGACGTCCTTGCTGCACTCGGCGGCGATGGGGTCGAAAGGATGCTGGACCAGGTACTTGCCGTCCACGACGGGAGAGAATCCCCCGCGCCCGCTCCGGCGGGAAGCGCGGTTCCCGGCAGCAACCAGTTCTTCATACGTAAACTTGGACAGGTCCACGTCCGGTCCCGGCTTGAGCCCCAGTTCCTCCACGACGGCCAGGCCAAGCGCACGGCTCTGGGCCGGCTCCTGCTGGCGCAGGGTGGAGCCGCTCTGCACGATGGCCCGGTGGAAGAGCCCCTTCGCGGAAGGCATCGCCATCAGGGTGGAAGTCTTGCCTCCGCCGCCGCTCTGGCCGCCGATGGTCACACAGCCCGGGTCGCCGCCGAAGGCCGCGATGTTGTCGCGCACCCATTCGAGGGCCTTGACCAGGTCCTGCTGGCCCAGGTTGACGGACTCGGAATACTTGCCGCCCAGGGCGGTCAGGTCGATGTAGCCCAGGATATTGAGACGGTGGTTGACGGTCACGACCACGATGTCGCCCTTCTCGGCCAGGGCCCTTCCCTCCTGCGCGGGCAGGAAGATGGCGGAGCCGCTGGCATAGCCGCCGCCGTGGAACCACACGAACACCGGACGCTTCTTGCCGTCCAGCGCCGGGGTCCAGACATTGAGCATCTGGCAGTCCTCGGAGTTTAGTTCCTTCTTGAACTGGAAGCCGAAATCATAGTCGCTGGGAGTGCCGCCCCAGTTCATGTTCTGCCCCTGCATCGCCTGGGGGCCGTAAACCTGGGTCTTCCTGATCCCCTCCCATTTATCGGGAGCCTGCGGAGGCAGGAAACGCTCCGCCTTCGCATAAGGCACCCCCTTGAAAGTGTAGATGCCGGCATCGTTGTAGCCCAGGATCTTCCCGGAGGTCGTTTCGGCGATGCAGTCATCACCGGTCGTGATGGGGCCCTTCCGGGCGGTCTGCCCCTCGTTTGCACAGGCGCAGAGCAGCAATGCCGCCACCGCGCCGAGGATCAGCGTCTTTTTCATGGCAAGTTACATTTACACTTGCAATATGCGAATTGTTTTTCAGAAAACCAAGTCGCTAGATATCAGATTCTTCCGCTTCAGCCTCGATTCCCAGGGCAGACAACTGGCGCAGAAAGGCGTCCTCGAAGGCCCGGTCGGCGATGCGCCGCGACATGTTCAGCGCCAGATGGTCCCCGTATCCCACGCAGGCAGACGCGCCGGAATTGCCGCGCTGGCGGCCGAGGATGAAGTCGATGTCCCGCACATACGGGCGCAGCGACTCCGGCAGGACGATACGGCCGAGGTTGGAAAGCGTGTGCGAGCAGTAGCGGTCGCCCTTGAGCTTGTTGATGACGTCGATGATGGGCTTCTTCAGCACGCGGGGGATGCAGTTGATGGCGAAATTGTTCTCAAGTTCCACGTTCTTCGCCACCTTGGGCTCCAGCTGGCTGGGCATGGAATAGAGCCGCTTCTGGGCGGAGACCACCTCCAGGATGTGGTCGAAGCCGTAATCGCCGTTGCACACGTCCACGCCGAGCATCACGTAAGAGGAGAAATTGCGCAGCGTATTGCCGCCGAAGATGCGGCGCAGGTCCACGGGGACGTTGACCTTGAGGACGGAGCGGCGCCCGAAAGGATCGCTCCTGCGGACCTCCTGCAGGGCATGGACCATGGATGCGGACAAGAGGTCGGTGACCGTGCAGCCGCGGCCTTTCGCCACCTCGCAGGCCTGTTTCATCGGGATGCGCACGCGCAGGTTGCGCAGTTCCTTCGTCCCGAGCTGGCGCCCCCGCAGATGATAGGCGGGATCGTTCTGCTCCAGCGCTCCGCGTTTGCCGTTGAAATCGTCGAACGCATCCGCAAGTTCCGAGGCGGCGGGCGCGTCGGAGGGATCCAGGATCAGGCCGCCGTAAACCGGCTCCGCGCCGTAACGGAGGCGGAGGTATTCGGCCGTCAGCGTAAGCAGGAAGGTCATTCCCCCGTGGCCGTCCGTCAGGACGTGGAAGATGTCCTGCACGATGCGGCAGCCGTCGGCGGAGATACGGAACAGGAAACCCTCGTTGCCGGGGATGCTGAAGCAGTGCAGCGGCTGCAGCGGCAGCACGCGCGGCGTCTTGCCGAGCGCACGGAGATACCACCAGAGCGCTCCGCCCGTCAGCGTATAGCCGAAGGTGGGGATGCGGCGCACCGTCGTCTCCAGCGCCTGCTGGAGCACCCCGGCGTCCACCGGCTCGGAAAGGGTCACACTCATCCGGTACAGGGAAGAATACTTCTTCGACTGGCTGGCGGGATATATGAAGGAGGCGTTGTCGAGCCTCAGCAAGTTCTGAAGGGTCATGGCTTTTTCCATTTGTTTCAATGCAAATTTACCTGCCCGGAACCGGGCCGCCAAGACATCGGAACCGAAAGGTGCATATATGTGACCAAAACCCGGTTTGGCGGGGATTTAAGGCATATTATGGGATGAAAAACAGAGATAATTAGCTTCATCCCACCCAGTCCAGGGACTAAGCGTATGGAAAAATGATTACCTTTGTGATATGACCATCATCGATGCACACTCCCACCTCTGGCTCCGGCAGGAGGCCGTGGTGGACGGACAGCCCATCCGGGCTCTCCCGAACGGACGCGCCCTCTTCTTCGGCGAGGAGCGGCAGATGCTTCCCCCCTGGCTCATTGACGGACGCAACAGCGCGGAAGTCTTCCTCTCGAACATGGATTACGCCCAGGTCGGCGCCGCCGTGGTGGTCCAAGAGATCATCGACGGCAACCAGGACGACTACCTGCGGGAAGTGCAGCGGCGCTGGCCGGAACGCTTCCTCTGCTGCGCGATGCTGGACATCGACCGGGACGGCCTGACCGTACCGGAAGGATTCCGCGCGGCGGCCATCCCCGGCCACCGGATGAAACGGGACCTCGATTCCCCGGAGATGATGGCCGCTTTCAAGGAACTGGAACGGCGCGGCATCCTCCTGTCGATGTGCCTCGGCGACGACGCCCGGCAGATCGCCCAGTTCGCCACGGTCATCCAGGAATGCCCCCGGCTGAAGGTCGCCATCGGGCACTTCGGACTCGCCCGCTCGGAGCACTGGCTCGAGCAGGTGCGCCTGGCCCGCGCGGAGAACGTCCGCATCGAAAGCGGCGGCATCACCTGGCTCTATAACGACGAGTTCTACCCCTTCCCCTCGGCCGTGCGCGCCATCCGTCAGGCGGCCGACGAGGTCGGGATGGACAAGCTGATGTGGGGCAGCGACTACCCGCGCACCATCACCGCCATCACCTACCGGATGTCCTACGACTTCGTGCTCAAGAGCCCGGAACTCACGCCGGAAGAAAAGGCCGCCTTCCTCGGTGGCAACGCCATGGGCTTCTATGGCTTCCACGATCTCCCCGAACTTCCGTACATCAAAAATATGTCAGAATGAAAGCATTACAGATTCCCCAGCCGCGGCAGGTCCGCGTGATCGACCTGCCGGAGCCCGTCGCCGGACCCGGCGAAATCCTGCTCCGGCTGCACTACGTCGGTTTCTGCGGCAGCGACCTCAACACCTTCCGCGGGCGCAACGCCATGGCGAAGCCCGACGTCATTCCCGGTCACGAGATCGGCGCCGTCATCGCCGCCACCGGCCCCGGCGTGCCCGACCGCTTCCAGCCCGGGCAGGTCGTGACCGTCAACCCCTATACCAACTGCGGCAGTTGCGCTTCCTGCCGGGCAGGCCGCTACAACGCCTGTGAGAACAACGAGACCCTGGGCGTGCAGCGCGACGGTGCGATGCGCGAATACATCGCCCTCCCCTGGCAGAAGATCATCCCCGCCGAAGGCATTTCCGTGCAGGACGCCGCTCTCATCGAGCCGATGAGCGTCGGCTTCCACGCCGTCGCCCGCGGCTGCGTGGCCGATACCGACACCGTGCTGGTCATCGGCTGCGGCATGGTCGGCCTGGGTGCCGTCATCCGCGCGGTCCGGCGCGGCGCCACCGTGATCGCCGCCGACCTGGACCCCGAGAAACTCGCCCTTGCCCGCGACCTGGGAGCCGCCTTCACCTATAATACCGCGGCGGAATGGTGCGACCTCCCCGCCCCGAGCGTCGTCATCGAAGCCGTCGGCGCCCCCGCAACCTACCGGCTCGCCATCGAGCGGGTGGACTTCTGCGGGCGCGTGGTCTGCATCGGCTATGCCAAGGGCGACGTCGAACTCCCCACCGGGCTCATCGTGAAGAAAGAACTCGCGGTGCTCGGCTCGCGCAACGCCACCCCGTCCGACTTCGAAGCCGTCATCCGGCGCGTCCGCCAGGGCGGACTCCCTCTCGGCAGTTTCATTTCCGGTATCGTCCAGCCCGGCGAGGCCCAGGAGGCCCTCGAACGTTGGGACGCCAACCCCGGCAAGGTTTACAGAATCCTTACGCAATGGAATACAGAGAATTAGGCAAGACCGGCCTGCGCCTTTCCGCGCTGGGCTTCGGGGCATCGAGCCTCGGCGGCGTCTTCCATTCCCTCCGGGAGGAAGACGGCATCCAGGCCGTGTTCGCCGCCATCGAGGGCGGCATCAACTTCATCGACGTCTCCCCCTACTACGGGCACCTCAAGGCTGAAATGGTGCTGGGCAAGGCCCTGCGGCAGATTCCGCGGGAGAAGTACATCCTCTCCACGAAAGTGGGCCGCTACGGCAAGGACGGCGTCAACTACTGGGACTATTCCGCCAAGCGGGCGCACGACAGCGTGTTCGAGAGCATGGAGCGGCTCGGGGTGGACTACATCGACCTGATCAACGTCCACGACATCGAGTTCGCCGACCTGGACCAGGTGTGCGCGGAGACGCTCCCCGCCCTGGTGGAACTGCGGGAGCAGGGCGTCGTGGGGCACGTGGGCATCACGGACCTCCAACTCGAGAACCTGCAATACGTGGTCGAACACACCCCGGCCGGGACGGTGGAATCCGTGCTGAACTTCTGCCACTACTGCCTATGCGACGACAAGCTTCTCGACTTCCTCGACTTCTTCGAAGCGCGCGGCATCGGCGTGATCAACGCCAGCCCGCTGTCGATGGGCCTGCTCTCCGGCCGCGGGGCCCCCGACTGGCACCCGGCTCCTGCTCCCCTGCAGGAGGCCTGCCGCCGCGCCGCCGCCCACTGCAGCGCCGCCGGCTACCCCATCGAGCGCCTGGCGATGGAGTTCTCCGTGCGGGAGCCGCGCATCGCCTCCACGCTCTTCTCGACCACCCGCGCCGGGAACGTCCGGGCCAACCTGGAATTCATTGCCACCGAACCCGATCCGAAATTGCTCGGCGAGGTCCGTGAGATTCTTGGGGACGCCTTCCGCATGAGCTGGAAAAACACTTGATAATCAATCGTTTAGGCCACGCCGTGCAGCATCTGTTTTTGCTTGTTGATAACTTTTTTTTCAAAAGAGGAATACATATCGAAAATATTTCTATTTTTGCGGCGAATTAACCCAACTAATTAGGTATACGACTATGTATTGGACACTCGAACTAGCAAGCAGCCTGGACGATGCTCCGTGGCCGGCAACCAAAGAAGAACTCATTGACTATGCAAACCGTTCCGGCGCCCCCGAAGAGGTGATCGAGAACCTGGAAGAGCTGGAAGAGGAAGGCGAGATATACGAAACCATCGAGGACATCTGGCCCGACTACCCGACCAAAGATGACTTCTTTTTTAACGAAGAGGAGTACTAAACAGTTTGCTCAGAAAATAAACCATTGACAATCAATGGATTATGAATTAAGCAGTGGAACTATCCACTGCTTTAATTGTCAGATAGGGGTTATAAACCACATTTTGGGACTATCCAGGAAAGAAAAGGAATAGTTGATGGAAAAACAGTTTGCTCTTTTCAATGGACAAAGGTTCAACTAATCACTAATTGTCGATGCTGCCCTAAGTTGTTTGAATATTATCGAAAGGCTTAGAATATCAGGTCTCAGTCCTTCGATTGATTCAGAATCATCATCTCGAACGGCAATCTCGACTTTCTCAATAAGAGAAACCAGGCGAGCACAGTTACTATCACTATGTAACTGGGGCCACCAACACTCCGCCGATAAAGACTCTCCGGACAGAAATTCGTATAGTACACCATCTGCACCATAAACAATACTTCCGGGAATTGAGGCATATACGGCATCTGTGAACAAATCATTCAAAGCGAGGAATGTTTCATCAGAGATAGAGCATCTATAGGTGGTAACAATCTTCTGACCTTTTCTCACTCGTTCATCCCGATTGACTACAAGATATACTAATTCAGCATTCTTATTTGCAAAATCATAGTTCGATCGAAGACAAGCATTATTGCCGAATGCATTCTTTGTTAACATAGCAAATCCCATAAACACTTGCTTGGAATACTCTTCTCCTAAGAGTAGACTATCCAATTCGTAGTAGTGGTTATCAGCCCTATTGATAATCCTGGGGGTTGTACCTAACCTTGTCTGGGCCGACAAGGATAAGAGGCTTGAAAGAACAAGTGCTATTATGAGGAAATGGCTTTTCATTTGGCAAAACTATTCTTATAGTTTCTTAGGGTTTTCACAAAGGTACACATTATTAGAATAAGGTCTCTCTACTCTATGTCTGATTAGTGGCATTTAAAGGCTCTTCACTACCCAGTGGCTTCCCGGAGTTTTTGAACACAAACCAACTTATTGATAATGAATAACTTATATGGGTTGTTTCCCATCTTTAACGAGGAAGAATATTTATCCTCCCCAAGTGGGAGGTTATTTTAATCCTTATTGAGAGACTTGCTAGTACTTGATCTTGAAGTATTTGAGAAGCGTCTTATAGTTGTCCTGAGCGGCCAAACAGGTGTCGGTGAGATATCCATTTATGTGTCCCCATTCGTTTAAGCCTCTGTAGTAGAACCATTTCAGGTCATCGGTGATGATAAACGGAACAATTCCATACGCCAGGCATTCTTTGAACATGATAAGCCGTCCCACACGGCCATTACCGTCCTGGAAGGGATGGATCAATTCAAACCGCTGGTGAAGGTCGATAATGTCCTCCAGCGTCTTTTCCTTTTTGGCATTGTACTCCGAGAGCAGGGCTTTCATCCGCATATGGACCTGTTCCGGCGGACACGTCTCCCGGCCACCCACCTCGTTGGGCAGTTTCTTGTAGTCACCCACATGGAACCAGTCTTTCCGGCTGTCGGATGTCCCGGCTTTCAGCGTCCGATGAAGATCCTTTACAAGACTTTCCGATATTTTTTCCTCCGCCCTGTCGATAATCAGATCGATGCAGCGGAAATGATTCGATGTCTCCACGATGTCATCGACATTGACGGCCTCATCGACAACCCCAATCGTATTGGTTTCAAAGATATATCGGGTCTGGTCATGGGTCAGACGACTTCCTTCGATGTGATTGGAATTATAGGTCAGGTCAATCTGGGTGCGATGGTAGATGCCCCCGCTGATCCGGCCTTCCTTCTCTTCGCGGAGCCGCTTCAGGAGCGGAGAAATTTTCGGTTTTCCTTTTTGGGGCAATGCAGCATCGGCAGGGATAATCCAAGTCTTCCCCGAAAGGAAGGCCCCTTGCATTTTTCCTGCTTTGCACCAGTTCCGCACAGTCCTTTCTGAAAGCCCGTGCATATCTGCATATTGACTGACTGTAATGAAGTCCATTCTATCGGCAAGAGTTATCATATCCTCGATACAAATATAATAATTCTTGCCGATATCGGCAAATATTGATGGTTAATCGGTTCGGCCGGAGGTTTTCTTGTTTATTTCTTCCAGAGCTTCGGGAGGAATCCGTAATAGAGGAGATGCCTCCAGGTCGACCAGTCGTGACCGGTCTCACCGATACAGAAATACTCATACTCGATTCCGTGCTTGTCGAGCGCATCCCGGAAGCCCTTGACACGCATATTGAACATGCCCTTCTCTTCCGCGCCGCCCTGCCCGATGAACAGATAATCCACCTTGTCATTGGCTTTCGGGTCATTGAGGAATTCGCCGAGAGTCTGCTCGGGCGTGTTGTCACCCGCGCTGAGGACACCGAAGTTCGCAAAGAGATCCAGCGACTTCAGGCCAACGAACATGGTGTGACGGCCCCCCATCGAGAGACCGGAGATGGCGCGGCCGTGAGGATTTGCGATGGTCTTGTAATGGCTGTCGATGAAGGGGATGATGGCCTGGCGATACTCACGCTCCATGATATCGAAGGTGAGCTCGGCGTGCTGGGGATGATTGCGATGAATGACCTGGTTGTTCACCAGGACGATCAACATCGGTTCCGCTTTCCCTTCCGCGAGAAGGTTGTCCATGATGAAATTCACGCGTCCGTCATACATCCAGTTTGACGGGAGTTCGCCGCTTCCGCCCATCAGGTAAAGGACGGGGTATTTCTTCTTGGGATTATACTGAGGAGGGGTATATACATAGAGTTCACGCTCCCCTTTGGTGACGGGGCTGTAGTAGATATGACGGGTGACGGCTCCGTGAGGCACATCCTTCGCGTCCCACCAGGACGGGCCGTCGCCGTGGACGATGAGCTCGCTGTAAGGAGGCATCGCCGTAAAGGCGGCATAGGTATTATTGGGATCGGCCATGCTCACGCCGTCGACGACGAGATTGTACTGGTACATATCGACCGGGAGAGGGCCGATGGTGAGGGTCCAGATGCCGTCTTCTCCCTTGGTAAAAGGGATGTTCCCGCGGACGCCCATGACCGTGGTCATCGCGCCCGAGAGGGCGACGGACTCCGCTTTCGGGGCCCGGAGCCGGAAAATGACGGTATGGTCGTCATTCACCTGCGGAGAATTCAGGTTCGCGCTGAAAGGAATCAGCCCCTCCGTGTCTTTCTGAGGGTTATAGCTGAGGTTCACGTTCGACTGCTGGGCAAAGGCCGCCAGAGCAAAAAGTAGCGAAATCGCCACGGAAATTGTATATTTGTTCATAAAACTGTTTTAATACTCTGCAATATACGAAATTAATATGAAACATATTCATTTGATGGGCGCGATCGCGCTCTGCGCGATTTCTCTCAACCTTGATGCAAGAGAAGCCATCGACGGCGCGGAATTCGAGGCCAGTGTCGAGAAAGGAAACATTTACCGGGTCGAGGTCACCTACCAGGGCGTACTCTCTACGGGATATGTGAACGGCGACCTGGCCGGTTATGTCCTGGGACGGCACGATGCGATGAGTACCGACACCCTGCTGGTTGCCTGCCCGCGGGACGTGTTCGACCTGCGCATCGCCCCCATCGACGAGGGAGAAGCCAGGATCGAAGACGTGCAGCTCGTCAAAATGCCGAAACCCGAGCGCCGCGCGAAACCCAAGGTCCACCACATCGGGGATTCGACCTCTGCCAGTTCCGGGTCCTGGGCCTGGAACCTTGAACGGCTCCTCGGCACCGGTTTTCCGGCACTTGCCGAATTGTGCGATTTCGGCAACCAGGGAGCCGGCGGCCGGAATCTCCGCACCTACTATCAGCAGGGAAAGCTCGCAGCGGTCCTGCTCGACATCTGCCCCGGAGACATCGTGATGCTGGGCAACAACGGGACCAATGGGATGAATGCCACTTTCGAGGAAGACGTAAACTATTATCTGGACGCCGCCGAAGCGATGGGAGCCAGCGTCATCCTCAATTCATATACGCCTCACGGCGCGGTCAGCAAGCACACGACAGGTTACGATCCGCAGACCCACACCTTCGACAGTTATCGCCGGGACGCATACGACGTCATCGTGCGGAAGGTGGCGGAACAGCGCTCGCAAAACGACCCCTGCTATCTGGGATTTGTCGAGATCGGGCAGAACGCCGACGCCATATTTAACGCTTATGTCATTGATTATCAAGCAAACGGATATGATTCACCCGAGGCTGCGGCCCAGGCCATCATCTCTTGTTTCCGGGACCATAACCACTACGACCAGGGAGAATTGGCGTGCCTGCTGATGCTGAAAGGCTATCCCGGCTGCCCGGCCCCGGGCATCGTGGAACAGCTTGTCACCATCCTGAAGAAATAATACACCACCAAGCCATGTTAGGAGCAGTCATAGGCGACATCGTCGGATCGGTCTACGAATTCGACAACACCCGGGATTACAATTTCGTTCCGTTCGGCCCCAAAAGCGACTTTACGGACGACAGCATCATCTCGTTTGCCGTGGCCAAGTGGCTCTTGGACGACCCGGAGCACAGTTACCAGGGACTGGAGGACGCCATGGTCAGCCTGGCACGCGACTATCCCCACCCGACGGGTGGCTACGGGGGCGGCTTCCAGACCTGGCTCTTCGCCCCGAAGCTGCTCAGGAACTATGACTCCCGTTACGGCGAACTACCATACCGGTCCAAGACGGGGCGGCATCCCTATGGCTCCTGGGGCAACGGCGCCGCGATGCGCGTGAGCGCGGTCGGCTGGTGCTTCGACAGTTTGGAAGAAACGGAACGGGTGGCCGCCGTCTCTGCTGCCATCACGCACAACCACCCCGAGGGCATCAAAGGCGCCCAGGCCACCGCGGCGGCCATCTGGCTGGCCCGCAACGGGAAAGAGAAGGAAAATATCCGCCGGCACATCGAATCCGCCTACGGCTACGACCTGCACCAGACCTGGGAGCAATGGCGCAAGAAATATCATTGGGAAGACAGTTGCCAGGGCACCGTGCCGCAGGCGATCATCTGCTTCCTGGACAGCAGCGACTTCGAGGACGCCATCCGCAAGGCGGTCTCCCTGGGCGGCGACAGCGACACGCTCGCGTGCATCACCGGCGGCATCGCGGAAGCCTGGTACGGCGGCGTACCCACGGCCTGGGCCGACCAAGCGGTCAATCTGCTGCCGGAGCGCTTCGTGAGCATCCTGGAAGCCATGCGGAAGAACTCCGCCTACGGACAACTGGGCGAGACCGAGAAGGTAGAGGCGAAAGAAGCCCTCCTGATGTGGCAGATGGGGCTGGGAGATTCGAACAAGCGCCTGGAAGGCAAGGACTTCAATCCTGAGAAGAAAAAGAAGGCCACGGCCAAAAGCTGGAAAACGGAGCCGATGCAGGACCGGCCCCTTGAGTTGCCGATGGACTTCGCGCTCAGCGATGCCCAGATGGCGATCATCTCCCTCGGCCACATCCCCGAGGTGATGGAAGACCATTGGTTCATGTATTGCGACGAGGCGTGGATCCGCTACTATCGCAGCTGGTCAGGCCTCTGCGTCTTCGAGGCCCGGTACGAGAAATCAGCCGAAGGATATCGGATCGTCACCCTCCGCATGTTTGCCGAAGACGACCGGTCGGAGCAATATGCCGCAAAACAGAAGGCCCTGTTCCTGGCGCTGCTGCTGGACGAATGCGGAGGCGACTCGGAACGCTTCTGGGATGAGTACCTGGGAAGGTCCGTTTGATTCTCTGATCTCATCTCCGACATCCGCTGGAAAGCCAGCCGGGTGGTATATTTTTGACAGAGGCCGGCAGCCTCTGTCATTTTTTGATAAAAACAAGCCTTCAACCCCGACAAAACCTCTGATTTGTAGTTATCTTTGTGAATTCTTTTAAAGCATCCAACATGAAGAATATCACAGTTGTTCTGTCGATCCTCGCCTTGGCCGTCGTTTCCTGCACCCGAAACACGGCAAACGTGGAAAGACTTGTAGAGAATTATGCCCTGGTGACCATCCCGGCTCCGGACCTGACGGGCATCACCGACAACGGGAAAGAAGTCCTGAGGCTGTACAGGATGGCCGCCGACGAGGTGGACAAGATCTACTGGCAGCAGTACTTCGGTGACGGCGAGGCGTTCCTCGCCTCCCTCCCGGATCCCGCCGGGAAACTGTACGCCGGCATCAACTACGGCCCCTGGGACCGCATCGACGGGAAGACCTTCCTGCCGGGCTATGACGCCAAGCCCGCCGGCGCCTGCTTCTATCCCGCGGACCTGACCGCAGAAGAGTTCCGCGCCTGGAACGATCCGGACAAAAACAGCCCCTATACGCTCGTCCGGCGGGGCGAGGACGGCAGTCTGAAGACCGTCTGGTATCACGACGCATACGCCGAACCCATCGCCAAGATCGAAGAATACCTGCACCGGGCGGCGGACGTCACCATCAAGGAGAGCGTCCGTCACTATCTCTTGGAGATGATCGAAGGCCTCAAGTCGGATAATTACTACGACGCCTACAAGGCCTGGCTGGAGATGAACGACAGCAAGATGGACCTCGTCATCGGCCCCATCGAGGCCCAGGACGACGCCCTGTACGGGACCAAGGCCTCCTACGGCGCCTACGTCCTCCTGAAGAACCTCCAGCGCACCGAAGAACTGAACGCCCTGTCCGCCCGCATCCCCGAACTGCAGGACCTGCTGCCCGGAGACCCGGCCAACCACGCGTTCGTCCCGGGCGCCGAGTCCGACATCTTCTCCTGCAACGTGCTCTACTGCAGCGGCTACACCAACGCGGGCTACAAGGTCATCGGCATCAACTTCCCCTATGATACGAAAGTGCAGGAGGAACTGGGCACCCGCACCATCATCTTCGACAACATCATCCGCGAGAAATTCAACCGCACGGTCCACCCCGTGGGCAGCGCGCTGCTGGAGGAGGTCTATCAGCCCCACGTGGACGCCGGCGCCTTCTATTGGATCATCGTGTTCCGCGAAATCGCGAAGGGCCTGGGCGTAAAGGAGACCGTGAACGGAAAGGGCACGGTCGCCGAGGCGCTCGCGGGCGAAGCCCTGATCCTGGAGAAAGCCAAATCCAACGTCCTCGGCACCTGGCTCTGCGCCCAGGAGGCGGAGGCCTACCACATCACGGCGCTCTTCCAGAAGGAAGACGTGCTTACCACCTTCGTCACCAACACCATCCGCTCCACCCGCTTCGGAGCGGCGGACCCCACCGGCATCGCCAACATCGTCGTCTATAACTACCTGCTTGAGAGCAAGGCCATTACCTGGAATCCTTCCGGACGCTACAGCATCGATTACGACAAGACCTGGCAGGCCCTCGAAGACCTCGGCGCCGAGATCCTCCGGATCCAGGCCCACGGTGACGTCGAAGCGGCTCACGCCTGGGTTGCCAAATACGGGGTGGCCGGCCCCGAGAGCCTGTCCGACAAGCGGGTCCTGGAGAACGCCGGGATCCCCGTGGACATCCGCTTCGCTTACGAATAATCTATTCACGCAATTGTAACGATACCATGTTCAAGAATTTTACCGGTTTCAACCTGGTTGAACAGATGCACAAGTTGCGTCAGAACAATAGATTCAACCTCTCCGTTATAAAGAAGAAAAGCTTCGGCCTCATCTTCGTGGCCGCCATCGTACTCGTCCTCTGGCTCCTGCCCACGGAATCCTTCGGCATCGACGGCCTGACGCAGGTCCAGCAGAGAATCATCGCCATCTTCGTCTATGCCACGCTGATGTGGGTGTTCGAACTGGTGCCCGCCTGGGCGACTTCGGTCTCCATCATGGTCCTGCTGCTGCTATGCACCTCCGATTCCGGCATCAAATGGATCTGCGAGCCCGCCACGGCCGGCCAGCTCCTCAGTTACAAGCAGGTCATGGCCAGTTTCGCCGACCCCGTGGTGATGCTCTTCATCGGCGGCTTCGTCCTGGCCATCGCCACCACCAAGACCGGCCTGGACGTGCACCTCGCCCGCGTGCTGCTCACCCCCTTCGGCAAGAAGAGCGAGAACATCCTGCTGGGCTTCATGCTGGTCACCGCCCTGTTCTCCATGTTCATCAGCAACACGGCCACGACGGCCATGATGCTCACCTTCCTCACGCCTGTGTTCAAGCAGCTTCCGGAGGCGGGCAAGGGCCGGACCGCGATGGCGCTCAGCATCCCCATCGCCGCCAACCTGGGCGGCATGGGCACCCCCATCGGCACCCCGCCCAACACCATCGCGCTGAAGTACCTGAACGATCCGGAAGGCCTGGACCTGGGCATCGGATTCGGCCAGTGGATGCTCTTCATGGTGCCGCTGGTGATCGTCCTGATCCTGATCGCGTGGATGCTGCTCAAGAAGATCTTCCCCTTCACCCAGAAGACCATCGAACTGAAGATCGAAGGCGAAATGAAACGGGGCAAGGAGACTACCCTGGTCATTGTCACGATGATCATCACCATCCTCCTCTGGATGATGGACTCTTTCACCGGCATCAATACCTACACGGTCGCGCTCATCCCCTTCGCGGTCTTCGCCATGGCCGGCATCATCTCCAAGTACGACCTGGAAGAGATCAACTGGTCGGTCATCTGGATGGTCGCCGGCGGTTTCGCCCTGGGCTATGCCATGAACGGTTCCGGCCTCGCCGCCCTGGTGGTCCGCGCCATTCCGTTCGGCGACTTCTCTCCCCTGCTGATCGTCCTCCTGTCCGGCCTGCTGTGCTACGGCCTGTCCAACCTCATCTCGCACTCCGCCACCGCCGCGCTGCTTATGCCCATCCTCGTCGTGGTCTGCACGGCCATGGGCGACAAGCTCGCAGGTGTCGGCGGCACGTCCACCGTGCTGATCGGCGTGGCCATCGCCTCCAGCAGCGCCATGATCCTGCCCATCTCCACGCCGCCGAACGCGCTGGCCTACGCCACCAACATGATCCAGCAGAAGGACATGGCGCGGATGGGCGTCATCATCGGCCTGATCAGCATCGTGCTGGGCTACCTGGTGCTCTTCGCTGCCGGGTCGTTGCATATTGTCTAAGGCATCGATATGCTATCTCTGCAGCTGACTCAGGAAAAACCCGAATATCGCAGGATTGCAGGCCAGGGGGAACAGGAAGCCGTAAACGGCGCCCCAGAAGTGAGCGGAATGTCCGATGTTGTCGGCGTTCCGCTTTGCCATATACCAGCAGTAGAGCAGGTACAGCGGGGCAAAGATGAATCCGGGGATCGGGATGGGAATCATATAGATATAGATCCCCATTTTCGGATCGAAGAGGATCGACGCGAAAAGGACGGCGGAAACGGCACCCGAAGCGCCTACCGCGTTGTAACTGATGTCGTCCCGATACTTGATCAGGTCGCCCGTGGTGGATACGGCGATCGCGGTGACGTACAGGACGATGTACAGGATGACACCGGTCACGTCGCCGAAAGCCGCCGCGAAGTTCTTCTCCACGACATCGCCGAAGAAGTAGAGCGTGAGCATGTTGAAGATCAGATGTCCCCAGCCTCCGTGTACGAAGGCATAGGAGAACATCCGGTACCATTGTTTCCGGTGCCACACCGCATAGGCGTTGAACTTCAGCGCATCGAATCCGCCTCGGTAGAAGCAGAACAGGCTCACGACGGCCGTGACGGCAATGAGGATGAGGGTAACCATATTCCAGTTTTCGTCCTGACATAGGCAAAGGTAGGAATATCTTTCCTATCTTTGCCAACAGTTAGATTGATTCTTACATTTATGATCCTTACGACCACCCCGGCCATCGAAGGCCGGACCATCGCCGAGTATAAAGGCGTCGTTTTCGGAGAGGTCATCTCCGGCGTGAACTTCATCCGCGATTTCGCTGCGAGCGTCCGCAACATCATCGGCGGCCGCAGCGGCTCGTACGAAGAGGAACTCATTACGGCCCGCACGCAGGCCATGCAGGAAATGGAAGACCGCGCCAGGCGGCTCGGCGCCGACGCCGTGATCGGCATCGACCTCGATTACGAAGTGCTGGGCGAGAACGGCGGCATGCTGATGGTCACCGCCTCCGGCACGGCCGTGAAACTGGACTGACGGCTCAATAGCCGTAGCGCCTGCGGTAGGCCAGGATGAGGGTGACGCCAAGGATGCAGCAGCAGACGTCTGCGGCGTCCACCGCCAGCCAGATGCCGTCGGGGCCCAGGAGCGCCGGCAGCAGGAAGACGAAACCCAGTTCGAACACCAGGTTCCGGATAAAGGAAACGGCGGCGGAGACCTTTCCGTTGCCCAGGCCGGTGAACCAGGCGGAGATGAACAGGTTGAATCCGGCGATGAAGAAACTGAGCATATACAGCCGGATGGCGTGTTTCGTCAAGGCAGTCAGTTCGGGATCATAGCCGACGAAGAGCCGGGCGGCCGGTCCGGCGGACAGTTCCGAAACCAGGGTCATCAGGGCTCCCAGCGCCAGCAGCAGGGTCACTGAATGCCGGAGCAGGCTCTTCAATTCCGCCCGGTTCCCCGCCCCGTAATTATATCCGATGATGGGCGTGACCGAGATGTTGAAGCCGAAGAAGACCGCGGCGAAGATGTATCCGTAATAGAGCAGCACCGCATAGGCCGCCACGCCGGCCTCCCCCATCATCCTGAGCAGCTGCAGGTTATAGCAGATGGCCAGGACGTTCCAGGAGATGTTTCCCACGTATTCCGAGAGGCCGTTGCTGCAGGCCTGCAGGAGCGGTTCCCGCTCGGACCGGGCGCGGATGAGGCGGAGTGAACTGCGGTTGCGGCGGCTGGAGAAATACCACAGCGGGAAGATGCCGCTGACGCAGCTGGCAAGCGTCGTCGCTGCCGCCGCCCCGGCGAGGCCCCATTTGAACACCACGATGAACAATGCATCCAGCACCATGTTCGTGACGGCGCCTACAAGCGACATCACCGTCCCCAACTGCGGCCGTTCCGCCGTCATGTAGAACGACTGGAAACACAACTGGAGCATGTATGGCGGCAGGCCGACCGTACAGATGCCGCCGTAAACGACGCACAGGCGGACCGTCTCCCCTTCCGCGCCGAGCAGGCGCGCCAGCGGCTCCATAAACACCAGCAGCGGGACCATGAACACCAGCGAGAGGATGACCGTGAAGCGGATGAGCATGCTGAAGACGGCGCTGGCACGCGCCGGGTCACCCTCTCCCATCGTCTTGGATACCAGCGCAGAACCGCCGGTTCCGACCATCAGCCCGAGCGCGCCGACCAGCATGACCGCAGGCCAGATGATATTCAGCGCGGCAAAGGCCGAAGTCCCCACGAAATTGGAGACGAACAGGCCGTCCACCACGCCGTATATGCTTTCCACGAGCATCATCAGGATGCTGGGAATCGAGGATACGGCCAGCCGCCTGTATCCGTAATGGCCGTGCAGCGCTATCTCCATAGGGGTGCAAAGATACGGATTCTTTCCCGATTGTCGGAAAATGAATAACTTTGTCATATGGAAGAAATCTGCCTAGGCGGCCGGAAATGCCGCCTGTTCGCTCCGGACGCCCCCGCCTGCCTCCTGATCCAGCCGTCCGCACGGCACGAAACCGCCACGCTCGCGGCCGAGGCCGGGATGATCGCGGAACTGTCCGGCGTACCGTCCGTGCTGGCAACCGTCGAGCTGGAAGACTGGACTGTCGGCCTGATGCCCTGGTGGGACGGGAACGTCTCCCGGGATCCGGAAGCCGGAAAACACGGCCAGGAGACGCTGGAGTACCTCCTTTCGGCGCTGGTACCGGAACTCCGGGAGCGCTTCGGTCCCCTGCCCCTCATCCTGGGCGGCTACTCCCTGGGCGGGCTGTTCGCCCTCTGGGCGTCGATGCAGACGGACACGTTCCAGGCCGTGGCGGCCGCCTCCCCTTCCGTCTGGATCCACGGCTGGCTGCCGTTTGCCAGGAAGCACGTTCCACTGGCGGAAGACATCTACCTCAGTCTCGGAGACCGGGAGGAGCAGGTAAAGAATCAGGCCATCGCCCGCGTCGGAGACAACCTGCGGGCGCATTACGCACTGCTGCAGGAACAGATCGGTCCGGAACACTGCACCCTGGTGTGGGAGCAGGGCAACCATTTCACCGACAACGAAGGCCGCCTGGCACGGGCCTTCGCCTGGTGCCTGCGGCGGATCTAGCGGATGCCGTACAGGTAGGCCAGCAAGGCCATCTTGCCGCGCATCGTCTCACGCGGCGTGAATTCGCCGTTCACCCACATATAACGCTGGTTGAAGAACGACTCCTGGCGCGGCCAGCCGCCCGTATTCCAGTCCGGATAGCAGCGGCGCAGCAAGATCTGCGCATCGCCGCCGTCGCCCCGCGACCAGGTTTCCGTCCCGTTGAAGGGGGTCTGGCCGGGGTGCGACCCGGGCGTGCCGTCATTGCGGCCCGTGGTATAGCAGTCTGTGATATGGCGTTGCCCCAAGCCCGTCATTTCCACGATGTTGCCTGGATTGCGGCCCAGGCCCCAGCCCGCCTCCTGGTACATCGCCTGCTCACAGGCGAGGCGCTCCGCGGGATCCTGGCTGATGTGGTGCAGGAGCATCACCAGCTGGAGGTTTTCGGAGGTCTGCCAGCGCGGATCGGCGCTGCTGCGGCGGGACGGACGCTCCGGCCAGCGGTCCAGGTGATCGGCGTGCGCCTGGGCGGCCACGGCGGCACACATCTTTTCGTAAAGTTCCGGATAGTGCCGCTTCTGCGGGCAGGTCAGGTAGGCGGCCACGCCCCAGAGCTGGTACCAGCTGCCGTTGCGGCTCTGTTCGATGATCCGCGTGTCGGGCGCCGTGACGGCGCACTCCGCCGCCAGGATATCCTCCCAGGCACGGTCGCCGGTCAGGTTGTACAGGAAAGCCGCCGCCATCTGGCGGAAATCCCGCCCGCGCATCCGCTCGTTGCCGATGCCCTGGAACTCGTCCAGTTGCCGGTCCTCCTGCCGCTCGGCATAACGGAAGGCCTTCACGGCCTCTGTCGTGTAAAAATCCCGCAGCGCCGCGTTTCCTTGCACGCGGAACGCCTCCGCAAGCATCGCGCAGTTGGCGGCGTTCGCCCAGGCGGCCATCGTGGTGCAGCCCGCCTGGAACATCATCTTCCAGTCCTTGTCGGGGTTCGTCACGCCCTGCGAATAAGCCTCCCCGTCCCGGATGGACAGGAAGAAATCCACCTCGTTGCGCGCCTCGTCGATCAGGTCCGGGATGCCGTTCCCGCTCTCGCGGATGTCCAGGCCGTCCTCCGACAGGCGCCCGCCCGTCAGCAGGTAGGGCAGCAGCATATCGTAGATATTGCTCACGTGTGCGAGATGGCGGTCCCAGTCGAAGGCGTCGGAATGCCCGCCGCGCGCCGCCGGATTGACCGGGTTGCCGGGCAGGCGGTGCTGCCAGAAAGCCGACGCTTCGGCCGGCTTGAAGTGCGGCTCGTCCCAGACATCGCCCCGCAGCTTGCGCCAGTCAGGGTGCCAGGGCTGCAGGTCCGTCTTGTACACGACGAAGCCCGCCGGATCCTCGCCGGGCACGAAACGCGGCTGGCGCGGGACCGGGACGATGCGCGGGTCGGCCGGCTCGCCCAGACGCATATAGTAGTATCCGCGCACGGAGAAACGGTAAGGTTCGTAATAGATGTCGGGCGAGATGTCGAAGTCCATGCTGCAGCCCACGTCCTCCACCACCAGGCGGTAACGGCCGGGAACGCTGCCTCGGAAGTCCACGGCCCACACGGCCGAGCCGGTCAGGTCCTTGCCGCCCGCTTCACGCGCGCTGTCCTCCGCCGGCTTCCAGGGCCGGACCTCCCCGGCGAGCCGGGCTTCGCACGTCCGCACGTTATACAGATAGACGCGCCGCCCGACAAAGGCGCCGTAATCGCGGGCACCGCCGTCCCCCAGCCACAGGTACAGGTCCGCCGCCTTGACGGTCTCCTGCGGCACATAGCCCAGCAGGTTGACGTGGACCGCCTCCGACTGCGCCGTCCAGCAGTCGAACAGGATCTCGGCCGATTCCCTGTCGGCTCCCACCCCGCGCGGGATGTTCACGGTGTAGCGGCAGCCCTGCCGCATGGCCTGCGGCAGCTGCAGGAAGATCCAGTGGTCCAGTTCGCTGGTGAGCGTATGGTCGGTATTCATCGGCTTGCTCTTGCGCCAGACTGCGACGGGACGGCGCGTACCGAACGCGCGGTCGTCCGCGGAACTGACGGTCCAGTCCCCGGCACTGGCCGCCGCAAGCGCATCCAGCCGGGGCAGGAACACCAGCAGGGTATCGTCCCCTTCGGCAAAGGAATGGCCCAGATAGGCGCTCGGGCCCGTGCCGTCGTCGCGGTAATGCACCTCGCCGTCGCGGAAGTGCAGCATCAGGTATTCGTTGTCGACGACCCGGAGGTCCAGGAAACGCGTGGCGCCGGCGGACAGGCAGAAAGACAGGCTCAGGGTCAGGAGGATAAGACGTCTCATAGGGATACGGTCAAACGGTTCATTTACAAATGTAGTCTTTATTTTCATTGTTCCGGCGTTTCCGGCGAAGATCTTTTTCCGGACTGACATCGTCCGGAGTGGAACGGAAATTGCAGCATTTTTTGGAAACAAACAATGACCAAAGCGATGAAGAAATTATTTCTGATGGCGGCAGTCGCCTGCCTGGCCCTGTTCGTTTCCTGCGAAAAGGGCGTCGATCACACCGGAGACTCGACCGGAGGATTGTACGGAATCTGGGCCCTGAAGACCGAGACTAAAATCACGCACAAGACGGAAGGAGACGTCACCAAGGAGGTGGACTACTCCGGCGTCCATTTCTATCTGACATTGTCCGAATTCCCCTTTCCGCACGCCCTCGGCAAGAAAGGCAGCCTGACCAGCCTCGACCTTGACGACGTCGATGTGGATGCCGTCCAGTTCACCTATAACGAAACCCAGAAGAAGATCAGCTTCAGAAAGGCGATCTGGCTTTCGGAGGGGCTCACGTACCACATGATCCTGTCCGGCACTTTCGACGTCGTCGAACTGACCGACAAGACCCTGGTCCTGCGGTACGACGACGACCTCGCCAAGGTATCGACCATCTACGCTTACGAGCGGATGAAGCAATAATCAGTTCTCTGACAAAAAGACGCCGGTCGGCCTGACCGGCGTCTTTTTTTTGCCCTTTTCAGTCCTTTGCGGCTCCTACCCGCCGGGTCTGGATGAGGACGGAGATGACGATCAGGGCGACGCCCGGCCAGAAAGACGGTCCCACCTCCTGCAGTTCCCCGAAAAGGATTGCCGCCAGGATGATGCTGTAAACGGGTTCGAGGTTGTAGGCCAGGTTGACGGTGAAGGCCGACAGGCTGCGCAGCGCGTGCAGCTGGAACAGGAAAGGCAGGATCGTGAATACAGAACCCAGGAGCAGCAGCCAAACGACATCCCGTCCGCCCGGGACGATGGCGGCGTCCGGGAACAGGCGCGCATAGAAAGGCATCAGCAGCGTCAGGAAAAGGACGCCGCCCACCAGTTCATACAGCAGCATATGGGCGCTGTCCTCCCCGGTCCGACGCGCCACGTTGATGTTCAGCAGCGAAAACAGGGAGTACAGGGCCGCAGACAACAGTCCCAGCGCGATTCCCAGCCGGAAGCGGATGTCGAGGCTGAAGATCAGCAGCACGCCGGAGATGGCGATGAAACTGATGAGCACCTCCACCCAGGAGATGCGTTTCCGGTTGATCAGCGGATCCAGCAGCGTGGTAAAGAAACAGGACGTGGCGATGCAGGCCACGCCGACGGACACGTTGGAGGCCTGGATGCTGGCATAGAAAGCCACCCAGTGCAGCGCCAGGATGCCGCCGATGGCGGCAATCTGCAGGACGGCGTTCCACCCGACGCGGTGCAGTTTCCCCAGGACGGCGAGCACGGCTGCGAGGGCCAAGACGCTGACCATGATGCGGTACCACACCAGCGGCAGCCCTCCGAGGGAAATCATCCGCCCGAAGAGGCCCGTCCATCCGGCGAGGAACACCGCCGTGTGCAGGATCACCAGCGTCCGCGTCTGTTTTTCCCCTTTCATCCGGATAAAGGTACACATTTTCCGGAAAGATGCATTCCCGGCTGAAAGAATGCAGATTTATTTTGGTATATTTGAGCAGAAAAGCTGTCAACCAAAGCACTAGATATGAACGATTTCGAGAAATTCGCCTCGCAGGGCCGGGGCATCAGTTCCACGACGCTGGGACGCTACACCGCCGCCGTGAACGGTTACATCAACCCCACCATCATCGAGGAACGCCAGCTGAACGTGGCTTCGATGGACGTTTTCAGCCGCCTGCTGATGGACCGCATCATCTTCCTGGGCGTGCCCATCGACGACGACGTCGCCAACATCATCCAGGCGCAGCTGCTCTTCCTGGCTTCCCTGGACGGCAAGGCGCCCATCTCCCTGTACCTCAACACCCCGGGCGGCATCGTGAGCGCCGGCCTGGCCATCTATGACACGATGCAGCTGATCACCCCGCCGGTCGGGACCATCTGCACCGGCATGGCCGCCTCGATGGGAGCCATCCTGCTCTGCGCCGGCGAAAAGGGCAAGCGTTCCGCCCTTCCCCACTCCCGCGTGCTGATCCACCAGCCGCTGGGCGGTGCCAAGGGCCAGGCATCGGACATCCTGATCGCCGCCAAGCAGATCGAGATCACCCGCACCGAACTCTGCGAGATCCTCGCCGAGCGCACGGGGCAGCCCTACGAAAAGGTGCTCGCCGACGTGGACCGCGACTACTGGATGACCTCCGCCGAAGCGCTCGAGTACGGAATGATCGACAACATCCTGGGGAAAAAGTAATCCGTAACCGATTGTCATGAAACGCTTTATCCAGATTCTTCCGCTGGTCCTGGCGACCGTGCTCACGGGCTGCGGCCCGAAATGGCAGGAAGTTCCCGCCGACGGATACCGGCTCATCGTCCAGCGCGGCGGCGCCACGCTCGGCGTGAATTCCGCTCCCCTGCTCGAGCAGGACGGCTACCTCTTCAAGGACCTCAACCGCAACGGCGCACTCGACGTCTATGAAGACTGGCGCCTGCCCGCCCGGCAGCGGGCCGAGGACCTCGCCGCCCAGCTGAGCATCGAAGAAATCGCCGGCCTGATGCTCTACAGCGGGCACCAGAGCGTCCCGGGACCGGAGATTACCGACCGGCAGCGGAAATTCCTGGAAGAAGATAACCTGCGGGCCGTGCTCGTCACCACCGTGGAAAGCCCGGAAGTGGCCGCCCGATGGAACAACAACGTGCAGGCCTTCGTAGAGGCCCTCGGACACGGCATCCCCGCCAACAATTCCTCCGATCCCCGCAACGAGCCCCGGGCGACGGCGGAGTACAACATGGGCTCCGGCGGCAAGATCTCGCTCTGGCCCACCCCGCTGGGGCTCGCCGCCACCTTCGACCCCGCCCTCGTGCGCAGGTTCGGCGAGGTCGCCTCGACCGAATACCGCGCACTCGGCATCGCCACGGCCCTCAGCCCGCAGATCGACCTGGCTACGGAACCGCGCTGGAGCCGCTTCAACGGCACTTTCGGCGAGGATCCCGAGATGGACGTCGCCATGGCGCGTGCCTATGTGGACGGCTTCCAGACCACGGACGGCAGCGAGGACGGCTGGGGCAGGCAGAGCGTCAACGCGATGGTCAAGCACTGGCCTTCCGGCGGTCCGGAAGAAGCGGGCCGCGACGCCCACTTCAACTACGGGAAATACGCCGTCTATCCCGGCGGCAACTTCCGCACGCACCTGCGTCCCTTCACCGAAGGGGCGTTCAAACTGGACGGCGCCACGCGGAGCGCTTCGGCCGTAATGCCTTATTACACCATCTCTTACGGCGCCGATCCGTCCGGCAAGAACGTGGGCAACAGTTATAACCGCTACATCATCACCGACCTGCTGCGCGGAGAATTCGGCTTCGACGGCGTCGTCTGCACCGACTGGGGCATCACCGGGGACAACGGTGCCATCGAGAACTTCGACGGAAAATGCTGGGGCGTGGAGAACCTGACCGTCGCCGAAAGGCACTACGAGGTCATCAAGGCCGGCGTGGACCAGTTCGGCGGCAACAACGACAAGGGCCCCGTCCTGGAAGCCTACCGGATGTGGGTGGAAGAATTCGGCGAGCAGAGCGCCCGCGAGCGCTTCGCACAATCCGCCGTCCGCCTGCTGCTCAACTCTTTCCGCACCGGACTCTTCGAGAATCCGTACACCGATCCTGCCGAAGCGGCCGCAACCGTCGGCAACGCCCGCTTCATGACCGAGGGCTATCAGGCGCAGCGCAAGTCCGTGGTGCTGCTCAAGAACCGCGGCGGCGCCCTGAACGGCCTGAACGCCAAGCCCGAAGGGGTCCTCGACGAACCGGGGCCCGAGGCGGAACGGGCGGCCGCGGCAAAGGTTTCGAAGGTTTATGTGCCGAAACGCTATTTCCCGCAGAGCCGCGGCATGTTCGGCCTCTCGCAAGGCCCCGCCGCCCGCTGGGACTATCCCCTGGACCGCGACGTGGTGGAGCGCTACTTCGAATGGGCGGAGGACCCGGCCGAGGCGGATTTCGCCCTCGTGGTGATCCAGGAACCCTCCGGCGGCAGCGGCTATGACGTGGACGACCGCAAGAAAGGCGGCAACGGCTACGTGCCCATCTCGCTGCAGTACCGGCCCTACAAGGCCGACTACGCCCGCACCGTGTCCCTGGCAGGCGGCGACCCGAAGGAAAAGTTCACCAACCGTTCCTATAAAGGGAAACGGGTCACGACCACCAACGAAGCCGACCTGGACCTCGTGATCGACACCAAGAAACAGATGGGTGACAAGCCCGTCGTGGTGTTCGTCCAGCTGTCACGTCCCTTCGTGCCGGCCGAGGTGGAACCCTGGACCGACGTGCTCTTCGTGCACTTCGGCGTGCAGAACCAGGTCCTGCTCGACCTGGCGGCCCGGAAGGCAGAACCCAGCGGCCTGCTGCCGATGCAGCTCCCCGCCGACATGCGTACGGTCGAAGAACAGGCCGAGGACGTGCCGCACGACATGCGCCCCTACGTCGATTCCGAAGGCAATTCCTACGACTTTGCCTACGGTCTGAACTGGAGCGGCGTCATCCGCGACGAACGTGTCACCCGTTTTGAATAAAATCATCCTTGCAAGCATGAAAAAGAGTATCCTGCTGGTTGCCGTCGCCCTGACGGCCTTCGCCTGCGGCCGTCCGCAGGCCATCGTGGAACGCACCGACGTCTTCACCCATGTCGGGGATGTCGGCCTCGAAGTGGACGCCATCGAGATCACCGTGGCCAATCCGGCCTCCCTGCGCGGACTGAACTCCGCCGACTTCTACCTGACCGGCAACGCTCCGGGCGGATTCATCGACGTGAAGACCGGCGAGGCCCCCGCAGAGTATGCCGAAGACGGCATCGTGGCCTTCATGGGCCTGGACGGCAAGCACATCCGTATCCAGGGCGAACCTTTCAACTACGAGGGCAGCAGGGAAGGCTGGACGAAACGCATCCCCTGGGAGTTACACTGCAGCGCCGACTCCGCCCTCAACGTCACGGCAGCCACGGCCACGGAGCGGCACATCGCCGTGCTGGATGACTGTATCACCGGCAGTTTCTCCTTCGCTGGACTCACCCGCGAGTATATGCTGCACCTCCCGAAGGATGCCGACGGCAACCCCATCCCGAACGTCCCGCTGATGGTCTGGCAGATCGGCGGCGGCGAGTATGACAAAGACCTGATGACCGTGGCCACGGCCAACCGTTGCCTGGTGTCCCTTGCCACCGAAGGCATCCCCTGCGCCGCGCTGGTCTTCGCCATCGCCAATCCCAACTACTCCTACAGTGCCTCCCTGTTCCCGGAAAAGATCGAACTCATCGACCGGAACAACGCCCTCCAGATGGCCTTCATCGATACGCTCATCGCCGAAGGAAAGGTGGACGGTTCACGCCTCTTCTGCGCCGGCGCTTCCAGCGGCGGCGGCTGCACGATGCGCTTCATGATGCAGTTCCCGGATCGCTTCAAGGCAGCCATCCCCTGCTGCCCGATGGATCCCATCGTGCCCATCCATCAGGTGCAGGAAAAGTACCCTGGCCAGTTCGCGGCCGACCTGGCAAAGGCTTTTCAGGGCAAGGTGTACAAATGGAACGGCACCGATATGGTGCCCTCCCCCATCGACACCAAGGCATTCGTGGCGCTTCCCATGCATTTCGTGCACGCCGCCTCGGACCAGACCTGCAAGATCGCCAGTTCCTATTCCTACATCGAAGCGCGCAAACGCCTGGGCGCGAAGGACGACCGCCTGCGCGTGTATTCCGACGAGGATATGGCAGCCTGCGGCCTGCCCGTGATGCTCGCCCACTTCTCCTGGGTGCCGCTGCTGGACGATTATTCCGAAGGCAGCGTCATGCGCTGGATGACCGCCATGTTCTGACGGACACCGCTCCCGGGCGGATCAGATTGAACTCGGAGGTACGCCGAATTTGTTCTTGAACGAACGGGAGAAACCGGTCAGGGTGCCGAATCCCACCTTGTAGCCCACTTCGCTGACGTTGAATTCCCGTGTCTTGAGGAACTCCATCGCCTTGTTGAGCCGGTAGTTGGTCAGGAAGGTGTTCGGAGACAGGCCGACCAGCGCCTTGAGTTTGGAGAAGACGCTGGTCCGGCTCATGCCCATCTCCAGCGAGAGGGCCGTCACGCCGAAGTCCTCCTCCGAAAGGTGCTCGTCGATGATCCTGTAGCATTTGTCCAGGAAGGCCCGGTCCTGCGCCGAAAGGCCGTCGGGCCGCGCATCTGCCGCCGGGGAGGATGAGGTGCGGTCCGCAAGCAGGCCCTGCAGACGCCGCCGGTTCGAGAGCAGGTTCCGGACCAGGGCCGTCAGATACGTCGGGTCGAAGGGCTTTCCCAGATAACCGTCCGCCCCCAGGTCCAGGCCGTGGAGCCGGTCCTCCATATCGGCCTTGGCCGTGAGAAGGATAACGGGGATATGACAGTATTCCGGATCGTTCTTGAGTTCCTTGCAGAGCGTATAGCCGTCCTTGTAGGGCATCATCACGTCGCTGACGATCAGGTCGGGGGCGCTGATCCGGATGCACTTCCAGGCTTGTTCGCCGTCCCCGGCCATCATCACCTTGAAATGCTCGGAGAGGAATCCCCGGATGTATTCGCGCATGTCCTCGTTGTCCTCGACCACGAGGATACGGACCTCCTCCTCGCCGTTCCCGGGCCCGGATTCGGCCGCCGGATCCGCTTCCTTCTCTTCGGGACCGGCATCGTGCCAGACGGCATCGTCCGCATAAACTTCCATTTCCCACGGGAAGGTGAACGAGAAGACCGAACCGATCGGGTCGTTGGCACGCACCGTCAGGTCGCCCTTGTGCACTTCGGCCAGGTGACGGGCATAATTGAGTCCGATGCCGAATCCGGAAGGCAGGGAATCGCCCACCTTCTCGCCCAGGCGCTGGAAGCGGCCGAAGACCTGCTCGGCCTTCTCCGGTGAGATGCCGATGCCTGTATCAGCCACCTCCACGACCGCCTGCTTCCCGTCCAGACGCGCGCTGACGGTGATCGCCCCGTGTTCCGGCGTGTACTTCACGGCATTGCTGATCAGGTTGAAGACGATGCGCTCGACCTTCTCCCGGTCGCAGAACACGATCAACCCCTGCGGCAGTTCGCTCGTGACCCGCAGGTTCTTCTGGGCGAACATATATTCGAAGTTCTTGAGCATTCCGAGCAGCAGCACGGACAGGTCCGTACGCTGGACGGAGAGGCTGTCGCGGGTGGCCCGGGAGCGGTTGAAGTGCAGGAACTGGTCGGTCAGGCGGAGCATGCGTTCGGCGTTACGGTCCACGATGCCGATCAGTTTCCGGTCGGATTCGGATAAGCCCGGTGACTGGGCCAGTTCCTTGACCGGTCCGTAGATCAGCGAGAGCGGCGTGCGGAACTCGTGGGAGACGTCCGTGAAGAAAGTCAGCCGCTCCTGGCTGATTTGTTCAAGCAAGTTCTTTTCCTGCTCAGACACTTCCAGGCGTTCGCGGTTGACGCGCAGGCGCCTCGTCTGACGGAACACCACGGCCAGGAACCCCGCCCCGAGGAGGGTGTAGATCAGGATGGCATACCAGGACCGCCAGGGCGACGGCTTGATGCGGATTCCCACGGCCAGTTCATCCGTTCCCCAGCTCCCGTCCGGCTGCTGCACGCGGGCGCGGAAGGTATAGCGGCCGCTGCGCAGACCCGAGTAGCCGGCGCGGCGCGACTGGCCGGCATAGACCCAGTCCTCGTCGTATCCGTCCAGGAAGTATTGGTAGATCGGGCGGACGCCCGGATTGAAATTGCGGCTGGAGAAAAAGAAGGACAGCTGCCTGGACCGGTGGTCCAGCACCAGGGGCTGGTCCCGGTCCAGGGAGACGGTCTTTCCGTTGACCGTCAGGCCGTCCAATGCGACGGGGACCTGCGCGGCAGGCCGCGCAGGGTTGTTCTGGAGGAAGAAGGAAAGCCTGTCGCGGCTGCCGAACAGGACGGTCCCGTTGTCCGTCACAACGGTGCTGTTGGTGTTGTTGGCCGCATGGACGACATCCTGGTTCTTGAGGATCATGATGCTTTCTCCTCCGTCGGAAATCCGGATGAAATCGAAGCGGGCGGCCGCCCACACGTTCCCGTTCCGGTCGCCGGTGATGGAACAGATGCTCTGGTCCGCATCCTGCGCCTTCAGGTCGATCTGCCGGGATTCCCCGCTGCGGGGATCATAGAACCAGATGCCGTCGTGCCGGGTACCTACCCACCAGCCCCCGCTGCCGTCTTCCCACACGCAGTCCGGCCCGGGAATGCCCGTTCCGGCTGCCCGGAAGTCTCCTTCGCCTTCCAGCAGCCAGATATCCTCATCGGCGAGGAAATAAGGCTGCCCGGAGGAAAACTGCCCGCAGAACCAGAACTCCGGATGCGCCGGAACCGGCAGGCGGACCGGCTGTTGGCCGGCGCTGCCGAATCGGAGGATCGCATTCTCCTGCAGGAGGAGGACGTTTCCGGCCGCATCGTCCCAGATGCAGTTGGTCGGCTCGATGTCCCAGGTTCCCGTAAGCCGGAGCCGGTCTCCCTCGGGGACGTACTGGCGTATCTCGTCATAGTCATACTGGATCCACAGGTTCCCGCGGCGGTCGCGGAGCGTGATTCCCAGTTTGCCCCCGCCATCCAGCCCGGGCCCGCCGAGGGCCTTGAACTCCCCGGTCGCGATGCGTTGGCGGAACACGCCTTTGTTCGTGACGACCAGGAGCTGGCCGTCTCCGAGCGAGTAAAACATGTTGAGCGCGTCGGCCGGATAGCTGTCGGGCACCCGGATGCCATGCTCGTTGGTATGTCGGTACAGGTTGGTCAGTTCCCTTCCGTTCGTGCTCAGCCAGAGGTTGTCCCGGGTCAGCAGGCAGCGGCATTCCTGCACGTCCGCCAGCGATTCGTATTCCCATTCCCGGCGGAGCGACCCGTCCGGAGCGACGCGGAAAATCCCCAGGTCCCGGATGCCCAGCATGCAGGTATCGTCCTGGAAAGTCACGAAAAGCACGTGCCGGCCGGCCGTGGCAGCCGCCAGCGCACCCGGCACGGGCAGGGGCGTACCATCGCCGGAAAAATGGCGCACGCCGGATGTCGTACCGAACCAGATGGAACCGTCCGGAGCGGCTGTGACACTGCCGACGGATACGTCGGACAGGGAAAACTCCCGGAGGATCCGGAAGTCCGCATCCAGCACGTAGAAAGACGAAGAAGCCAGGTTGTGGATCCAAATCCGGTGATCGGGCGTCAGGCAGAGCGTAGCGTACAGCAGCCGGGAGTTCAGGAAAACCGGCTGGACGCGCGCCGTCCGCTTGTCGGCCATATACAGGCCGCCCGCCGCCGAAAAGAGCAGGTGCCCTTCGTCCCAGGAGTCCATGCTGAATACGTTGCGCGCCTCCACATTCCACGCAGGATCCACCCGACCGTCTCTCAACAGGCTGATGCCCGAACGCGTACCTACCCACAGGCGGCCGTCCTCCTCCGGACAAAGCGAGCGGATGTAATCGTCCTGCAGTCCGTCCGGTCCTTGGTACCAGACCTTGAAGGCACTGCCGTTGTAACGGTTGAGACCCCGGAACGTGCCGATCCAGATATTACCGCCCGCATCTTCGGCCAGGGCGCTGACCATCGGATTGGACAGGACGTCCTGCGTGGGCAGGAGGGCGGAGGTCTGCGCCGCCGCACGCGGCAGCAGGGAAAGGGCGAGGAACAGGCAGATGAACGGTTTCATATTCGCGAATGTGGCAGTTATGGCAAATATACGCAGTTTTTAACATTCTGCATAAGCGCCTGTCGCTTGGGTTGAGCCGTTGAACATGCGGTATAACATCCGTTCGCATGTGCGTAGCGGGTTACGGAAGCTATCCGTAACTTTGCCACAGTAGTTGAAACGCAATAACCACTTATAATTCAACCTCTTTAATCCAACGATTAAGATGAACAAAATCCAACTCTCCAAGCGCCTCGTCGCGGTGGCCTTCGGACTCGTCCTCAGCCTCCCGCTGCTGCTGGCGCAGAACCGGACCGTCAAAGGCACCGTCATCGATGACACGGACTTTCCCGTCATCGGCGCTGCCGTGCTCATCAAGGGCACGTCCAACGGTGTCGCGACCGACATCGACGGCAATTTCGAAATCAGCTGCGCTCCCACCGACGTGCTGGTCATCTCCAGCATCGGTTACAACGAGGTCGAAGTGACCGTCGGCGACCGCACCGAGCTGAACATCCGTCTCGAGATTTCCCAGGAACTGCTTGACGACGTCGTCGTCATCGGTTACGGTACCACCCGGGCAAAGAACTTCACAGGTTCCGTGGACGTCGTCAAGATGAGCGAATCCCCGGTGGCCGACCTCGGCCTGAGCAACGTCTCCGACATGATCCGCGGCCGCCTCTCCGGCGTCGTGATGGGTGCCGAATCCGCCACCGTCGGCAGCAACGCCAGCGTGATGGTCCGCGGACGCAAGTCCATCAACTCGACCAGCACCTCCCCGCTGCTCGTCGTCAACGGCGTCATCTACACCGGCAACCTCGAGGACATCGACCAGAACTCCATCGAGTCCATCAGCGTCCTCAAGGACGCGACCTCCCTGGCCGCCTACGGTTCCAAGGCCGCGAACGGCGTGATCATGATCACCCTCAAGAAGGGCGAGGAAGGCAAGCCGATGATCACCTTCTCGACTTCCCACCAGTTCTCCCGGCCCTCCTACCGCCAGCGCTTCCTCTCCCCGGAAGGCTACATCAAGTACAGCAACGCCCGCCGCGGCATCGAGGACCTGACCAACACCTCCTGGATGTCCTTCCTCGAGAAGGCCAACTACGACAAAGGCCGCACGACCGACTGGTATGACATGGTCACCCGCACGGGCTACACGCAGAACTACAACCTCAGCTTCTCCGGCCGTACGCAGAACTCCAACTATTACGTCGCCCTCGGCCACTCCAACCAGAAGGGTATCGTGGTGGGCAACGACTTCATCCGCAACAACGCCTCGATGAACCTCAGCACCCACATTACGAAGGACATCGAGATCGGTGCCAACGTGGCATACACCAACTCCGTGGACAACCACATCGCCGCCAGCACCAATGTCAACCAGTCCCCGTACATGGAACCGTACCTGCCGGATGGCAAGACCCTCCGCTACTATGTCGAAGGCGTCAACGCCTCCTCCGTCAACCCGCTGTGGGAGACCCAGGTCGGCCGCGAGAAGGACAACCGCCGCTTCAACCTCAACCTCGGCGGCTACGTCAGCGTCAACATTCCCTGGGTCGAAGGCCTGAACTACCGGATGAACGTGTCCTACACCAAGGTCAACTCCCATAACTACAGCTTCACCCACGAGGACATCACCCCGGTCCTCCTGTCCAACGACTGGGACGGTATCGGCCAGAGCGCCGACTACTACAACCTGTCCAACGCCCAGGGTTCCATCAGCAACTCGTTCTCCGAGAACTGGGTCATCGACAACATCCTGAGCTACGCGCGCTCCTTCGGACGGCACTACGTCAGCGCTTCCCTCGTGTACACCCGCGACAGCGCCGAGTCCAGCTACAACTCCGAGACCGGCAAGGGCTTCAACGCCGCCGGTAACACCCTGCTGGGCTGGTACGGCCTCGGCAACGCCGACACCAAGAGCTTCTCCAACCCGACCTACGTGCTCCACACCGACGTGGGTTACCTCGCGCGCGTGATCTATTCTTATCGCGATACCTACCACTTCAACGCATCCTTCCGCCGTGACGGTTCCTCCGTGTTCGGCAACGAGCGCAAGTGGGGCAACTTCCCGGCCTTCGGCGCCGCCTGGACCGTCTCCAACGAGAAGTTCCTGAAGGAGAACGTCAGCTGGATCGACTTCCTCAAGCTGAAACTCTCCTGGGGCAAGAACGGTGCTCAGACCATCCAGCCTTACGGCACCCTGTCCACCATCGCCCTGGCCAAGGGCGGCGGCATCCCGAACTACTACGGCGGCACCACCCACTGGGGCCAGCGCCTCGCCGAACTCGGCAACCCGACCCTCGGCTGGCAGACGACCACTTCCTGGAACGGCGGCTTCGAAGTTGACTTCATCGGCGGACGCATCCACATCGACCTCAACGCCTACTCCTCCAAGACCACGGACCAGATCTTCGACCGCAACATCCCGGTCATGACCGCGGGCATCACCACCCAGAAGGCCACGATGGGCCGCGTCGACAACAAGGGCGTCGAGATCAACCTCAACACCGTCAACATCAAGAAGAAGGACTTCGACTGGAGTTCCAACTGGGTCTTCACGCTCAACCGCAACAAGATCGTCGACCTGTACGGTGACGGCCAGGACGACCTGACCAAGAGCCTGTTCATCGGCCATCCGATCAACACCATCTTCGGCTACGTGACCCGCGGCATCTTCCAGGACGGCCTCAACGCCGGCCGCCCGATCTTCTACACCATCTCCGGCGAACAGACGGACAACCCGAGCGCCGACGACCGTCAGATCATCGGTTCCTCCGACGAGAACTTCCGCCTCTCCTGGGGCAACACCCTCCGCTACGGCAACTGGCAGCTCTACTTCATGTTCCAGGGCATCTTCGGCGGCGCAGGCTTCGGCCTGGCGAACAACACCTTCGCCTACTCCACCTACGACACGACGGCTTCCTGCACCGCGCTTGACATCCCCTTCTGGACCAAGCAGCAGCCGAACAACACCTATCCCGCCCCGAACGTGAGCGAGAGCAAGTACGCCGTGTACAACTCCTACGGCCACATCCGCCTGCAGGATCTCTCCCTGTCCTACAACCTGAGCCCGGTCGCCAAGCAGATCGGCCTCAAGAGCGCCCGCCTCACCCTCGCCGGCCGCAACCTCTTCTACATCGCTCCGAAGTGGAAGATGAGCGACCCGCAGTCCCGCTCCGCCTATGGCATCGGCATCCCGCGTGCCGTCACCCTCGGTCTCAACGTCACTTTCTGATCTTCCCACTCATAACTTGATAAAGATATGAAAACGAACAAATACATCCTGGGTCTTGCCGGCATCCTGCTTCTGAGCGGTATCACCACCTCCTGCCTGTCCGACAAGGACTTCCTCACCGAGCAGCCGAAGGCCCAACTGACCATCGCGAATGCTTACAACACCAGCGACCAGGTGCTCAACACCCTGCTGACCGGTTACTTCGAGTTCGAGGAGCTCTACTTCCCGAACGCGATGGGACAGGGTATCGCCTACAACACCTCCACCGGTACCGACATGACCGACAACAAGTACCAGCTCGGCCTCAGCTCCCATATGAGCAACTTCACCGCCGCCTGGTCCACCGACTCCGGTCTGCCCAAGAGCCTGTGGGACAAGTTCTACAAGGTCATCTCCTACGCCAACCTGGCCATCAGCAAGGTGGACGAGGTCGAGTGGTCCAGCGACGCCGAGAAGGCCCGCATCGTGGCCGAGGCGAAGTTCCTCCGCGGTCTTTCCTACCTGCGCCTGGGCGAGCTCTTCGGCGGCGTGCCGATGGTCCTCGAATACACCGAGACCCCGAACTACGCCTATGAGCGCGCTTCCCGTGCCGAGACCTACAACGCCGCCGTCACCGACCTCCGGGACGCTTACGCCGGCCTGCCTTGGGACGTGAAGTCCGAGTACGGCCGCGCCGGCAAGGGTGCCGCCGGAATGTTCCTCGCCGAGGCTTACCTCGCCGACGGCGTGGAGAACAACGACAACAAGCAGAGCTTCCAGGAGGCCGCGAAGGTGGCCCAGGAAGTCATCGACCACCATCCGCTGATGACCAGCCGCTTCGGCGTCCGCATCCCGGGTGCTCCCGGCTCCAACTACGGCATTCCCAACGCCTATCCCGCCGGCAACGTGATGTCCGACCTCTTCGTGGCCCAGAACATCATCAGCCCCGCCAACACCGAGGCCATCTGGGTGATGGTTTCCGCTCCGGATTACGCCACCTTTACCTCCAACGGCGGTGATTTCTTCAACCCGACCCCGGGCGGCCGCCGCTGCTGCACCCTCGGTTTCACCCCGGCCCTGCAGGACTACAACTGGGCCCCGGCCTACGCCGAGGCGGGTGCCGCCGCAGGCCCCTGGAAGGCTTTCTCCGCCAAGTACGGCGGCGAGATGAGCCCGGCTACCCACGGCGGTACCGGCTGGGCCCAGAGCACGCCGACCTGGTACGCCTCCTACACGATGTGGGATGCCGAGCACAACAACAACTCCACCGCCGACCTCCGCTACATCGAGGACGTCACCGTGAAGACCGAGTACATGTGCTGCGACGAGAACCACTCCCTGTACGAGCAGAAAGTCGGCTGGGACGAGATCGACCACTCCACCCCGGAACTCGCCGGCATCTTCTTCCCGATCTGGTACAAGGAGACCCCGTTCGACCTTTGGGACTATGATCCGGCGGATCCCGGCTTCTCCTGGTTCGGCAAGTACATCAACTTCTACCGTTCCAAGTATTCCGCCCGCACCGCCGAGGTGTACCTCCTGCTCGCCGAGGCCAAGCTCCGCGCAGGTGACGACGCCGGCGCCCTCGCAGCCCTCAATGCAGTCCGTGCGCGTGCCAACGCCAATCCCTTCACCACCATTTCCATCGACACCATCCTGGACGAGCGCGGCCGCGAACTCCTGTACGAAGAGTTCCGCTGGGCGACCTTCCTGCGGATGAAGCCGAGCGAGTGGAAACCGCGTATCTACAACTACGGCATGTATTCCGCCCGCAGCGGCGCCGAGGTCTATCCCGCCATCCGCCGCTGGGCCGAGGATACGGGCGAGATCAAGTTCGACCTCTTCCCCATCCCGCAGACCTACATCGACCTCAACACCGGTGCGGAACTGCAGCAGAACGCCGGTTGGAAATAACGGTAACGAACCCTTTCTCAAGGTGGCGGCCCCCTGGTCGCCACCTTCTGCATTGAAGCCATGAAAAAAGCCCTCCTGACCCTCACGGCGCTGCTGTCCCTGACGCTGCTCCGGGCCCAGTATCCGGGCAGCCAGTACCTGCCGCTCGTCGAAGACGGCAGCGTCACCTTCCGCCTGCAGGCGGACAAGGCATCCGGCGTGCAGCTCTTCGGCGACTTCCTGCCGGGCGTCAACGAATACCGGCTCGGAGGACACGTCGAAATGACGCGCAACGCAGACGGCCTCTGGGAATATACGGCCCGGGGGCTCGCCCCCGACTTCTATTACTACTACTTCGAGGTGGACGGGGTCCGTGTCCTGGATCCGCACAACCTCAAGCTGGTCTGCAATTATTCCGAGTTCTACAACTCGTTCCTGGTCCCGGGCGAAGGGAGTCGACGGCTGGAGCAGGCCGGCGCCCCGGCCGGGACGTTGGTCACGCACTGGTACGACTCGCCCGAATATGGCGGGCAGCGCCGGCTGAACGTCTGGCTGCCGGCCGCTTACGATGCCTCCCGCCGCTATCCGGTGCTCTATATGATCCCGGGCGGCGGGGATGACGAGGATACCTGGACCGACATGGGACGCCTTCCCCAGATCCTCAGCCACATGTGCGCTTCCGGCGAGGCGGTCCCGATGATCGTGGTGCTGGTCAACGCGATGCCCAACCAATGGGCAGCGCCGCACATCCTGGATCCCATCCCGGGCGCGAAAAGCCATTTCGAGCTGATGAGGACGCCGCAGGGCGCCTCCGGCGGAGAGTTCTGCAACGACCTGGTCCGCAACGTCATTCCCTTCATCGAGCAGCATTACTCCGTACGCGGCGACCGGGACGGCCGGGCGGTCTGCGGCGTCTCGATGGGCGGCGTGTACGAACTGTATCTGCTGGAGCACCGGAGCGACCTGTTCTCCCACGTCGCGTTCATGGGTTCCGGCATGATGGATGCCGCTCCCGATGCCGCCGATGCGGCGCTGCGCCCCCTCAAGGCGACCGGCTATTCGCTGATGTGGATCGGCGCGGGCAGCGAGGACATGGCGCTCTCCAGCGCCAGGAACCTCATGGCCGCCCTCGACCGAAACCATATGCCCTACACCTATTACGACTCGGGCGACGGGCACAACTGGCGCTCCTGGCGCAGGGACCTCCAACAGCTGCTGCCGCTGCTCTTCCGCTGAATCCGGCGCGAAGAAACATAAAAAACTCCGCGGGTTGCGAAGAGGTCGCCGCCCGCGGAGTTTCCGTTTAACCTATTCTCAGAAAGAGACTTCCGCTTTCTGGCGGATGTCGTCGGACGCGGCACCGAGCAACAGCTCCAGGCGGCCGTGTTCGAGGTCCCAGGCGTTCTTTTCCACGTTCCAGAAGCGCAGGTCGTCCGCCGGGATCTCCAGCGTGACGGTCTTCGTCTCGCCGGGCTGCAGGCTCACGCGGGCGAAGGCCTTGAGTTCCTTGTAAGGCCACTCGACGCGGCTCTCGGGACGGCGCACATAGAGCTGCACGACCTCGTCGGCAGGCATCTGGCCGGCATTGGTCAGCGGGAAGGAGAGCTTGACGCCCTTCTTGCCGGCGACGGCCTTCGGGGTGCCGTAAGTGAACTCGACATAGGACAGGCCGTGGCCGAAAGCGAACATCGGCTTGATGTTCTTGGTGTCGAACCAGCGGTAGCCCACGAGCGCGCCCTCAGTATATTTGGACGTAGGCTTGGGCAGCGCGTCGATGAAGGCCTGCCGCTCGGCGGGAGACATCTTGAGCACGTCCTCGCGGTACATCAGCGTGAAGAGGTCTCCGCCCTGCGTCTTGTCCGGGAAATTGCCCAGCGCGAAGGCCGGAGAATCCTCCAACCGGGCCGGGAAGGTGAACGGGAGCTTGCCGGAAGGGGCGATGTCGCCGAAGAGGACCTCGGCCAGGGCGGTGCCGCCCTCGGTGCCGTTCCACCAGCCCTGGACGATGGCCGGGCTGACGGACTCGAGTTCGCGCAGGTCGGTGGGACCGCCGGAGATCAGCACGGTGACCAGGTTCGGATTGGCGGCGGCAAGGGCCTTCACCACCTCGTTCTGGCCGACGGGCAGGTCGATGTTGGCACGGTCGCTGCCCTCGGTCTCGATGCTCTTGTTGGTGCCGCCGAAGAAGATCACGAGGTCGGCCTCCTTAGCAAGGGCCACGGCTTCGGCAAGCAGTTTCGGATCGGCCGGTTCGTCGATGGCGGCCGCCTCAAGCGGGTCGGCGACGGCAGGGGCGGGACCCCAGCGGCGGCCCGGGAAGTTCTTGTAGCCAGGGGCATAGAGCACTTCGGCTGCATCACCGGCGCGCTTGCGGATGCCCTCGAGCGGCGTCACCTCATAAAGGGCCTTGACACCGGCGCCCATGCCGCCCGACTGGGTCTTCAGGACGGCGTTCTGGCCGATGACGGCAATCTTCTTCACCTCGCGGGAGAGCGGCAGCAGGCCGCCTTCGTTCTTGAGCAGGACGATGGACTTCTCCGCCACGCGGAGGGCGATTTCCTGGCATTCCGGCTGGGAGGTCATCTTCGTGTTGGCCACGTCGTCCGGGATGGCCTCGATGGCGTAGCGGACGCGGAGGATCTGCTTGACCTTCTCATTGACCATCTCCTCGGTGAGCTTGCCCACCTTGATGGAGTCGATGACCGGCTGGCCCAGGTAGTTGGAGCCCGTCATCTGGACGTTCAGGCCATGGAGCATGGCGCCCATGGTGCTGTGCGTGCCGCCCCAGTCGGAGACGGTGAAGCCCTTGAAGCCCCACTCGCCGCGCAGGATCTCGTTCAGCAGGTGCTCGTTCTCGGAGCAGTAGTCGCCGTTCACCTTATTATAGGCAGGCATCACGCTCATCGCACCACCCTCGACGACGGCACGCTCGAAGGGCTTGAGGTAGATCTCGCGCAGGGTGCGCTCGTCCACCTGGGCGTCCACGCTGCCGCGGTTGGTCTCCTGGTTGTTCACCGCGAAGTGCTTGATGCACACCGCAGTACCCTTATCTTGCACTCCCTTGGTATAATTGAGGGAGAGGGCCGCACTCAGGATCGGGTCCTCGGACAGGTACTCATAGGTACGGCCGCCGACCGGCAGGCGCTGGATGTTGACGGCCGGGCCGAGGATGACGTCCTTGCCGCGCAGCCGGGCCTCGATGCCCATGCCGGTGCCATACTGGTAAGCCAGTTCCTCCGACCAGGTGGCCGCCAGGGCGGAGCCGGTCGGGAAATAGGTGGCGGAGTCGAGCTGCCAGCCCGCGGACTGGAACCCGTTGGGGACACCCTCTTCGCGGATGCCGAAGGGGCCGTCGGCGTAATGCATGTCGGCGATGCCGAGGCGTTCCACGCCGGCCGAAGACATGTTGGTCTTGCTGTGGAGCATCTCGACCTTCTCCTCGAGGGTCATCTGTGCGATGACGGCGTCGATCTTCTTGTCATTGGCCGTCAGGCGGTCCTGCGGCGAAGGCTGCGCGCACGCGGCGACAAGGGCGGCGGCAGCGGCCAAGGAAAGGATGGTTTTGATTCTGTACATACGGATACTTATAGTTATACTGTTTTGATTTCCAAGCTAAAGATACTCTGAATCTTCCAAATGATCACCATGCTGCTTACATCCGGGAATGTTTTTGAACATCCGGCATAATTTTCCTTCAACGGAACGCCGGATGCATTCAACCTGACGAACATAGGGACAAATTATTGGGCGATGCTGCAAACGCAATCCGGCCGGGATTCCATATATTTGCCATATGAAATCTTCCACCACCATCTTGATGCTTGCAGCGGCCATACTGTTTGCCGCTTGCGCTCCCAAGAACCCGGTCCTGACCGTTTCCGGCGGTCGGATCCAGGGCGTCCTGACCGATTCTTCCTCCGTCATGGTCTTTAAAGGTATCCCCTATGCCGCACCGCCGGTGGGCGACCTGCGCTGGCAGGCCCCGCAGCCCGTTCCCGCCTGGGACGGCATCCGCGTATGCGACACCTTCGGGAACATCTCGCTGCAGTCCGGCAATGCCCCGGGCACCTTCTACGGCGACGAATTCTATTGGATGGGCGATCCGGAGCAGAGCGAGGACTGCCTCTACCTCAACGTCTGGGCCCCGGCCGGCACGCTCGGCAAGGCGGACGCCAAACTGCCCGTGGCCCTGTGGATACACGGAGGCGCCTATATGAACGGCTACGGCCACGAGGTCACGATGGACGGCGACGCCTGGGCGCGCCGGGGCGTGATCCTCGTCACGATCAACTACCGCCTGGGTACGCTCGGCTTCCTGTCCCACCCGGAACTCACCGCCGAGCAGGGCCAGTCCGGCAATTACGGCACGATGGACCAGATCGCCGCCCTGCAGTGGGTCCGCGACAATATCGCCCAGTTCGGCGGAGACCCCGGCAACATCACCGTTTTCGGGCAGAGCGCCGGCGCGATGAGCGTCAAGACGCTGCTCATCTCCCCGCTTTCCCGCGGCCTGATGGCCAAGGCCATCATCCAGAGCGGCGGCGGCATCGGAGTCAAGAGCCTCGCCCCGGCGGACGACGTCCCGCAGTCCGTCTATGACGGCCAGGGCAAGGACATCATGGACAATGCCGGCCTGACGGACCTCAAGGCCATGCGTGCCGCATCCGCACAGGAGATCTTCGAGGCTTCCGGCAAGTATATGCAGGCCGGCAAGGGCTTCGTGATGCTCTCGCCGCACAACGACGGAAAGGTCCTTACCGAAGATTTCGACCACGCCCTCTATGACCGGAGCATGGCGCAGGTACCCGTGATGATCGGCTATAACAAAGACGACATGGGGATCCTGGCCGGCGAGAGCGTGGACCGCTTCTGCGCCGTGCGCGACTCGCTCGGCTGCCCTGTCTGGGAATACGAGTTCCTGCGCGAACTCCCGACCGACGAAGCCCATCCGGCTTCCGCGGCCGGCGCCTTCCACTCCGCCGAACTCTGGTACATGTTCGGTACGCTGCAGAAAAGCTGGCGCCCGTTCACCCCGGCCGACCATGCCCTGTCGGAGAAGATGGTGGACGCCTGGACGGCCTTCTGCCGCACCGGCAACCCCGGCTGGCCCGCCTACAAGCACGACCAGCCCTACAAGCAGAACCTTGACATCGAGTAAGATATGAAACGCATCCTGCTGCTCGCAGCCCTGTGCTGCACCCTGCCGCTGTCCGCACAGTGGCAGCGCCAGGCCACCCCGGCCGACACCCTCCGTTCCACCGTCGTCCTGCCGGACGGAGACGTCATCTTCCAGTTCTACGCGCCCAAGGCCAGGACCGTCTCCGTGGCGGGCGACCTGCCCTGGGGAAACCCCGTCGTGTTCCGCGAAGCCCCGAACGGCGTCTGGAAAGGCCGCTGCAAGGGCCTGGGCGACGGTGTGTTCCGCTACCATTTCGTCGTGGACGGCGTGTCCGTCCAAGATCCCAAGAGCCCGCAGGCAGGCGAGACATCCGCCCTGCTCACGGTCGGCGACGGCTATGTCCGGGACGTCCCGCACGGTGCCGTGGCGCAGCGCTGGTACTATTCCAGGACCCTGAAGTGCATGCGGCGCATGCATGTCTGGACCCCCGCCGGATACGAAAACTCCAAGCAGAAACTCCCCGTCCTGTACCTCATCCACGGCGGCGGTGACAACGACGCGTCCTGGCCCACGGTGGGTGCCGCGGGATGGATCCTCGACAACCTGCTCGCCGAGGGCAAGATGGTCCCGATGATCGTCGTGATGCCCAACGGGACCGTCACCGACGTACCCAACGAGGTGCCGCCTTTCGCCGAGGATATGTTCACCGACATCATCCCCTTCGTGGAGAGCAATTACCGCGTGATCGCCAAGAGCGAGAGCCGGGCCGTGGCCGGCCTTTCGATGGGCGGCATGGAGACGATGGAAGTCATCTTCAGCAAACCGGACATGTTCCGCTATGCCTGGGTCCTTTCCTCCAGCTTCCAGCCCGGCCAGGACCCCGCCGCAGAAGCCGCCCGCCTGCACGTGGCGGACAATCTTGCCCTGATCAACAAGGCGTACAAGGCCTTCGTTTTCACGCAGGGCGGCCCCAGCGACATCGCCTACCAGAACTGCATCAACACCCGCAACGCGCTTCAGCAGATCGGTCTCAAGTTCGATTACATGGAGAACGCCCAGGCCGGCCACAGCTGGACCACCTGGCGCGCCGACCTGGAGTGCCTCGCCCCGAAGCTTTTCCGCTAGGAAAGACCATCTGATTGAGTATATTTGTAAATGTAATCCTTGTAGAGATGAAAAGAACCTTGACCTTCGTTGCGGCGCTCCTGCTCGGCGTGTCCGCGTTCGCCCAGCAGGCGCTCTTCGGCGGCGCCGGCGTGGACTCTCCCGTCATCAATGCGGACGGCACCGTAACCTTCCGCTACCAGGCTCCCAAGGCCGTCCGGGTGACCGTGTCCGGCGACTTCCTGCCCACGCAGAAACTGGAGTTCGAGATGAACGGCCAGAAAATGTCCTACGACGCACCCGGCGTGGGTGAGTTGAAAGAAGGTCCCGGCGGCGTGTGGGAATACACCACGCCCTTCGCCGTGGCACCCGAGATGTACACCTATACCTTCACCGTGGACGGCACCCAGGTCATCGACCCCAACAACGTCTTCGTCAACCGCGACATCGCATCGCTGACCAGCGTCCTGCTGGTCCCGCAGGAGGGCGCGCGCAGTGACCTGTACGCCATCCACCGCGTCCCACACGGGACCGTTTCCAAGGTCTGGTATCCCAGCGCCACGGAGGGCTTCGACCGCCGCATGACGGTCTATACACCGGCCGGCTACGAGGACAACCCCAAGGCGAAATATCCCGTCCTGTACGTGCTGCACGGCATCGGCGGCGACGAGGACGCCTGGGTCACCCAGGGCCGCGCCACGCAGATCCTGGACAACCTGATCGCCCGCGGGCAGGCCAAGCCGATGATCGTGGTCTTCACCAACGGCAACATCTCCCAGGAAGCGGCCCCGCTGGAGAATTCCACCGGCTACACCCGTCCCACGATGGACCTGCCGCAGACGATGGAGGGCACTTTCGAGACCGCCTTCCCGGAGGTCGTGAAGTTCATCGACAGCCACTACCGGACCATCGCCAAGAAACAGTCCCGCGCCATCTGCGGCCTTTCGATGGGCGGTTTCCACACGCTCTACATCACGCTGAACAATCCGGACCTGTTCAACTATTCCGGCATGTTCTCCGCCGCCATCGGCACGGGCTCCGAGCAGACGGCCGCCCACAAGGAGATCTATGAGAACATCGACGGCAAACTGGCCGCCTACTTCTCCAAGAAACCCGCGCTGCTCTGGATCGGCATCGGCAGCACCGACTTCCTGATCCAGTCCAACAACGACTTACGCGCCAAGCTGGATGCCGCCGGCTACCCTTACGAGTATATGGAGACCGACGGCGGCCACATCTGGCGCAACTGGCGCATCTACCTGAGCGAATTCGTTCCCAAATTGTTCAAATAAAATGAAAAGATTGCTTGTGTTCGCCGCTGCTGCGGCAGCCCTCACGCTCTCTGCCCAGGCGCAGGAGCTCAACAACTTCAACTTCCGCGGTCAGGCCCCGGTCATCTCCCCGGAGATCCAGGGCGACAGCGTGACCTTCCGCCTCAAGGCCGACTACGCCACGATCGTGAAACTCAGCGGTTCCTGGATGGCCAATCCGTACGGTGACACCATCGACATGACCCGCGGCGCGAACAACGTCTGGGCCGTCAAGATCGCCCTTCCGGCGCCGGAGATCTACACCTACAACTTCGTCGTGGACGGCGTGGCCGTCAACGATCCCCAGAACGTATACGTGCAGCGCGACGGCACCCGCTACCTGCCGATGCTGATCGTCCCGGGCGAGCGTACCGAGAACTACGGCGAGGCCAAGACGCACGGCACGGTGAGCCACCCGTGGTATGACAGCAAGCTGCTCGGCTTCAGCCGCCGCCTGACCGTCTATACCCCGTACGGCTACGAGGCCAATCCCAAGAAGAAGTATCCCGTCCTGTACCTGCTGCACGGCGCCGGCGGCGACGAGGAAGCCTGGATCTCGATGGGCCGCACCGCCCAGATCCTCGACAACCTCATCGAAAAGGGCCTTGCCGAGCCGATGATCGTGGTGATGCCGAACGGCAATCCCGGCCAGCAGGCCGCCCGCACCCTGGGCATCCCCGAGAAGCAGCTGAACCTGCGCGACCCCGCCTTCCAGAACGTCTACGTGCGCAGCCTGTGCGAGGAGATCGTCCCCTTCATCGAGAAGAACTTCCGCGCCATTTCCAAGCCGGCTTCCCGCGCCGTTGCGGGCCTGTCGATGGGCGGCGGCCACACCATCTCCGCCTCCATCCTCTACCCGGAGATGTTCGACTACATCTGCCCGCTCTCCGCGGCCGGACAGGCCTCTCCCGAACAGATCGCCGCACTCAAGAAGGCCGGCGTGAAACTGTACTTCCTGGCCTGCGGCAGCTCCGACTTCCTGTTCCAGGGCTCCCAGACGCTGGACCAGACGCTCACCGAGCAGGGCCTGGACCACATCTACTTCGTCTCCGACGGCGGCCACACCTGGTCCAACTGGCGGCTCTACCTAAACACCTTCGCCCCGAAGCTGTTCAAATAAATTCTTGTTATTCCAGATGAAATAAGGCCCCGGAAACCCGGGGCCTTTCTCTTTTAAGGTTTGCGGAGCAGGATGGTGTCCCCCTCCTCGAGCGGCGCACCTCCGCGGAAGGCATTGTACTGCCGGAGCTTGCTCAACTGTACGGCGAAGAACTGGGAGATCTCCCAGAGCGTCTCGCCGTCGCGGCGCACCTCATAGCTGCCATATTCGCCGTTCTTCTGCTTGCGGGCGATGTACACGACGTCGCCGGGCTCGAGGGGCTCCTCCTGCTTCAAGTCGTTGAAACGCAGGATCTCCCGCAGGAACAGGCCCCGGCTCTCGGCGATCGAGGCGTAGCTGTCGCCCTCGATGGCGTACACGTACGGAACGCCGTTGCGCTCATAGACGGGACGCGAGAGCGACAGGCTCACCCGCTCGCTGTAAAGCGTGTCGGACGGGGTGCGGAGCTTCAGCACGGGAGGTTCAGGCTGCGTTTCCACGGGCGGCACCGGCGGGGCGGGTTCCTCCTTCACGGCCGGGATGTCGAAACGGGTGAGGTCATAGTCCTCGATCAGCTTGATGAGTTTGTCCGCGTACCGGGGATCGGTGGCGTAACCGGCCTTGCGCAGGCCCCGCGCCCAACCCTTATAATCGGTGGGATCCAGGTCGAACAGGCTCTGGTAACGCTCCCGCTCGCGCAGGTAGTCCGAGTGCGCCCGGAACGAATCCTCCACGCTGTCGTACACGCGGAAGCACTCCTGCACCTCGTCGTCGTCCTTGTAGAACTTCATCCCCTTCCAGTCGCTGTGGCACTTCAGTCCGAAGTGGTTGTTGGCGTGCACGGCCAGCGGAGACTCCCCCGCGGCGGACTCCACGAGTCCCTGCGCGAGCGTGATGCTCGCGGGCACGCCGGTCCGCTGCATTTCGGACACGGCCAGTTCCGCGTACTTCTCGATGTACTCGGAGAAAGGATTCTGCCCGGCGGCGGGCAGCACCGCCAGCAGGGAAAGAAGTAGGAGGAAGCGTCTCATCGGATACAAAGATATTAAAAATCGATTACATCGCCATCCTGCGCGAGGAGCGTATCCGGGAAAATCTCCCGGCATTCCTGCGCGAGGGCGCCGAAATCCGTGATCCGCGAGGAATAATGGGCCACGACCAGCCGGCGGGCCCCGGCGTCACGGGCACAGAGGGCGGCCTGCTCCGCGGTGGAATGCCAGCGCGCGGCGGCCTTGTCGGCCATCTCCTTGGGATAGGTAGCCTCGTGATAAAGCAGGTCCACCCCGCGCACCCACTCCGCCTCCTGCGGGAAGGGCGCCGTGTCGGAGCAATACGCGTACGACTTGGGATGGTAGTCCGGGTTCTCCTTCCAGTGCCGTTCCGTCACGATCTCGTCGAAACGCCAGCCGTAGCACTCGATCTTGTGGTTCAGCGGGAACGCGCTGACGGTCACCCACTTGGAGCGGTGCACCACCTGCGGTTCCTTGCAGTCCACCGCCGTGAAACGGATCTCGTAGGCCGAGCCGTCGGCGAAGAAGCTGCGGTAGAAGTTGAGCACGGAGCCCAGCGCCTGCGGCCCGTAGATGTACAGGTCGGCGGTGCGGCCGTACATCGCCATCGTGTTCAGCAGGCCGAACAGGCCGAACAGGTGGTCGCCGTGGATGTGGGAGATGAAGATCGCCTCCACCTTCAGGAAAGACAGGTGGGCGCGCCGCATCTGCTGCTGCGTGCCCTCCCCGCAATCCAGAAGGAACAAGCGCCCGTGCACGGCGAGGGCCTGGGCGCTTGGATTCCTATCAGAAATGGGCATGGCCGAAGCCGTGCCCATTATCGTGAGTGTGAAGTTCATCGGGATTACTCGCCTTTCTCGAGTCTCTCCTTCAGGGCAGCCAGGGCGTCGATGTCGCCGAGGGTAGCCTTCTCGATGCCGGCATTGACCTTCTTGACGGCCTTCTTGGTGCTCTCGGCCTCCGTGGCGGCGGCGCGCTCCTTGACCTCCTGGTAGGTACGCAGGTGGCTGAGGAGGATGCGGCGCGTGGAGCGGCGGAGTTCGACCACCTTGAACGGCAGGGTCTCGCCGACGACGGCCTGCTTGCCGTCTTCCTTGACGAGCTCGCGGGTGAACGCGAAGCCTTCGGCCTCACCGTCGAGGGTGATGTTGGCGCCCTTGTCGGTCGTGGAGGCAATGGTGCCTTCCACGGTGGAGCCGACCGGGTACTTGGCCTCGATCTCATCCCAAGGGTTCGGGGTGAGCTGCTTGCGGCCCAGGCTGAGCTTGTGGTTCTGCTCGTCGAAGTCGAGGATCTGGACGTCGATCACATCGCCGGGGGCGACCACCTCGGAGGGGTGCTTGATCTTGTTCCAGCTGAGGTCGCTGATGTGCACGAGGCCCTCGACACCGTCTTCCAGCTCGGCGAACACGCCGAAGTTGGTGATGTTGCGGACCGTGGCCTTCTGCTTGCTGCCGACGGGATACTTCTCGCGGATGCTCTCCCAAGGGTTCTGGGTGAGCTGCTTCAGACCGAGGGAGATCTTGCGGGCCTCGCGGTCGATGGAGAGCACCTGGGCTTCCACCTCGTCGCCGACCTTCAGGAACTCCTGCGCGGAGTGCAGTCTCGGGGACCAGGACATCTCGGACACGTGCACGAGACCCTCGACACCGGGCTCGATCTCCACGAATGCGCCGTAGTCGGCGATCAGGATCACCTTGCCCTTGACCTTGTCGCCTTCCTTGAGGTTGGCGTCCAGGTTCTCCCACGGGTGCGGGGTGAGCTGCTTGAGACCGAGGGCGATGCGCTTCTGCTGCTCATTGAAGTCGAGCACGACCACCTTGAGCTTCTCGTCCAGGGAGACCACCTCTTCCGGATGGTTGACGCGGCCCCAGGAGAGGTCGGTGATATGGATGAGACCGTCCACGCCGCCGAGGTCCACGAACACACCGTAGTTGGTGATGTTCTTGACCACGCCTTCGAGGACCTGGCCCTTCTCCAGCTTGCTGATGAGCTCGGCGCGCTTGGCTTCCTGCTCGGCCTCGAGGAGCGCCTTGTGGGAAACGACGACGTTGCGGAACTCCTGGTTGATCTTGACGATCTTGCAGTCGATGTTCTGGCCGACGAACTGGTCGTAGTCGCGGATCGGCTTGATGTCGATCTGGCTGCCAGGCAGGAAGGCCTCGATGCCGAACACGTCGACGATCATGCCACCCTTGGTGCGGGTCTTGACGAAGCCCTTGACGATCTCGTCGTTCTCGAACGCGTCGTTGACGCGGTCCCAGGACTTCAGCGTGCGGGCCTTGCGGTGGGAAAGCACCAGCTGACCCTTCTTGTCCTCGGCGGACTCGACATAGACTTCCACCTTGTCACCGACCTTGATGTCGGGATCGTAGCGGAACTCGGACACGGGGATGACACCCTCGCTCTTGCCGCCGATGGTCACGACGACCTCGCGCTTGTTCACCGCGGTGACCTCACCCTCGACGACCTCGTTCTCGACCACCTTGGAAAGGGTGGCGCCGTAGGCCTCTTCGATGGCTTTCTTGTCTTCGCTGCCGTAGACGTCTCCGCCCTCAAAGGCATCCCAATCGAATTCCTCGGGCTTCACGGAAGCGTTCAGACGAACTTCATTTTTGTTTTCTTCCATTGTTGTAACTAAAAACAAACTAGTGGTTTAACATTATTTCCTGTACCCGCCGGACCGGGGTCCGGAATTCGGGCGCGCAAAGTTAGCAAATAAATCTGATTTTCACTACCTTTGCCTTTCCGATTTGCAAAAAATGTATTCGAACGAAAAATATCCCTCCCAGGTGCTCCGGGAAGCCGTCGAGGCCATCGGTTCGCTGCCCGGCGTGGGTGCCCGGAGCGCCCTGCGCCTGGCGCTGCACCTGCTCGGCCAGCCCGCAGAGAACATCCGCCATTTCGCCTCCGCGGTAGGACGCCTGGCTGACGACGTGCACTGGTGCCGCACCTGCCAGATGATCGCCGACGGCGACGAATGCGCCATCTGCGCCGACCGCACGCGCGACCACCGCACCATCTGCGTGGTGGAGAGCGTGCGCGACGTGATGAGCATCGAGGCCACGGGGCAGTACCGCGGCGTGTATCACGTCCTGGGCGGCATCATCTCCCCCATCGACGGCGTCGGCCCCTCGGACATCCATATCCGGGAACTGGTGGATCGAATCGACCGGATGCACGAGGAGGATGCCGCCGTGACGGACCTGCCGGGCGGAGACAGCGCATCCCTGGGGAGCATCGAAATCATCCTGGCCCTGAGCGGAGACGTCGAGGGGGAAACCACCTCCTTATATATCTACCGGCAGATCGAAGGCAAGGACGTGAAGGTCTCCACCCTCGCCCGCGGCCTGGGCTTCGGCGACGACCTCGAATACGCCGACTCCCTCACCCTCGGCCGTTCGATCGTGGCCCGGCAGCCCTTCAAGCCGTAAATCCTGACTTATTCCTTCTTCAGTTCTTCCGCCGGATTGGTCCGGGCTGCGCGCAGCGTCTGCCAGAGGACGGATACGAAGGCGATGATGACGGAAAGCAGTACCGCTACGAAGAAGATCCACCAGTATCCTTCGAGCCGGTAAATGAAGTCTTTGAGGTATTCCTGGGCGACATAGACGGCAATCGGGATGGCGATGACGCAGGCGATGCCTACGAGGACCATATAGTCCTTGATCGTCCGCCACGATTCCGTATTCACGGTGCCGCCGAAGACTTTCCGGACGGCGATATCCCGGGATTTCTCATCGGCAAAATAGGTACTCATGGCCAGCAGGCCCAGCAGGGCGATGAGGATGGACAGCAGCATGAACAGCTCCACCAGGCGCATATTGTTCCGGGCAGGCTCCCACGCCGCCTCTATGTTCTCATCTACCCACGAAGGATAATTCAGGTAAACCTCACGTTCCTTGGCATATTCCTCATAGGTTTCCATGATCTTCGACCGGGCCTCTTTCCTGTCACCGCTGGTTTCGATCAGAAAGCTGCCGACCCAGATGTCTTCCGGCCGCACGACGGAGATGATGGCGTACTCCTCTTCTCCCATGTTGGCGCTGTTCGTAGGGAAAGCCTTGAAAACACCCGCCAGCTGGTCGCACCCGGTCGTCCTTTGAGACAGCACGCTGATATCCTGATAGTCGTCATCGAAACCCGTGGCTGCAAAACTCTCGTCGGAGAACCAGACGCTGTTGAAGACCGGAGCATTATAATCCTTCAGAATCTCAAAATCGAACATCCGGAAAGCCGTACTGTCCATCCTGTAGAGCCGATACAGGATGTCCTTCCCATCCCTTGTGGTGCTGTACTGCCCTCCCGGATTGGTGCCGGGCACTCCGGCGCACTTGCCGATCCGTTTCACGAACGGGAGGCGCTCCAGGGCATCTTTCAAGGGCGTCTGGTCTTCCATCGTGATGAAGGAAAGATTGAACTTGTCCGTTATGTTGCAATGCATCGGCCGTTTCTGGGTCTTGTGCATCTGCGCCTCCATCGTGATGGCCAGGGCGATCAATATGATTGCCAGAACGTTTTGGATCACGATGAAAACCTTGCTGAAGACCATTTTGGTCTTGCGCCGGAATCCTCCCTTCATTACGTCCAGGGCATTGTATCTTCCGGCTATCACCGCCGGTATGGCGCCACAGGCAGCGCCCACCACGATGACGATCCCGGCATAGGCCAGGAGATAGCCCGGTGACCATACAATCCGGATCGGAACGTCCGGATAGCTCAGGAGCCTGTTCATCATCGGGCAGAAAGCCTCCGCCAGTAACAACCCCGCACCAAAACACAGGGCCGTGAAAAGGATGGATTCTGCAATATACTTTCCTACAATCTGCGCTTTGGAAGCGCCGGACAACTCCCTCACAGCCATTTCCTTGGCCCTTTTGCCGGTCAGTGCCACCGAGAGGTTCACGTAGTTGAAGATGGCGGAGAGCAGGAGCAGGAGTCCCACCAGGAGAAGCACCCGGATGGTTCGCAGGTCGCCATGACGGAAACGCATTTCCGTGTCCCGGAAAAACAGCTCGTCAAAGCGGAACAGATCCAGACGGTCGAAAAAAATCTGTCCGTAGATATCCGGATACACCTTCTTGCATAGCGTTTCCAACTTATCATAAAGCACGCCGCGGTCCGTCCCCGGACGCACCTTCAGGAAAGTGATGGTACTGCCGAAATTGTCGAAGGGATCGTACCGGTCTTTGTACAGTCCTGCGGCCAGAAATACTTCATAATACCGGAAGACGGTTCCTTCCCGGTCTTCCAGGACGGCCGCGACGTTAAATTCATTCTCACTCAACTTTATATCATCCCCGACCGAGATGTCATGCTTGCGGGCAAAGGACTCCGACACGATGGCATTGGAATTCGAAGAGATGGCATCCGCACCACCTTCCACAAAACGATAGTTCGGGAACAGGTCGAAAAAACTGCGGTTTACGGCGGCGCAGTACAGCACCTCGCTTTCTTTATAGGTAAGCCCGAGGGGGCACAACATGGCCACCCTCTCTATTTCCGGGATTTCCGTGACCGCCTCGGGGAAGCCATAGGTAAGTCCCGGATTATCGGGCAGTCCCGGCAAATAGATGAGGTCCCCGTCCGGATTCTCCCGCGTCACCGCATACTGCTGGACGACATAACTGCCGATGATGATCACGAAAGACAGGCTTACCGCCAGCCCGATGAACTCGATGGCGGTGTATAGCTTGTTGCGGGAGAGGAACTTCAAGTAACTCTTCATTTCTATTCTTTCTTTAGTTCTTCCGCCGGATTGGTCCGGGCGGCGCGCAGCGTCTGCCAGAGCACGGCGAGGAAGGAGATGGCCAGGGCGATGAAGGCGCCGGCGACAAACACCCAGCCGTAGTGGTCGATCCGATACCAGAACTGGCGCAAATACCGTTCGGACAGGAAGATAGCAAAAGGAATGCCGATAAGGACGGCGATTCCGACCAAGATCATGTATTCGCGAACCGAACGCACCGTCTCGGAGGTGACGGTGCCACCGAAGACCTTGCGGATGGCGATGTCCTTGGTCTGCATCCCGGTATAGTAGGCGCTCATCGCAACCAGGCCCAGCAAGGAGATCAGGGTCGCCAGGAGCATGAAAAGCTCGATCAGGCTGATGAAGTTACGAGTTGTCTCCATACTCTTCTCGATCAATTCCGGGATGTATCCAAAAGTGTTTTCTCCATATTCTTCTTTCCCGGTGATACGAAAGCTTTCCGCCCTTCCAATCTCCTTCAGTTCTGCACGGACTTCTTCATCGAAGCGGTTCAGTTTCAAGACGACTGTCGAATTATATTCCAAATCCTCTACCGACACAAGGCCGATTTGGTTGCCCTCCACTTCGGACGGACCCTTGACCGCGTAATCTTTTATGATTCCTCCGACATGAGCGTTTCCCAAGAAAAGAGTAAAGTTCTCCGGCAGGCTAGGGTTCTCTTCATCCAAGGAGAACACCCGGGCGGCCGATTCGGTGAACCACAATGAGTTTCGCATGGGGGTCCCATAATCTCTCACAACCTCGAAATCGAATATCCCGAAAGCATCCTCATCGCATTGGAGCACGCCGGCGAGCACTTTCTGCCCGTCGATGGTCGTCGTGAGATTCATCTGTGGTTTGCAGGGATAGCCGTTGCTGGTGCCGAGCTTGTCGACATAAGGCTTTTCAGAGAGAACGTCTTTTCCTATGGTTCCGCTGGAGATGTAATACAATCCATCCACGCTCGTTCCCAAAGGCATGTTCAGCAGATGATGGTATTGGAGCTCCATCACCAGGGCCAGGGAGATCAGCGCGACGGTGATCACGTTCTGTATGATGATGAAGACCCGGGACAGGACCGTCTTGGCCTGCCGGCGCTGCTCTCCTTTGATAACCTCCACCGCTTTGTAGCGGGAAGTCATCCACGCGGGAATGAGTCCGGAAACCAGGCCGATCAGGACGGCCAGCAAAGCATAAGCGCTCAGGTACAACGGAGAAAAAGCCACTTCGAGCCCGACATCTCCGGCTATATATCGGTTGAAAACCGGCTCCAGCGCCTTGGCCAGCAAGAATGCGAGCGCCAGGCAAATCACCACGAACAGGACGGACTCCGAAACATACCGCCACCGGATCCTTTCCCCGGACTCTCCCAGCGTCGAACGGATGGCCATCTCCTTGGCCCGCTTTCCAGCCAGGGCCACGCTGAGGTTGATGTAATTGAAAAGCGCCGAAGCAAGCAGGAGGATACCGACGGCAATCAGCACATAGACCAGCGTGGCGTTGCCCTGTTTCAAGATGCCCCCCGCTTTGAAGAAATATAGATCCTTGAATGGCATACTCATCGAACACTCCGGTTTATTGTCCGTGAACATCTTGGAGAATTCCCGGGTTACCAGCGTGTCGATGAGCGTCCTTACTTCCTGATGGTCAGCACCTTCCCGTAATCGGACCAGCACCAAATCAATCGGATTGACATACACCGAAGTTGAAGGGGCGTCGGCTTCCCTGAAAGAACGATAGATATCCGCCTCTTTCAGGAGGGAGCGTTCCGGCGACCGGAGAATGCCACCGACCACACAGGTATCGTTCCGTCCCCGGATAATGATCGTCTTGCCCACCGGATCCATATCCGGGGAGATTGTCTTTGCAAACGACTCGCTCAGAATCACCTGACTCTTGTCACGCAGGACATCCACATTCCCGGAAAGGAAAGTCTGTGGCAATAAATCGAACACTTCAGGATCGATCTCATAAATATCGGATGTACCCGGGACCTGCTCGCCATTGAACAAAACAGCGGAACCGAACAGGTCGATCCTTCCCGCTTCCTCGATATCCGGGATGCGGTCCTTAACGATAGCCATTTCACCCGGCCAAGCGTAAAAGAAGCCCTGCCGCCCGCTGGTAAGTGCATAAAGACGCTTGTAATCCGGAGCCCCTCTTGTAATAGCCATCTGCTGCCACGTGTAGCAGGCGATGATGATCACGAACGCAAGGCTCGCGATGAGCCCCACCGCCTCGATGGCGGTGTACAACTTGTTGCGGGACAGGAATTTCAGGTAACTCTTCATATCTATTCTTTTTTCAATTCTATGGCCGGATTGGTCCGGGCGGCCTTGAGGGTTTGCCAGAGGACGGTGCCGAAGGCGATGGCCAGCGAAATGACGGCCGCCACCACGAACACCCATCCGTAGCCTTCAATCCGGTAAGCGAATCGCTCCAGATACACCCTTGCTGCCCAGACGGCCAGCGGGATGCCGATGAGGCAAGCCCCGCCCACCATCAGCATATAACTGCGGACGGTGCGCCAGGTCTCCTGCGAAACATCCGAGCCGAAGACCTTCCGCACGGCGATCTGCCGGGTATTTTCATCGGCGAAATAGG
>CAMVGM010000002.1 GCA_947167015.1 uncultured Bacteroidales bacterium
GGCACCACCTGGATGGTCTTGCCGAGGTAATCGCCCCGGCGCTCGCGGTCGATGACGGTCTTGTAGATGCGGCCGGTGGTGATGGAGTTCTCGCGTGTGGTGCGGATGCCCGTGAAACGCTCGTAATGTCCCAGGTCCAGGTCGGTCTCCATACCGTCCGCAGTCACATAACATTCCCCGTGCTCATAGGGATTGAGCGTACCCGGGTCGATGTTGATGTAGGGGTCGAATTTCTGGATGGTGACCTTGAATCCACGCGCCTGCAGCAGCTTGCCGAGGCTGGCCGAAATGATGCCCTTCCCAAGAGATGACACCACCCCGCCGGTGATAAAGATATACTTCGTATTCATCTGTATCATAACTTTTTGCAATACTCGTCAAGCGCTTTTGCAGCCACGTGGCCGGAAGCCATCGCCCGGACCACCAGGGAAGGCCCGCTGGTCACGTCGCCGGCGAAGAAAACGTTCTCCCCCGCCTCGGGCAGTTGCGGTTTCAGGAAGCCCATCGCCAGCAGGACGATGTCCGCCTTGACCACTTCCGGGTCTCCGGCGGGCACCATGACGGGACGTCCGCCATCCGGGTTGGGTTTCCAGTCGATGGGCTGAATCTCCACGCCGGTCAGTTTGCCTTTTTCTCCGAGGAAACGGAGGGTGTTGATGTTCCAGCGGCGCTCGCAGCCTTCTTCGTGGGAGGAGGAGGTCTTGAGCGTCCGCGGCCAGAGCGGCCAGGGGTTGGCCGGATCGTCCGGGCCCTCCGGCGGTTTGGGCAGGATCTCGATCTGCATCACGGACTTGCAACCCTGGCGGTGCGCCGTACCGATGCAGTCGGAACCGGTGTCGCCGCCGCCGATCACCAGGACGTTCTTGCCTTTGCAGCTCACCCGCTCGCCAGCGGGCACCTCGGCACCGTACAGCACCCGGTTCTGCTGCGAAAGCAGCTCAAGGGCGAAATACACCCCCTTCAGTTCACGCCCGGGCACGCTCAGGTCGCGCGCCGCAGGCGTACCGGTGGCGATGACGTAGGCGTCAAAGCCCTTCGGGAGGGCGTCCGGCGCCACTTCTTCGCCGTAACGGAAGATGATTCCCTCTGCTTCCATCAGGGCGATGCGGCGGTCGATGACCTTTTTGTTGAGCTTGAAATTCGGAATGCCGAAACGAAGCAGGCCGCCGGCCTTTTCATTCTTCTCGAAGACCGTCACGGTGTAGCCCATCCGGTTGAGCCGATTCGCGGCGGCAAGCCCCGCAGGGCCGGCACCGATCACGGCCACCTTGCAGCCGTTGCGCTCCGGACTCACGGGCCGGACGAAATTCTCGCGATAAGCGATCTCCGTAATGGCCGCCTCGTTCTCCCGGTTGGTGGTAGGCTGGTGCATCGTGAGGTTCAGCACGCAGGCCTTCTCGCAGAGCGCCGGGCACACACGTCCGGTGAACTCCGGGAAGTCGTTGGTGGCGTTGAGCAAGCGGTAGGCCAGCTCGAAATCCCCGTTGAACACGGCGTCGTTCCACTCGGGAGGGCGATTGCCCAACGGACACGCCCAGTTGCAGAACGGCACGCCGCAATCCATGCAGCGGGACGCCTGGAGACGGCGGTCGCCTTCGTTGAGCGTCTGCTCCACTTCCCCGAAATCCTGGATGCGGTCACGCACCGGCCGGTAGCCGGCCTCCTTGCGGGGTATCGTCAAAAATGCTTTGTAGTCTCCCATAAGGCGTCAGTATTGGATTTGGAGGTGCTGCTGCATCTTTTCCTCCAGGGCGCGCAGGCGCTCCTGCTCGAGGACATGCTTGTATTCGATCGGGATGACCTTGATGAAGTCGTCCACGGAACGGGTCCAGTCGTCCAGCAGCGTCCGGGCATGGGCGGAGCCGGTGTAGAGGTAGTGCTGGCGGATCAGTTCGTGCAGTTCCTTGCGGTCCAGTTTGTCGTCCACCAGCGAAATCTCGACCATGTCGAGGTTGCAGTAGTAGTCGAACACGTGTTCCGGGTCATAGACATAAGCCACGCCTCCGGACATACCGGCGGCGAAGTTGCGTCCCACGGGCCCCAGGACGACCACGCGTCCGCCGGTCATGTATTCGCAACAATGGTCGCCCGCGCCTTCGACGACGGCGCGCGCGCCGGAATTGCGTACGGCGAAACGCTGACCCGCCCGGCCGGCAATATACATCTCGCCGCCCGTGGCTCCGTACAGGCAGGTGTTGCCCGCGATGATATTCTCCTCCGCCTTGAAGGTCGCGCGTGAAGATGGCCGGATGGCCACCCGGCCGCCGCTCAGGCCCTTGCCCACGTAATCGTTGGCCTCACCTTCCAGACGCACGTTCACGCCGCCCGCTAGGAAGGCGCAGAAGCTTTGCCCGGCCGAACCCTTGAACTTGATGTTGATGGTGGAGTCCGGCAGGCCTTCGGTGCCGTACTTGGCGGCGATCCGGCCGCTGAGCATCGTACACACGGCCCGGTCGGTGTTGGCGATCGGATACTCCAGGCTGATCTCCTCTTTCCATTCGATGGCAGGCTGAGCAGCCTTGATGATCTCGAGGTCGCGCACCGGCGGGAGCGCATGCAGCGCCTCGCCGGACCAGCAGCAGGCCCCTTCCTCCCGGAACAGCAGCCGGGACAGGTCCACACGGGCGGCCTTGGAGGCCGGCGCGGCGGTCTTGCGCACCAGCAGTTCAGTGTGCCCGACGATGTCGGAGAACTTCGTAAAGCCCATTTCCGAAAGGTATTCGCGCACCTCCTGTGCCAGGTAGGTGAAGTAGTTCACCAGATAGTCCGCCTTGCCGAGGAAGTGTTTGCGCAGCTCGGGATCCTGCGTGGCTACTCCCGTGGGACAGGTGTTCAGGCTGCACTTGCGCATCATCACGCAACCCAGGACGATCAGCGGCAGGGTGCCGAAGCCGAATTCGTCGGCGCCCAGCAGTGCGAGCAGGACGACATCCCGTCCGGTCTTCAGTTGGCCGTCCACCTGCAGGCGTACCGATCCGCGCAGGCCGTTCCGGACCAGCGTCTGCTGCGCCTCCGCAAGACCGATTTCCGGGCTGATGCCCGCAAAGCGCATCGAGGAGGCGGGAGAGGCACCCGTGCCGCCCTCGGCGCCGGACACGACGATCAGGTCTGCCTTGGCTTTCGCCACGCCGGCAGCAATCGTGCCCACGCCGCTTTCCGACACCAGCTTCACGCTGATGGCGGCGACCGGATTGACGTTCTTGAGGTCGAAGATCAGTTGGGAGAGGTCTTCGATGGAGTAGATGTCATGGTGCGGCGGTGGGGAAATCAGGGTAATGCCCGGGATGGAGTTGCGGGTCTTCGCGATGATGGCGTTGACCTTGAATCCCGGCAGCTGGCCGCCCTCGCCGGGCTTGGCGCCCTGGGCGACCTTGATTTGGATTTCCTCGGCGTTGACGAGGTATTCCGCCGTGACGCCGAAGCGTCCGGAAGCCACCTGCTTGGTCTTGCTGGACAGCGAGACGCCGTCCACGTCGCTGTGGTAACGGGCACTGTCTTCCCCGCCCTCGCCGGTGTTCGAGCGTGTGCCCAGGCGGTTCATCGCCAGCGCGATGGCCTCGTGGACCTCGATGCTCAGCGCACCGAAACTCATGGCGCTGACCACGAAGCGCCGGACGATGTCTTCCACGCTCTCCACCTCGTCGATGGGAACGGCTTTGCCCCGCTTGAAGTCCAGCAGGTCGCGCAGGAAGATGAGGTCCTCCTTTCCGTCCACGGCGGCGGTGAATTCCTTGAATTTCCTGTAGCTGCCCAGGCGCGTGGCAATCTGCAGGGTGGAGATCGTCTCGGGATTCCACGCGTGCGGGATACCACCTTTACGGTAATGGAATTGTCCGACGTTGGGCAGGAAGTCCGTCATGGGAGCGTCCTTATAAGCCTGCGCATGGAACCACATCGCGTCGCGGGCAATGGTCTCCAGGCCGATGCCGCCGATGGAGGAACCTTCGGTGCCGAAGTAATCCCGCAGCAGCGAGGCGTCCAAGCCGATACTCTCGAAGATCTTGGCCCCGCGGTAGGAGCGGATGGTGGAGATGCCCATCTTGGCCATGATCTTCAGCAGGCCCTTCTTCATCGCTTCGATATAATTGGTGCGGGCCGTGGCGTAGTTCAGCTGCAGTTTTCCGCCGTGCGCCAGGCTGGAGATGATGGCGAAGGACAGGTACGGGTTGATGGCCGAGGCGCCGTAACCGAGCAGCAGAGCGGCGTGCATCGTCTCGCGGATTTCCCCGCTCTCGACGATCAGCGCCGTCTGCACGCGCTTGCCGGTGGCGATCAGATGGTGATGCACCGCACTCACGGCCAGCAACGAGGGAATCGGGGCGTGGTTCTCATCCACTTCACGGTCGGACAGGATGATGTAGTTCACACCGTCGTCCACGCACTTTTCCGCCTTGCGGCAGAGGTTGCTCAGAGCCCGGCGAAGGTTCGACGCCGCGGCGGCGGAATCCGCCGCACATTCGAACAGGATAGGCAGCTTGACGGTGTTGAAGCCCTTGTACCGGATGTTGCAGAGCAGGTCCAGCTGCGTATTGGTCAGGATCGGGTGCGGCAGGCGGACCATCTTGCAGTTCTCTTCGTCCGGGGTCAGGATGCCGGTCCCCACGCGTCCGATGTACTCGAACAGCGACATCACCATCTGCTCACGGATGGAGTCGATGGGCGGGTTGGTCACCTGGGCGAACTGCTGCCGGAAATAGTTGAAGAAGCTCTGCGGGCGTTCCGTCAGCACGGCCAGCGGCGTATCGTTGCCCATTGAAGAGGTTGCCTCGATGCCCCGCAGGCACATCGGCTTGAGGCAGTTTTCCACATCTTCCGCCGTGCAGCCGAACAGGAGTTCCTTGTGCAGCAGGTCGGCTTCGTTGTGCTCGATCCGGCGGCCGCTGTGCAGGTCCTCCAGCTGGATGCGTCCCGCGGCCAGCCACTTGCGGTAGGGATGCTCCCTGGCCAGCTGTTCCTTAATCTCGGCGTCGTACCATATCTTGCCTTCCTTGGTGTCCACCAACAGCATCTTGCCCGGTTCCAAGCGGCCCTTGCACTCGATTTCAGTGGGGTCGAAATCCAGCACGCCCACCTCGCTCGCGACGACCAGCATGCCGCGCTTGGTGATGGTGTATCGGCCGGGACGCAGGCCGTTGCGGTCCAAGATGCCGCCGGCGTAACGGCCGTCGCTGAAGAGCAGCGTGGCCGGACCGTCCCAGGGCTCCATCAGGATGGAATGGTATTCATAGAAGGCGCGCAAGTCCTCCGAGATAGGATTCGTGCCGTCAAAACTCTCCGGCATCAGCACGGAGACGGCCTGCGGCAGGCTGAGCCCGCTCCGGGTCAGGAATTCCAGCGCGTTGTCCAGGCTGGCCGAGTCGCTCATATCCGGCTGGATGATGGGCGTGATGTCGCTGATATCGCCCAGCGCCCCCGAGTTCAGCACGCTCTGGCGGGCCTGCATCCAGCTCCGGTTGCCCCGGATGGTGTTGATCTCGCCGTTGTGGCAGAGCATGCGGAAGGGCTGGGCCAGGCTCCACTGCGGGAAGGTATTCGTAGAAAAGCGGGAGTGGACGATCGCCATCGCGCTCGTGAACCACTGGCTCGTGAGGTCGGTATAATACTCTCGCAGCTGGCGGCTGGTGAGCATCCCCTTGTATACGATGTTGCGCGTGGACAAGGAGCAGATGTAGTCGTCCTCCCCCAGCCTTTCAACGTGTTTGCGGATGCGGTAAAGTTTGCATTCGAAGTCCGCCTCCTCGATGAATTCCGCACTGGTCACGAAGATCTGCACCGTGAAGGGTTCGCCCTTTGCCGCCTCCTCGCCAAGGCAGGCGGAGTTCACCGGCACCTCGCGGACGTGGCTGAGCACGCAGCCCTCGTGTTCGACTTCGTTCCTGATGCAGTCCAGGATGCGCTCCCGCTTGGCCGCTTCCTTGGGCAGGAACACCAGGCCGGTGCCGTAACGTCCTTTTTCCGGGACGGGAATGCCCTGCAGGAGAATGAATTCGTGCGGGATCTGCAGCATGATTCCGGCGCCGTCGCCCGACTTGCCGTCTGCTCCCTCGGCGCCGCGGTGGCTCATGTTCTCGAGCACGGTCAGGGCGTTGTCCACCAGCTCGTGGGTCTTGTCGCCGCGGATGTTTACGACCATACCGACCCCGCAGGCATCGTGTTCCGATGCCGGATTATATAAACCGTCAGACATTGACTACTAACTGATAATTCTACTAACCAACGCTATAAAAAGGGAGTACCGCTCCCTAGCTGATGAACAGCAGTTCGCGGTACTTCGGAAGCGGCCACATCTTGTTGTCGACGACCTCTTCAAGCTTGTCGATCGGGCGGCGCAATGCGAAGAGGCTTTCGGCGATCTCGTGGTAGGCCAGGGCCTTTTCGTATTCGCCTTCGATCATGTTCGCAGCCTTGCGGGCCTCTTTCATGGCCGTCGCCTTCACGCGCACCTCCTCCACGTATTTGTTGATATCGTCGAGGATGCGCAGTTCGGTGGTGCAGCCGTCCAGGTTGCCGTAGATGCCCTTCGCCAAGGTCAGTTCCTGCAGGAGCTTGGCCTTGTACTCGAGAGCGGCGGGGATGATGTGGTTCAGGGCCATGCGCACCATCACGCGGGACTCGATCTGGACCTTCTTGGTATAGGTCTCCCACTTCACCTCGTTGCGGGCCTCGAGTTCCTTCTGCGTATAGACGCCGGTCTTGGTGAACATCTCCACAGCGGCGGGCTTGGTGAACTCGCAGAACATCTTCGGCACGTTTGTCTCGATGTCGAGGCCGCGGCGCGCCGCCTCTTTCTTCCATTCCTCGGTGTAGCCGTTGCCGTCGAAGCAGACCACATCCAGGATAGATTTAATGATGGGCTTGAGGGCGTCCATCAGGGCCACGTTGGTGGCCTTGCCGGCGGCAAGTTCCTTCTCAACGGCGGCCTTGAACTCGATGAGCTGCTCGGCTACGGCGGCGTTCAGCGTGGTCATGGCGCCTGCACAGTTGGCGCTGGAGCCCACGGCGCGGAATTCGAAGCGGTTGCCGGTGAAGGCGAAAGGCGATGTGCGGTTGCGGTCGGTGTTGTCCACGAAGATCTCCGGAATCTCCACCAGTCCGACGCTCTTCCCTTTCTTGCCCGCGATCTCGATCGGCGTGTCGGACGGGACCTCAAGCAGTTTGTGCAGCACTTCGGTCATCGTGCGGCCGAGGAAGGCGGACACGATGGCGGGCGGCGCTTCGTTGGCGCCCAGGCGGTGGGCGTTGGTGGCGCTGGCGATGGAAGCCTTCATCAAGGCATTGTGCTTCTGTACGGCGGCGAGCACGTTCACGAAAAAGGTGACGAACTGCAGGTTGCCCTTGGCGTCCTTGCCCGGTGCAAGCAGCTGTGCGCCCTTGTCGGTACCCAGCGACCAGTTGTTGTGCTTGCCGGAGCCGTTCACGCCGTCGAAGGGCTTCTCGTGCAGAAGCACCACGAAGCCGTGCTTGCGGGCGATGCGGCCCATCAGGTTCATCACGATCTGGTTCTGGTCATTGGCGAGGTTGGTCTCGCCGTAAATCGGCGCCAGCTCGAACTGGTTGGGGGCCACCTCGTTGTGGCGGGTCTTGATGGGGATGCCCAGACGATGGCCGGCCACCTCGAGGTCACGCATGAAGTTGGCCACGCGCGTAGGGATGGCACCGAAATAGTGGTCGTCCAGCTGCTGGTTCTTCGAAGAGTTGTGGCCGAAGAGCGTGCGGCCGGTAATCATCAGGTCCGTGCGGGCGGCGTAGAGCGCCTCGTCCACGAGGAAGTACTCCTGCTCCCAGCCGAGATAGGAATATACCTTGGTCACGTCCGGGTCGAAGAGTTTGCAGATGGGAACGGCGGCGTCGCTGACGGCCTTGAGGGCCTTCTTGAGCGGGGTCTTGTAGTCCAGGGCCTCGCCGGTATAGGAAATGAAGACAGTCGGGATACAGAGGGTGTCGTCCAGGATGAAGACCGGGGAGGTCGGGTCCCAGGCGGTGTAGCCGCGAGCCTCGAAGGTGGCGCGGATGCCGCCGCTGGGGAACGACGAGGCGTCCGGCTCCTGCTGGGCGAGCATCTTGCCATCGAAGGATTCGATCACGCCGCCTTTTCCGTCGTAGTCGATCAGGGAGTCGTGTTTCTCGGCAGTACCCTCGGTCAGGGGCTGGAACCAGTGGGTAACATGGGTCACGCCGTGCTCCATGGCCCATTCCTTCATGCCGCGGGCAACACCGTCGGCGGTCTTGCGGTCAAGGGCGTGTCCGCCCTCGATGCAGTCAAGCAAGGCGTGGAGGCTTTCAGCATCAAGATACTTGCACATCTTCTTGCGGTCGAAAACAAGTTCGCCGAAGTACTCGGAAGTTTTCCCAGCGGGAACGTCTGCCGGAACCTCTTTCCTCTCGAAGGATTCCTTGACTAAATCGATTCTGTCCATAATAAATACACTATTTGTTAAACTAACTGTTATCTTTTAATCAAAAAGCCAGAGAGGCTGATCCCGTCGGGACCAGCCTCTCTATTATCTTCTGTTATTTCTCAATAATGTGCCGCATACGGCTGGAGTTATACGCACAGAGAAACAACCTGGGACTGCTGGTTCCAGGACTGATTCTGCTGATTATTGCGATTGTGTTTCACTACTTTTTAACCAAAAATTCGATTGCAAGTTAAGAAGAAATTTTATTAATGCAATACTTTTTTTCACTTTTTCGCAATCCTTCTCCTCGAGCCGACCGCCACACGCGAATAAGTGCGTAATCGAGAATAAAAAAATGAAAAACTGCCGAAGTGAATGCGTTTGCATAGCTAGCGCAAATGCGCTATATTTGCGTCTATGAAGCGCTTTGGACTCATCCGTGTGGCGGCGGCGATGCCGCGCGTCCACGTGGCCGACCCGGCGGCAAATGCCCGGGAAATCATGGACCTTTGCGGGAAACTTGCAGATCAGGCACCCTCCGTGGTCGTTTTCCCGGAGTTGAGCGTGACCGGCTACACCTGCGGTGACCTGTTCGGGCAGAACCGGCTGCTCGCCGACGCGGAACAGGCGGTTGCCGAGATCGTCGCGAAAACTGCCCGTCAGGATGCGATGATCGTCATCGGCACCCCGGTGCGTCATGCCGGACGGCTCTACAACTGCGCCGTGGCGGCGCGCGGGGGCCGTATCCTCGGTATCGTGCCCAAGAGCTACCTGGCCGGCAACAACGAGTTCTATGAACCGCGCTGGTTCGCCCCGGCGCGCGCCCTCCCCTTCGGCGGCGCCCGCATCCGCTACGCCGGACAGGACGACATCTTGCTGGGCACGCGCCAGCTCTTCCGGATCGGCGACGTGACGGCCGCCATCGAGATCTGCCAGGATCTCTGGGTCCCCGTTCCTCCCAGTTCGCAAGCCGCCCTCGCAGGTGCACAATTGCTGATCAACCTGTCCGCCAGCAACGATTACCTTTTCAAACACGAATACCGCAAGAGCCTGGTATGCGCTACCTCGGCGCGGCTCTATGCCGCCTACGTCTATTGTTCCTGCACCGAAGGCGAATCCACCACAGACCTCGTCTGGGCCGGATCCTCGCTGATCTGCGAGAACGGTTCCATCCTCGCGGAGGCCGAACGCTATACCCGTGGCAGCCGATACATCGTCGCCGACATCGACGTCGAGCGCCTGGAGACGCTTCGCGCCAAGGAACACAGTTTCGGTTTTGAAGGGCCGGTAGCGCCCTACTGCGTCCAGGATTCGGGAGAGGCCAACCCGACGGATTTCGAGGCATGCCTGCTCCGCCGCGTGGAGCCGCATCCCTTCGTCCCGCAGGGAAACCCGGCCGAACTTGACATGCGCTGCCGGGAGATCCTCGCAGCACAGGTAGCGGGTCTGGTCACGCGGCTGGAGCACATCCACTGCCGGAAAACCGTAATCGGCGTATCCGGCGGCCTGGACTCCACCCTGGCACTGCTCGTGACCGCCCTGGCGTTCGACACGCTCGGCATTCCACGCGAGAACATCATCGGCGTCACGATGCCCGGCTTCGGAACCACGCACCGCACGCACGACAATTCCCTGGAACTGATGCGCGAACTCGGCATCACCGCCCGCGAGATCTCCATCGTCCCCGCCGTGCGGCAGCACTTCTCCGATATCGGGCAGGACGAGTCCGACCACGACCTCACCTACGAGAACAGCCAGGCGCGCGAACGCACGCAACTTCTCATGGATATCGCCGGGAAGGAGGGCGGCATCGTCGTCGGCACGGGCGACCTGTCCGAGCTCGCCCTCGGCTGGTGCACCTACAACGGTGACCACATGTCCATGTACGGGGTCAATTGCAGCGTCCCCAAGACCCTCGTGCGCACGCTCGTCCGCTGGGCGGCCGACAACAAGTTCGACGCCTCCGGTGACATCCACAAGACCCTGCTGGACATTGTGGACACGCCCATCAGTCCGGAACTGCTGCCCGCAGGCAAGGACGGCAAGATTGCCCAGAAGACCGAAGATACCGTCGGTCCATACGAGCTGCACGACTTCTTCCTCTACCACTTCTTCCGCTCCGGGGCAGGGCCCGACAAACTCCTCTTCCTGGCCCGCAAGGCCTTTGCCGGGGAGTATGACGAAGCGACCCTCCGTGAATGGCTGGAAACCTTCCTGAAGCGTTTTTTCCGCCAGCAGTTCAAGCGATCCTGCCTGCCTGACGGACCGAAAGTCGGCTCCGTGTCCCTCTCGCCGCGTGGCGACTGGCGCATGCCTTCCGACCTGGAGTGCTGGTGGAAACTCAGTGACTGAGCCTATGTTCGAAAAGGTCGTATCCTTCCTGAACGGCATCATCTGGAGCCCCGCCCTGGTGGTGCTCCTGGTGGGTGCCGGGCTGTATTTTTCCGTCCGGACCCGCTTCGTCCAGGTGCGCCGTTTCGGGCTGATGCTGCGCTCGCTCTTCGCCCGCGCCGAGAAGACGCCGGACGGCAAGCAGCACGGCATCTCCTCCTTTGAGGCTTTCTGCGTGGCCCTGTCGGGCCGCGTAGGCACGGGCAACATCGTGGGCGTGGCCACCGCCATCGCCCTGGGCGGCCCCGGCGCCATCTTCTGGATGTGGATCATCGCCTTCTTCGGCGCGTCCACGGCCTTCGTGGAGTCCACCCTCGCCCAGCAGTACAAGTTCCGCCACGCCACAGTCTTCCGCGGCGGCCCCGCCAGCTACATCGAGAAAGGCCTCGGCCTGCGCTGGCTGGGCGTCGTGTTCTCCGTCCTGGTCCTGATCGGCTACGGAACCTTCCTGCCCACCGTCCAGTCCAACGGGATGGCGGGCGCCCTGGGCAACTCCTTCAACCTGCCGCCGCTCGCCGCCGGACTCGGCCTCGCCTTCCTGCTGGGGCTCGTGATCATCGGCGGCATCAAGAGCATCGCCCGCGTGGCCTCCATCGTCACCCCGTTCATGGCCCTGGGATACATCGTCATCACGCTGGTCGTCATCGCCCAGCACCTCGACGCCGTGCCCGCCGTGCTGCGTTCCGTCGTCACGGGCGCCTTCGGCATCGAACCCGTGGCGGGAGGCATCCTCGGCTCCACCATCATGATGGGCGTCAAGCGGGGCATCTTCTCCAACGAGGCCGGCGAGGGCGGCGGCGCCATCGTGTCCGCTTCCGCCGCGGTCTCCCACCCCGCCAAACAGGGCCTGGCGCAGGCTTTCTCGGTCTATGTGGACACGCTGCTCATCTGCACCGCCACGGCCCTGATGATCCTCTGCTCGGGCACCTACAACATCCTGGACGAGAAGACGGGCGAGATGCTGGTGGCCGGCGCGCCGCAGCTCGGCGACAATTATGTCGGATATACGCAGGCGGCCGTGGATTCCGTCCTGACGGGCTTCGGCGGCACCTTCGTGAGCATCGCCCTGGTCTTCTTCGTCTTCACCACCGTGATGGCCTATTACTTTTACGGGGAATCCAGCATCATGCAGATCTTCGAGGGACGGCCCGGCAGCAAGAAGGCCGAGAAGGCCTGCATCTGGATCTTCCGCTTCTCGCTGCTCGGGATGGTCGTCTTCGGCGCCCTGCGCGAGACGGACGTCATCTGGCAGCTGGGCGACGTAGGCGTGGGCATCACCGCGTGGATCAACGTCGTGGTGCTGCTGATCCTCTGCCCGCACGCCATCAAGGCCCTGCGGGAATATGAGTCCTCCCTTCCCAAAAAGCGCAAGAAATGAGCATCAAACCCTACCTGCACGAAGTCAAATACTACGAGACCGACAAGATGGGCGTCACCCATCACTCCAACTACATCCGTTTCATGGAAGAAGCCCGCATCGACTGGATGGACCAGCTAGGCTACGGTTTCGACCGGATGGAGGCGGAGGGCATCGTCTCCCCCGTCGTCGGCGTGAGCTGCAACTACAAGAAAACCACCACCTTCAAGGATGTCATCGAGATTTCCGTGAAGGTCAAGCAACTCAGCGAGGTCAAGCTCATCATCGCCTATGAGATGCGCGTGGAAGGCCGGCTCGTGTGCACCGGCGAGACGGTGCACTGCTTCTTCGACGGCGGCCGCCCGGCGGTCATCGCCGAGCGCTTCCCCGCCCTGTACGCCGCGATGAAGGAAACCCTGGCCTAATTCTTCCGGTAGCGTTCCCCGAACAGGTAGAGTACCGGGAAGATCTCCAGGCGCCCCAGCAGCATTTCCAGGATTCCCGAGACCTTCAGCAGGGCCGGGATGTGCGCGTAGTTCGCCATCGATCCCACGTCGCCGAATCCCGGGCCGACATTGCCCAGGCAGGCCACGGAAGCCGTCAGCCCCGTGATGAAGTCCAGGCCGCCCGCCACGTTGATGACGGTGAACAGCGCCGCGAAGAGCAGGTAGCAGAAGATGAAAATGCCAACTTCGCCCACCTGTTCGGCGCTCCGTGGCATCCCGTCCACACGCACGATGCGCACCAGGCCGGGATTCACGGTCCCCCGCACGCGGGCACGGACGCCCTTCACGGCCAGGAGCAGACGGTCGATCTTGATTCCGCCGGAGGTGGAACCCGAACAGCCGCAGACCCAGGAACAGAGCCACAGGAGCGCCATGCTGAGTGCCGGCCACTGCACCGTGTCCCGCGTGGCGAAACCGGTCGTCGTGGCCAGCGAGGCCACCTGGAAGGAAGCGTCCCGCAGGGCTTTCGGGATGGACCGGTATCCCGCATTCCAGTACAGGTCCACGGCGATCATGAAGATGAACAGGAGCACCAGGCACAGGAACACCTTCACCGTCTCGGAGTGCCACAGTTTCTTTCCGCCCCGCAGGAAGGACTGGAAGATCAAGCCGAAATTAAGGGCACACGCGAGCATCGCAAAGGTCAGCACGATTTCCGCGGCCGGATTGGCGAACGAGGCGATGCTGGTGTTGCGGGTGCTGAATCCGCAGGTGCTGCACGCCGACATCGCGTGCGCGGCCGCGTCGAACCACCCCATGCCGGTGAGTTTCAAGGCGAACAGGGTCAGCGACGTGAGGCTCAGGTAAACGACAAGCAGGCGGTTGGCGAACAACGCATTGCCCCGGCCCGAAAAAGCGGAGCGGGCGACGTCGGAAATCTCGGCTCCCGACAGGGCCGAACGGTCACCGCCGCGCGTGATCAGCATGGAGAAGAGCGTCACGATACCCGCGCCGCCCACCCAAGCCGTGGAAATCCGCCAGAACTGCAGTCCGCGCGGCAGCGCCTCCACGTCGTCGAGGATGGACGCGCCTGTTGTGGTGAAACCGGACACGCTCTCGAAAAGGGCGTCCAGGGCTTCGAATTCCTGCCCGTAAAGCAGATACGGCAGCATGCCGAACAGGCACACGGTCAGCCAGGAGAAGACCACGACGCAGTTTCCCTCGCGGAAGCGGAGCCGCTCCGTCCCCCGTTTGATGAACAGCAAAGGGTACAGGCCGGCGATAGCGGTAAGAAACGCGGAGAAGAGCAGCGGGATCCGGCTTTCGTCGCCGGGGGTGAAGCAGGCGATGATTCCGGACAGGAGCATCAGGGCTGCCACCATCAGCAACGAGACGCCGATATAATAGACGATGACCTTCGTGTTCATGACTTCCGCGAAAAAAGATGGGGCAAAGTTATTGTCCGGACTTTCATTTATCAATACAATTTTATTTATATTTGCATTGATAAAATCAATTGGAAATGACGCTGCAACAACTTCGGTACATCGTCGCCATCGACGATTTCCGGCATTTCGGCAAGGCGGCCGAGGCCTGCGGGCTGACGCAGTCCACCCTGAGCCTGCTGGTCAAGAAACTGGAAGAAGAACTGGACGTGCGGATCTTCGACCGGGAACGGCATCCCGTCGAGCCCACACAGCACGGGAGGAAGATCATCGAACAGGCGCGGGTCGTGCTCTTCAACGCCGCCCAGATCACCGAATTGGCGGAAAACGAGCGGCAGCTTGTTTCCGGCCCGCTGCACCTGGGACTGATCTCAACAGTGGCACCGGTCCTGGTCCCGGGCCTGTTCACCTATCTCGTACGGAACTACCCTTCCCTGTCCTTGCGCACCGAGGAGATGCTCACGAGCACGCTCAAGGAAAAGCTACGCAAGGCCGAGGTCGACATCGGCATCCTGGCATCTCCGGTCAATGATCCGGAATTGCTGGAAATCCCGCTCTACCACGAGCGTTTCTTTGCCTATGTTTCGGAAAAGGACCCGGCCTATGCGCAGGAAAGCTTCCGTCTGGAACGCCTGATGGAGCACCCGCTCTGGATCATGAAAAACGGCCTGCAACTCTTTGACAGCTCGCGGCGCGAACCCGACGAAGACCCTACCTATGAAAAATATTTCGAAGGTGGACGCGTGGGGACCCTGATCCAGATCGTCAATGAACTCGGCGGCTTGACCGTGATTCCGGAAACCCATATCAGCCTGATTCTCTACAGCCTCCAGAAAAACCTGCGTCCAATCGAAGGCGCCACCCGGGGCCGCTCGATCGCACTGGCCATCCGCAAGGACTTCATCCACGAAGCCAAGCTGAACGCGGTCGTCGATGCCATCCGCTCCATCATCCCGGTGAGCCTGCTCTTCCCCGTGATCCGGAACAACCCTCACCTGACCCTCTGACCCGGGGCATCATGAATGGGGAAGGTCGGTTTTCAGGGGCGGGACCTTCCCCACCAAATGTGGCTCCCAGTAGCGCCAAAAGCATAATTGCCGGGGAAGGTTCAAGGGATAAAAACCGACCTTCCCCAAAAAACAGGAGATGTGATAGGGAAAAACTTGCTATTTCGGAAATGCTTTCCTACCTTGCCGGAAATCTGACAGACTATGAAAAAGATTCTCGAAATCCACCAGTATGGTGAGACCGACATCCGTTTCCACACGGATCTCCGCCCTATGGAAAAACCGGAATCCATTCCGGAACTTGTCTCTTCCGTTGCCTTTTCGATGATGACCTCCCTCTGGGGCGGCAATGAGATGGATATTCTCGCCATCATCCGTGCCCTGGCTATTGCCGATCTGGCGGTCAGCGTGAACCGCAAAGAAATGATCAAGATGATGGATCAGGATTCCAAGGCCTTCGCGGAAATAATCCGGGAGGCTCACCAGGCCTTTGAACGCAACGGAGGAAAAGCCGTCGTTTTCGCTCCCGGCGTCATGCCCGCCAAGACGAAAAGCTGAGTATGCGGCGTATTGTCAATCACGAACTGCCGGATGGAAGCATCCGGCAGGTGCTCCCTTTCCATATCAGCCTGGAAGGACTGGAAACCGTCGTCCTATGCCGGGACGACCGGGACTATGACGCCATGGTCAAGATCCTGTGCGTCGCAGCCCGCAGGAAGAACGTCATCGTGATCATCTATGCCGTGGTCTCCAACCATTGCCACATAGCCGTGCTCGCTGCCTGTCAGGAAGATGCGCTTGCCTACGGAGTGGAAATCAAGCGGATATACGCAATGTGGTTCAGCCGCAGATACCGGGAGAACGCCATCCTGCATAGAGCCGACGTGAAAGCCATCCTGCTGGACAGCGACTGGTACGTCCGGAACGCCCTGGCATACATCCCCCGCAATGCGTTGGACAACGGCTGCAATGTCTCCGAGTACCGATGGACGGGTTTCCGGGGCATGTTCCGGAACGGACAGCGCTCCGAACCTGGCCGGGACGTCGCCTCCCTGACCAAACGGGAAAGGGAACGGATCATGCACACCGGGGACGACCTGAACGGAGTGAGATGGCAGATTGACGGCCGGGAAGAGTTGATTCCGGAAACTATCTGCGAACACCGTTATCTGGAACAGGCCTTTGAAGGGGACCCTGCCTTTTTCCTAAAGACCATCGGCGGCCAGAACGCCGCGGAAATGGAAGAGGACCTGATCCGGAAACCCAGACGGATGACGACGGACGGAGAGTTTTTCAAACTGGCCAACGAAACCTGCAAGCGGTGGTATCAGGAAGACCTGTCCGCCATCTCCCAGGAAAGGAAATACCGGCTGATCCTTTTCTTGTTCCGGACCTGTCGTACCAGCGTTCCTCAAACGGCGCGCATCTTTGGACTTCCGCGGGATACGGTTTCCCATGTACTGGGCAAAAAGAGATAATAACTGAGGAAGGTCCGGCAAAAAAACCGGACCTTCCCCAAAGTCATTGTGCCAAGGCTATTTCAGCAAGGCGAAGATGTCGTTCAGGCAGGAAAGGGTGGGTGCGACGCCCACCGCCGAATTGCTCAACTGGGGCGTGATCCCGGAATTCGCCGCATCGGCGGCCCGCATGATCGCGGTGGTGTCGATGCCCGACATGGCCTGGAGTCCCCGGATGACGCCGGAGACATTGCTGTCGTTGATCAGGTTTTCGGAACCGCGCATCAATCCGGACGTGAAGCTGTTCAGGAAACCGGGCGTGGCATCCGTCAGCGCGCCGGCGCCGGTGAGGACCTTGCTGAGGTTGAGGACATTCATCACACTGGACAGGTCGATGGCGCCGGTCTGGCTGAGCACCTTGTACAAGGCCAGGATGGCGGAACCCGTATTGCTTCCGACCGAAGTGGGGCTCGTAGTGATGCTCTTCAGCACGGAGCAGGAGGACAGCAGGGCGATGGCGGCCACTGCCGCGATGAGACGTTTCACGATCTTCATGACAAGATAAACTTTAATGGTTACAGTTTCTGTCGCTAAGATACAAAAAACTATCGTTCCCCGTGCAGCTAACCTTCGAAAAAGAAGGCTTCCGGGAGGGGGTGGCAATTGTACTGCGAAGCCATGGATTCGCCATAGGCGCCGGCGGAACGGATGGCCACCAGGTCGCCCCGGCGGCATCTGTCGATGGAGAACTCCTTGATGAACACGTCGGAACTCTCGCACACCGGCCCCACCACGTCATAGACCTCCTCCGGCTCGTCCGAAGTCAGGTTCTCCACGCGGTGATAGGCCCGGTACATCGCCGGACGGACCAGTTCGGTCATGCTGCCGTCGATGATGGCAAACTGCTTGTGGGTGCCCTGCTTGACATAGAGCACGCGGCAGATGAGCGAACCGCAGGGCGCCACGATGCTGCGTCCCGGCTCGAAATGGACGACCGTGCCGCGGGGCAGTTTCAGGTGCCGGCGGAACACCCCGAACCAGCTCTCGAAATCAGCCACGGGCAGGTGGTTGGGATGCTGGTAGTTGATGCCCAGGCCGCCGCCAACGTTAATGTCCCCGACCGGACGTCCGCCGCGGGCCAGACGGGTCACCAGTTCGTTGATCCGGTTGCACAGGGCCACGAAATCGCTCATGTCCAGGATCTGCGAACCGATGTGGAAATGCAGGCCGCAGTACTTCACGTGCGGGAGTTGCAGGGCCAGGTCGAGCACGCCGTCCAGCTGCTCGTAATTGATGCCGAACTTGTTCTCCGCCAGCCCCGTCGTGATGCCCGCGTGGGTATGCGCCCCGATGTCCGGGTTGATGCGCAGGCTCACGGGAGCCACGCGTCCCATCTCCCCCGCCAGGGCGTCGATCACCTCCAGTTCCGCCGCGGATTCCACGTTGAAGCGGGAGATGCCCGTCTCCAAGGCGAGACGGATCTCTTCGTCAGTCTTGCCAACGCCGGCGAACACGATGCCCTCCGGCGCGAACCCGGCCTGGAGCGCGGCGCGGATCTCCCCGCCGCTGACGCAGTCGGCCCCGAAGCCGCGCTGCGCGATCTCCGCCAGGATGCGGGGATTAAAGTTCGCCTTGACGGCGTAATGCACCCGGAAATCCGGATTCCGCTCCAACTGCGCCTGCACGGCGTCAAGGGTACGGCGCAGCAGCGGCAGGTCGTAGTAGTAGAACGGAGTCCGCAGCCCCGCGAAGCGGGAAACCGGAAAATCGCCCTTCAGCATCACGCAAACAGGCATTTGCTCAAGGAACGCAGGGCGCGCGCCTTGTCCTCCCCCTTCACCAGGAAGGAAATGTTGTAGTTGCTGCCGCCGTAGGAGATCATGCGCACGGGGATGTCCTTCATCGCCTCGAGGGCGCGGGATTCAAAGCCCACGTTCTCCCAGTCCATGTCGCCCACCACGCAGATGATGCACATGTCGAGGTCCACGCCCACGGTACCGTATTTCTTGAGGTCGTGTACGATTTCGCCGAGGTGGCGCGTGTTGTCGATGGACATCGACACGCCCACCTCCGAGGTGCAGATCATGTCGATGGATGTCTGCCAGCTTTCGAAGATCTCGAACACCTTGCGCAGGAAACCGTGCGCGAGGAGCATGCGGGAAGACTTGATGCGGATAGCCGTGATATTGTCCTTCGCAGCGATGGCCTTGATCGTGCCGGTCTCGGGGACGTTGTCGATCAGCGTGCCGGGCGCGTCCGGATCCATCGTATTGAGCAGCAGCACCGGGATGCCGGCGAATTTCGCCGGCTGGATGCAGGTAGGATGCAGGATCTTCGCCCCGAAATAGCCCAGTTCCGCGGCCTCCTCGAAGTGGAGGTGCCGCACGGCCATGGTATGGTCCACGATGCGGGGATCGTTGTTGTGCATGCCGTCGATGTCGGTCCAGATCTGGATCTCCTCCGCGCCGACCGCGGCGCCGATGAGCGAGGCCGTGTAGTCGGAACCGCCGCGCTGCAGGTTGTCGATCTCGTCGTGCGTGTTGCGGCAGATGAAGCCCTGCGTGAGGTAGAGCGGGGCCTTGGGATACTGGGCGAGCAGGGCGCCGAGCTTCTCGCGGATGTACTCCGTATCGGGCTCGCCCTGCAGGTCGATCTTCATGAAATCCAGCGCAGGAAGCATCTGGACGGCCACGCCCTGCTCCTGCAGGTAGAGTTCCATCATCTTGGTGGACAGGAGTTCGCCCTGGCCGATGATGATCTTCGCCTCGACCTGCGTGAAGAGGCGCTTGGTGAAGCTGCGAAGGTAGTCGAACACGCCGTCGACATAGTCCTGCGCCTGTTTTCGTGCCTCGGCGGTGCCGTAGAGTTCCGCGATGGTTCCGCGGTACTTGGCGGCGAGGCGGTCCACCGTCTCGCTGGCGCCGTCGGCATTGCGGTTGAACAGGTATTCCGTGATCTCCACGAGGGAGTTGGTCGTCCCGGACATCGCCGAGAGGACCACGATGTTGCGGCCGCCGCGGGAAACCAGTTCCGCGACTTTCTTGATCCGCTGGGCAGAACCGACAGAGGTCCCGCCGAATTTCATCACTTTCATAGGACTATGCTAAATTGTCTAAACTAACGCTTCATGTATTTTTCCAGGAAGGGCAGCAGGATGCCCGTCAGCTGTTCGGTCTCGATCAGGAAGCCGTCGTGACCGAACCTGGAGCTCAGTTCGCGGTATTGCGCGGACTTCAGCGCGGCAACGGTGGCCCGGCCGTGGCTGGGCGGGAAAAGGACGTCGCTGTCGATGCTGATCATCATGCAGTTGGCCTGGATGCGCGAAAGGGCCGCCTCTACCCCGCCCCGGCCGCGGCCGACGTTCTGGCTGTCCAGCGCCTCGGTCAGGTACCAGTAGCTGTACGCGTCGAAGCGGTCCACCAGTTTCTTGCCCTGATAGCGCTGGTAGGAACCTGCCCGCCCGGCGAAGAGAGTGTCCTCCTCGGGCTCGGCCTGGGTGAGGTTGTAGCCCTCATAGGTGCGGTAGGAGATCAGGGCGATGGAACGCGCGCAGGCCAGGCCCTTGCGGCCGCCCGTCAGGTCCTTGGCCTCGCGGAAACTCGGATCGGCTTCCAGCGCCATCCGCTGCGATTCGTTGAAGGCGGTCATATAGGGAAGGACGCGCGTCGCCGTGGCCAGGAAGACCACGTCGCGGACCACCTCCGGCTCCATGATTACCCATTCCAGGGCCTGGAAACCGCCGATGGAAGGACCCAGCATCAGGTCGATGCGTTCGATGCCCAGGTGCTTGCGGACCAGGATCTCGGCGCTGACGATGTCACGCACCGTCGTGCGCGGGAAATCAAAGAGGAAGGGCTTCCCCGTGGCAGGGTTCACCGCTGCGGGCCCGGCCGCCCCGTAGGGCGAGCAGAGCATCGCCGCGCACACGATGAAGAAGCGGTCGGGGTCGAAGAGTTTGCCCTTGCCGACCAGCTGCGGCCACCAGTCTTCCGGATTGGAATTGCCGGTCAGGGCGTGGCAGATCCACACCACCGTCTCGCCGGGACGGTACGCCCTGTCGGAGGTGTGATATACCATCTCCAGGCGGTCCAGGCGGCCTCCCGATTCAAACTCGAACGGTTCTTCTATGACCAGCTTATGGCGCTTCATCTCACTTGATTCTTCGGGTGGTCGCGCTCGAATTCCGCCATCCTTTCTTCCAGCACCGGATAGAGTTCCTCGCGCATCCGGCTGGTGCAGCCGCGCACGCCTTCCCGGTGGCTGCCCGTCGTGGACAGGCTGATGCTGCTGACGCCGTAATGCATCAGTTCCACCACCAGTTCGTCCCCGGTCAGCCCCTCGTAGCCGAGGGTGAAGAAGAAGCCGTCCCCCACCTCGCGCGTCACGTCGCGGTCATAGACCACCGTGAAGCCGTGACGGCGGAAGATCTCCTTCATCCGGAACGCCCGGCGTTCGTACTCGCGGGTGTCCTCTACGAAGTCGATCTTGCCCTCGCAGGAGAGGCGCAGCATCTCGGCGTAGCCGTACTGCGTGCTGGCGGTGCAGCCGCTCGTGATCATATACAGGATGGACGCCGTAAGCGTGACGCCGAAGACGCCGGCGTCGTGGTAGCGTTCCGCCAGGGCGGGATACTGCCGCTCGAAGAGGCGGTCTCCGATGCAGCAGAGGGCGATGCGCTGTCCGGCATAGCTGAAGATCTTGGACGCGGACAGCATCAGGATGTAATTGTCGGTATAACGGGCCACGGTGGGCACGAACGGGGCCCGGTACGGATGGCCGAGGTCCCGGCGATAATCCATGCAGAAGTAGGCCAGGTCCTCCATCACCACGGCGTCGTAGCGCGTGGCCAGTTCGCCGATCACCTGCAATTCCTCTTCCTCCAAGCAGATCCACGCGGGATTGTTGGGGTTGGAATAGACGATGGCGGCGACGTCGCCCGCGGAGAGTTCCTCTTCCAGCTTGGCACGCAGGCGGTCAGCCCCGCGCCAGGCATAGACGTCGAACTCGCGCCAGGCGATGCCCAGCACGCGCAGCTGCGACTTCTGGATCGGGAAGCCCGGATCGATGAAGAGCACCTTGTCCTTGCCGGGAATGCGCTGGGTACAGGCGATGAAACTGCCGAACGAGGCGGCCACGGAGCCTGTCGTGGGCACGCAGCCGCGGGGGCTGACCGTCACGTCGATGAAGGCGCGGATGAACTCCGACGCGGCTTCCTTGAGTTCGGGCACGCCGGCGGCTGCCGGATACTGCGACCCGACCCCCTCGTCCAGGGCCCGCTTCTCGGCCTCGACGCCGAAACGGTTCACGGGCAGGCCCGGCGAGCCCTGGTCCATCCGGATGAAGGGGATGCCGGTCTTGCGCTCCAGGTACTGGGCGGCCAGCAGGATTTCCCCGATCGTGGCGGTGGACAGGTCAGCGATGCTGTTTACGCGACAGGCCTCTGCGACGAGTTCGTCATTGAAAACCTTCATGCTCAGATCTTATGGCACCAGCCGTGCACATCCTCCAGTTCGCCGAACTGGATGCCGGTGATGCGCCGGTAGAGTTTCGTGCAGACCGGACCGACTTCCCCGTCGGCCTCATAGCGGAAGGTGCGCGACACAGCGGGTTCCGCGAGCACCGGCTTCATGTCGATATGCGACATCGGGGTGATCACCACCGCCGTGCCGCAACCGCCCGCTTCCTCGAACTCATCCAGTTCGTCCAGCGGAACGGGGCGCTTCTCGACCGTCATGCCAAGGTCCGCGGCCACTTCCTGCAAGGTCAGGTTCGTAATGGACGGCAGGACGCTGTCCGACAGCGGGGTAACATACTTGTTCCCCTTGATACCGAAGAAGTTGGAGGAGCCGAACTCATCCACGAACTCGCGGGTGGCGGAGTTCAGGTAGAGCAGTTCCGCATAACCCTGCGCGTGCGCGATCTGGTAAGGCACGAAGGTGCCGGCGTAGTTCGCGCTGAGCTTGTAGCTTCCGGTACCCTTCGGAGCGGCGCGGTCGTAGTCGCCGGGGATGACGGCGGCGGCGGAGCGCAGGTGGGCGCCGTAATAGGAGCCCGCCGGGGCGCACATCACCGCGAAGATCACCTCCGGATACGGCACGAGCTGCATCTGCGGGTGCGGGGCGAAGAGCAGCGGACGCAAGTACAACGAGGCCTGGTGCCCGTAAGGCGGCAGGAACTCGAGGTTGTTCTTCACGCAGAGTTCGCACATCTTGATGAACATCTCCTCCGAGGGGGCGGGCAGCCCCAGGAACTTGGCCGAGCGCTGCATGCGGGCCGCGTTCTTCTCCGGACGGAACATGACGATGCCGCCGTCCTTCTGGCGGAAGGCCTTCAGACCTTCGAAGCAGGAGATCGCATAGTGCAGGCCCTGCGTAAAGGGGTCGATGGTGAAGGAGAAAGTCTCGGTCGGCGTGATGTCGGACCAGGCTCCATCCCGGTAATGCGCCAGGACCACGGTCCGGGTGCGGTAGGCGTCAAAGCCCAGGGAATCCCAATCTATCTGTGCCATATCGTTTGTTTTTTGCGAATATACGAAATTAAATGTGCGCAGCCACCCAGTCGCCCACCTCGGAGGTGGAGAAAGCCTTGCCAGCAGCGGCGAGGTCTTCGGTGACAATATTGTTTTCTATGCTGTCCGCCACGGCTTTACGAATGGCGGCGCCCTCTTCCATCAGGCCGAAGGCATATTCGAACATCATCGCCGCGGAAAGGATGGCCGCCAGCGGGTTGGCGATATTCTTCCCCGCCGCCTGGGGGTAGGAGCCGTGGATGGGCTCGTAAACGCCGGTGCTGTCGCCGATCGAGGCGGACGCCAGCAGGCCCATCGAGCCGGAGACCACGCTGGCCTCGTCGGTGAGAATGTCGCCGAAGGTATTTTCCGTCACGATCACGTCGAACCATTTCGGGCCCGTGATGAGCTTCATCGCGGCATTGTCCACGAACATGTAGTCCGTATTGACCTCCGGATACTTCGGGGCCATCTCCTGGGCGACCTGGCGCCACAGGCGGGAGGACTCCAGCACGTTCGCCTTGTCCACCACGGTAAGGTGCTTGCGGCGGCGCATCGCGAACTCGAAAGCCTGCTTGAGGATACGCTCGATCTCGTAGCGGTGGTAGATGTTCGTGTCGTAGGCGGTGTCGCCGCCGTCCAGACGTCCCTTCTCGCCGAAATACATGCCGCCGGTGAGTTCGCGGATCACGAGGAAATCGGCCCCGTCCACCAGTTCCTCTTTCAGCGGGGACTTGTGGACCAGGGACTTGAAGGTCTCGACCGGGCGGAGGTTGGAATACAGCCCGAGCTGCTTGCGCATCGCAAGCAGGCCCTGTTCCGGACGCACCTTGGCGGTGGGGTCGTTGTCGTACTTGGGATCGCCCACGGCACCGAACAGGACCGCGTCGGCGTCCAGGCAGGTCTTGTAGGTGACCTCCGGGAAAGCGTCGCCGTAACGGTCGATGGCGCACGCTCCCGCGTACGCGAAATGCCAGGACACCTCGTGTCCGAACTTGCGGCAGACGGCTTCCACGCTCTTGACTGCCTGGCAGGTCACTTCGGGGCCGATGCCGTCCCCGGGCAAAAGGGCAATGTCGAATTTCATTTCAGATGATTTAAATCCATGTTTTCGATGATGTTGAGCATCTTCACCGTGGCCTTGATGGCGGCTTCCGTCTGGTCGGAATCGATGCCGCGGGTCTTGAACTCGTGTTCCCCGTCCTTCCAGGAGATGGCCGCCGACACGAGGGCGTCGGTCTTGCCGCCCGGCGGGATGGTGACCTGGTAGTCCGTGAGCACGGGATGCTTCTTGCCGAGCTTGTCGTAGATGATCCAGAGGGCCTTCATGAAGGCGTCGTACTGGCCGTCGCCGGGGGCTGCGGCTTCGTATTCCTGTCCGTGGATGCTGACCTTGACGATGGCCACCGGGCGCATGCCGCGGGCCAGCTGGAGGGAGTAGTTGACGATGTGGATATTGTCCTGCGTGGCGTTGTGGGCCGTTTTCAGGACGTCGGCGATGATGAACGGGAGATCCTCGGCAGCGAGGGCTTCTTTCTTGTCGCCCAGTTCCACGACGCGCTGGGTGACCAGCCGGACCTGTTCGGGCGTGAGGCGGATGCCCAGCTTGTCGAGGTTCTTGACGATGTTGGCCTTGCCGCTCATCTTGCCGAGGGCGTAGCTGCGGGTGCGGCCGAAGCGCTGCGGAAGCAGGCGGTTGGCATACAGGTCCGCCTTGCTGTCGCCGTCGGCGTGCACCCCGCTGCTCTGCGTGAAGACGTTCTCCCCCACCACCGGCTCGTTGTCCGGGATGCGGATGCCGGAGATGCTCTCCACATACTTGCACACGTGCGTGAGGCGGCTTTCGTCCGCCTTCAGGCTGCAGCCCAGCTGGTCGCGGAGCGCTGCCACCACCCCGGCCACCGGGGCGTTTCCGCTGCGTTCGCCGAGTCCGTTCACGGTCGTGTGGATGCCGTCCACGCCGGCCCGCACGGCGGCGAGGGAATTCGCCACGGCCAGGCCGTAGTCATTGTGCGCGTGGAAGTCGAAGTGCATCTGCGGGAAGCGTTCCCGCATCCGGCCGACGTATTCCTCCACCTTCCAGGGGTTCAGCACGCCCAGGGTGTCGGGCAGCATCACGCGCCGCACCGGCTCGAAACGCAGCCGCTCCAGCAGGGCGAAGACGTATTCCGGCGAGTCCGCCATCCCGTTCGACCAGTCCTCGAGGTAGAGGTTGACCGACAGGCCGCGCACCCCGGCGTGGCCGATCACGCGGATGATGTCGTCGGCGTGCTGCTCCGGCGTCTTCTTCAGCTGCTTCTCCAGGTGGCGCAGGGACCCCTTGGCGAGGATGTTGACCACCTTGCCGCCAGCGTCCGCGATCCAGTCCACCGACAGCCCGTCGTCCACGAATCCCAGCGCTTCCACCCGGTCCAGGCAGCCGGCGTCGGCGGCCCAGGCGCAGATGCGCTTGAAAGCCTGGCTTTCGCCGGCGGACACGCGGGCGGACGCCACTTCCACGCGGTCCACCTGCAACTCCTCCAGGAGGAGCTGCGCGATCGCGAGCTTCTCGTCCGCGTTGAACGAGACGCCGGCGGTCTGTTCGCCGTCGCGGAGCGTGGTATCGAGGAGCTCGATGCTATTTCCTTGCTTTCTCAAAGGCTTCGATCTTATCTTTCTGCTCCAGGAGATAATCGATATCGTCCAGGGCGTGGGTCAGACAATACTTCTTGTATGCGTTGAGCTCGAAACGCTCGCTGCGGCCGGTGGCCAGGTTGGTCACGGTCTGCGCGGGCACGTCCACCCGTACCCGGGCGGCGGGGTCCGCGGCGATGCTGGCGAAGAGTTCCGACAGGAAGTCCTCGCTGACCACGACCGGCAGCACGAAGTTGTTGAGCTCGTTGTTCTTGTGGATGTCCGCGAAGAAACTGGAAATGACCACGCGGAAGCCGTAGCCGGCGATCGCCCAGGCGGCGTGCTCGCGGCTCGAGCCGGAACCGAAGTTCTTGCCGGCCACCAGGATGCAGCCGCCGTAACGCGGGTCGTTCAGTACGAAACCCGGCTTCGGCGTGCCGTCCGGGGCGTAGCGCCAGTCGCGGAACAGGTTGTCGCCAAAGAACTTCTCGTCACGCGTGGTGGCTTTCAGGAAGCGGGCCGGGATGATCTGGTCCGTATCCACGTTCTCCAGCGGAAGGGGCACGCAGGTGCTCTCGATGATGTCGAATTTCTGTTTCATAGCAGTGTCCTCGGATCGGTTACCACGCCGGTCACGGCCGCGGCGGCGGCGGTCAGCGGGCTGGCAAGCAGCGTGCGCGACCCCGGGCCCTGGCGGCCTTCGAAATTCCGGTTGCTCGTACTGACGGCATACTTCCCGGCGGGAATCTTGTCGTCGTTCATCGCCAGGCAGGCGGAACAGCCCGGCTGGCGGACCTCAAAGCCCGCCGCTTCCAGGACCTTGTCCAGTCCTTCCTCCTCGATCTGGCGCTTGACGGCCCAGGAGCCGGGCACCAGCCAGGCGGTCAGGCCGGGGGCCTTCCGGCGGCCCTTCACCAGCGAGGCGAAGGCGCGGAAATCCTCGATGCGGCCATTGGTACAGGCACCCAGGAAGACATAGTCCACAGGGTGCCCGATCAATTTCTGACCGGCCTCGAACCCCATATAATTCAATGCCTTGGGAGCGGCATCTGAAGGAATGCTTCCGTCAACGGCCATACCCATCCCGGGGTTGGTCCCGTAGGTGATCATCGGGGCGATGTCGGCCGCGTCGAAGACCACTTCCCGGTCGAAGACGGCGTCGTCGCCGCTGGGGAGCGTCTTCCAATACGCCACCGCCGCGTCCCAGTCCGCCCCCTTCGGCGCGAACTCCCGGCCCTTCAGGTAGGCGAAAGTCGTCTCGTCCGGAGCGACCATGCCGCCGCGCGCACCCATCTCGATGGAGAGGTTGCAGAGCGTCAGCCGGCCTTCCATCGACAGGGAACGCACGGCGCTGCCGCGATATTCGACAAAATAGCCGGTGGCGCCGCTCGTGGTAAGCCGGCTCATCAGGAAGAGGGCCAGGTCCTTGGCGGTCACGCCCTTGCCCAGCTTTCCTTCGACGCGGATGCTCATCGTCTTCGGCTTCTGCTGCAGGATGCACTGCGAAGCCAGCACCATCTCGACCTCGGAAGTACCGATGCCGAAGGCGACGGCGCCCATCGCGCCGTGCGTGGAGGTGTGCGAATCCCCGCAGACGATGGTCATCCCGGGCAGCGAAAGGCCCTTTTCCGGCCCCACCACGTGGATGATGCCGTTGTCCGGACTCATCATCCCGTAATGCGTCAGGCCGAATTCCGCGGCGTTGCGCTCGAGCGCGTCCACCTGGGCCTTGGACACGGGATCCTCGATCGGCTTGTCCTGGTCGTGGGTGGGCGTGTTGTGGTCCGGCATGCAGTAGATGCGCTCCGGACGCAGGCAGCGGATGCCCCGGGCGCGCAGGCCGTCGAAGGCCTGCGGGCTCGTGACCTCGTGGCAGTAGAGCCGGTCGATGTAGAGCTGCGTGGGACCGTCCTCGATGAGCGAGACCACGTGCGCGTCCCAGATCTTGTCGAACAGTGTATTCATCAATGCTTGAATTTGTTGATACAGTCGATGTAGGCCTCGACGGAACCGGTCACAATGTCGGTGTTGGCACCGAAACCGTAATAGACGTGTCCTTCGTGTTCGACCTGCATATGCACCTTCGCGACATCGTCGGAGCCCTTGGTGATGTTCTGGATCGTGAATTCCTTGATCACCATCTGGCGCTTGACGATGGTCTTGAGGGCGTTGATGGCGGCGTCCACCGGACCGTTGCCGTGCGCGGCGCCTTCGAACTTCTCGCCGGCGATGTCCAGGCCGATGCTGGCCACGGGCTTCAGGCCCTTGCCGCTCGTCACCTGGAGGTAGTCCAGCTTGATGTGGGCCACCTCGGCGCGCTCGGCGCCGGCCAGCACCAGCAAGTCGTCGTCGTTCACCTGCTTCTTCTTGTCCGCCAGTTTGAGGAACTCCTGGTAGAAGCTGTCCAGTTTCTCGTCGGAGAGCTTGATGCCGAGGGTCTCGAGCCGGTAGCGCAGGGCGGCGTGGCCGCTGCGGGCCGTCAGGACAATGTTATTGTCGTCCAGGCCGATGTCCTTGGGGTCGATGATCTCGTAGGTACTGACCTCCTTCAGCACGCCGTCCTGGTGGATGCCGGACGAGTGGGCGAAGGCGTTGCGGCCCACGATGGCCTTGTTGGCCTGGACCGGCATGTTCATCAGGCTGGACACCATCCGGCTGACCGGATAGATGCGCGTGGTGTTGATGTTGGTGGTCAAGGGGATGTCGGAGTGGCTCCGCAGGATCATCGCGATCTCCTCGAGGGCGGTATTGCCCGCACGCTCCCCTACGCCGTTCACCGTCACCTCGCACTGGCGGGCGCCGGCGAGCAGGCCGGCCATCGTGTTCGCGGTGGCCATGCCGAGGTCGTTGTGGCAGTGGGTGGAGAGGATGGCCTTGTCGATGCCGTCCACGTGATCGATCAGGTACTTGATCTTGGCCCCGTACTCCGCGGGCAGGCAATAGCCCGTGGTGTCGGGGATGTTGACCACCGTGGCGCCGGCCTTGATCACGGCCTCCACCACCCGGGCGAGGAATTCATTGTCGGTGCGGCCGGCGTCCTCGGCGTAGAACTCCACGTCGTCCACGAACTGCCGCGCATACTTGACGGCGCGGACAGCCCGCTCCAGGATCTCCTCCCGGGTGGAGTTGAACTTGTAGCGGATGTGGGGGTCGGAGGTGCCGATGCCGGTGTGGATGCGCTTGTGCTTGGCGAACTTGAGCGCTTCCACCGCGACGTCGATGTCCTTCTGCACCGCGCGGCTCAGGGCGCACACGGTAGGCCAAGTCACGGCCTTGGAGATCTCCACGACCGAGTTGAAGTCGCCGGGGCTCGAGACCGGGAAGCCGGCCTCGATCACGTCCACGCCGAGCTCCTCCAGCGCCTTCGCCACCTGGATCTTCTCCACGGTGTTGAGCTGGCAGCCGGGCACCTGTTCGCCGTCGCGCAGGGTGGTGTCGAAAATATAGATCCTGTTGCTGTCCATATTACTTGTTTTCGGGACGGAGTTCGCGGACGGCGGCGCCGGTGCGCCAGAGTTCGCTCTCGCGCAGCGCCTTCAGCTCCTTCTCCAGGCCTTCGCGGTAGTCCGGCTTGGAGTTGGCGTCGATGGAACGCTGGGCCTCGTTGCCGCAGGCCACCTCGTTGTAGAGCTTCTCGAACACGGGCTTGGTGGCGTCGTGGAAGGGACCCATCCAGTCGAGGGCGCCGCGCTGCGCCGTGGTGGAGCAGTTGGCGTACATCCAGTCCATGCCCTTCTCGGCGAAGAGCGGCATCAGGGACTGCGTCAGTTCCTCGACCGTCTCGTTGAAAGCCTCCGACGGGCTGTGGCCGTGGGAACGGAGCACCTCGTACTGGGCCAGCAGGATGCCCTGGATGGCGCCCATCAGGGTACCGCGCTCACCGGTGAGGTCGGAATAGACCTCGCGCTTGAAATCGGTCTCGAAGAGGTAGCCCGAGCCGATGGCGATGCCGAGGGCCAGGGTACGATCGAGGGCGCGGCCGGTGGCGTCCTGGTACACGGCGAAGGAGGAGTTGATGCCGCGGCCCTGCAGGAAAAGCCGGCGCACGGAGGTGCCAGAGCCCTTCGGGGCCACCATGATCACGTCCACGTCCTTCGGCGGGATGATGCCGGTGCGGTCGCTGAAGGTGATGCCGAAGCCGTGGGAGAAGTACAGGGCCTTGCCGGGGGTGAGATGCTTCTTCACCACGGGCCATTGCTCGATCTGCGCGGCGTCGGAGAGGAGGTATTCGATGACGGTCGCCCGCTCGCAGGCCTCTTCGATGCTGAAGAGGGTCTCACCCGGTACCCAGCCGTCGCCGATGGCCTTGTCGAAGGTCTTGCCGGCACGCTGGCCGACGATGACCTTGATGCCGTTATCCTTGAGGTTGAGGGCCTGTCCGGGGCCCTGGATGCCATAGCCGATAATGGCGACGACCTCGTCCTTGAGGACTTCGCGTGCTTTTTCAACGGTAAACTCATCGCGGGTGACGACGTTCTCGACCACTCCGCCGAAATTCATCTTTGCCATACTCTTGACTTTTATTGGTTTCTTGTTTTCAGATAATCTTCAAGGATCCCGTGCTCCGCGGCGCTGGTCGCATTGTCCGGGAAACAGAAAGCCCGCACCACCTCCACCTCCTTCTCGATGAAGCCGACCACCTGCTGCGCGGCGCGCTCGGTGGTGATGGCCCGGAAGGTAAAATGATGGATGCCCGGGAATTCGGACGGGAACACCGTCAGGCTCTCGATATTGATGCCGCGGCGGGTGAAGATGTTCGAGATCGAACTCAACAGACCCACCTGGTTCTCGGAGTACACCGAGATGATATACATGCTGCTATTCTCCATCGCGGTACCATTCGTCTTTGTTCAACAGGATCTCGTCCAGCCGGCGTCCGCCGGGGACCATCGGATAGACCATCCCCATCTCGCAGACGTGCGCGTCGAGGATGTAGGCCTCGGGAGAATCCAGCATCTCCTTCACCGCCCCGTCCAGTTTCGCGCGGTCGTCCACCATCCGGTAACGGATGCCGTACGCCTGTGCGATCAGGGAATAGTCGGGGTTGAGCAGGCGCGTCTGCGAGTAGCGCTCGCCGTAGAAGAGTTCCTGCCACTGCCGGACGTTGCCCAGCCAGTTGTTGTTCAGCAGGACGATCTTGACCGCCGTGCGCTCCTGCATGATCGTGCCGAGTTCCTGGAGCGTCATCTGGATGCCGCCGTCGCCCACGAACAGGACGACCTGACGGTCCGGAACGCCCAACTTGGCGCCCATCGCGGCGGGCAGGCCGAAGCCCATCGTACCCAGGCCGCCGGACGTGATGAAACTGCGCGTCCGTACGAAGCGGGAGTAGCGCGCGGCCATCAGCTGGTTCTGCCCCACGTCGGTGACGATGACGGCGTCGCGGCCGGAGAGTTCCGCCACCCGGGACACGACCTCGCCCATATTGAGCGGGCCCTCCCCGGGCTTGGTCTCGAGCGCGGCCACCTTCTCCTTTTCCACGCGGTCGTAGTGGCGCGCGGACGCGGCCCACTCGTCGTGGAAGGAAAAACGGATGCGTTCGGTCAGGCGCTCCAGCACTTCGGCGGCGTCGCCCAGGATCCCCACCTCGACCGGGATGATCTTGCCGATCTCGGTGCGGTCCACGTCGATGTGGATCACTTTCGCATTGGGGGCGTAACGGGAGGGATTGCCCGTCACGCGGTCGCTGAAACGCATGCCGATGGCAATCAGCACGTCGCACTTCTGCGTCATCATGTTGGAAGCGACGTTGCCGTGCATCCCCGCCATGCCCACGTAATACGGGAAATCCGAAGGCAAGGCGCTCAGGCCCAGCATCGTGGACGCAGCCGGGATGCCGCCCTTCTTCAGGAAGGCTTTCAGCTGCTCCTCGGCGTGGGAGATGACCACGCCCTGTCCGAATACCACGAAGGGACGTTCCGCCTCGTCGATCAGCTGCGCCGCCGCCTCGATGGCCGCCTCGTCGGCGGGCGCCGGGAGGGCATAGCTGCGGATGTGCGTGCATTTCTCATATTCGAACCAGCTCACACCCACCTGCGCATCGCGCGTGAAATCGAGGACCACCGGGCCCGGACGGCCCGTGGAGGCGATGTGGAAGGCTTTCGCCACCGCCGGCGCCACGTCTTCGGGACGGCGGATCTGGAAGGTCCATTTGTCGATCGGGCCGGTCATGCCCACCATGTCGGTCTCCTGGAAGGCGTCGGTGCCGAGCATCGCGTTGCTCACCTGACCCGCGATCACGATGACCGGGGTGGAGTCCACCATCGAGTCGGCCACGCCGGTGATGACGTTGGTCGCGCCGGGGCCGGAAGTGACGATCACGACGCCCGGGCGGCCCGTCGCGCGTGCGTAACCTTGCGCAGCGTGAATGGCGCCCTGCTCGTGCCGCACCAGGATGTGCTTCAGGCGGTCGGAATAGCCGTACATCTTGTCATATACGGTGATGATCTGTCCGCCCGGATAGCCGAAGATGGTATCCACCCCTTCGGCGATGAGCGATTCCAGCAATATTTCAGCTCCTGTAAGTCTCTGTCCCATAGGCGTCTAGTCTTCGATGATACGGGTAGCGCCCTTGTCCGCGCTGCTGACCATGGCCGCGTAGGCCTTCAGGCTCTTGGAGACCTCGCGCTGCCGCAGCGGCGGCGTGAAGGCCTTGCGGCCCCGGGCTTCCTCCTCGCGGCGGCGCGCCGAGAGTTCCTCCTCGGAAAGGCGCACGTCGATGCGGCGGGAAGGGATGTCTATGGTGATGATATCCCCGTCGCGGACCAGGGCGATCTCGCCGCCGGAAGCCGCTTCGGGCGAAATGTGGCCGATGCTCAGGCCGGAGGTGCCCCCGCTGAAACGGCCGTCCGTCAGCAGCGCGCACTCCTTGCCGAGGTGCATCGACTTGATGTACGAAGTAGGATACAGCATCTCCTGCATGCCGGGGCCGCCCTTGGGGCCCTCATAGGTGATGACGACCACGTCGCCGCTGCCGACCTTGCCCCCGAGGATACCTTCGCAGGCCGCCTCCTGGGAGTCGAACACGCGGGCCGGGCCCTCGAAGTGGAAGATGCTCTCGTCCACGCCGGCGGTCTTGACGATGCAGCCGTCGCGGGCGATGTTGCCGAAGAGCACGGCCAGTCCCCCGTCGCGGGAATAGGCGTGCGCGATGTCGCGGATGCAGCCTTCCGAGCGGTCGGTGTCGAAACTGTCGTACCAGGTCTCCTGCGAGGCCAGGACATTGTTGAAACGGCCGCAGGGGGCCACCCGGAAGGTCCGGCGGGCCTCCTCGCAGCAGTTCGGGGAGAGGATGCACCAGCGGTCGATCTCCTCGGCGAGGGTCATGCCGTCCACGCGCCGCAGCGACGTGTCCACAAGACCCGCGGCGGCGAGTTCCGCCATGATGGCGACGATGCCGCCCGCCCGGCCCACGTCCTGGACGTGATACCTGGCCGTATTCGGGGCCACCTTGCAGATGCAGGGCACCTTGCGGGAGAGCTGGTCGATGTCGGCCATCTTGAAGTCGGTGCCGGCTTCGGCGGCGACGGCCAGCAGGTGGAGGACCGTGTTGGTCGAGCCGCCCATCGCGATGTCGAGCGACATCGCGTTCAGGAACGCCTCCCGGGATGCGATGCTGCGCGGCAGCACGGACTCGTCGCCGTCGCGATAGTACTTGTAGGTATTCTCCACGATCTGGCGCGCGGCTTTGCGGAAGAGCGAGGCGCGCATCGCGTGCGTGGCGAGGATGGTGCCGTTGCCGGGCAGCGCGAGGCCGATCGCCTCGGCGAGGCAGTTCATCGAATTGGCGGTAAACATCCCCGAGCAGCTGCCGCAGCCCGGACAGGCGTGCGCCTCGATCCGTTCCACGTCGGCGTCGCTCACCGAAGGGTCGGCGGACTTCACCATCGCGTCGATCAGGTCCAGGCCGCTCCCGTCCAGGGAACCGGCCTCCATCGGACCGCCGGAGACGAAGATGGTGGGGATGTTGAGCCGCATCGCGGCCAGCATCATGCCCGGCGTGATCTTGTCACAGTTGCTGATGCACACCAGGGCGTCCGCCTTGTGCGCGTTGACCATATATTCTACGCTGTCGGCGATGATGTCGCGGGACGGGAGGGAATAAAGCATCCCGTCGTGGCCCATCGCGATGCCGTCATCCACGGCGATCGTATTGAATTCGGCCGCGAAACAGCCCAGTTTTTCGATTTCGGCCTTGACGATCTGGCCCGCCTCGTGGAGGTGGGTGTGACCGGGTACGAACTGGGTGAAGGAATTGGCGATGGCGATGACGGGTTTGCCGAACTGCTCGCGCTTCATCCCGTTCGCCATCCATAGCGCACGGGCCCCGGCCATCCTGCGGCCTTCAAAGGTAACACTACTACGATAATCCATAACCTAACAGGGGCTTCAAGCCCGCTTAACGGTCACGAATTTCGCGTTATTTTGTGGAAAAAGCAAGGAATACTGAAATTTATTTTGAAAAAAACTTAAAAATGCTTTACTTTGGGTGGAAAACGTGTTAGTTAGTTTATGAAAATCCTCAAATTCGGCGGTTCTTCGGTCGCTACACCGGAGAGCATACTCAGAGTTAAAGATATCGTCAGTTCCCGCAGCGAACACCCGATCGTCGTGGTGTCCGCCCTGGGCGGCGTTACGGACCAGCTGATCCGCGCCTCCAAACTGGCGGAAGCGGGTGAAGACGGCTTCCGCGCGGAACTCGCCGCCCTGCGCGAGCGGCATCACGCGGTCTGCCGCGCCGTCGTCGGAGACGTCCCCCGGCAGAACGCCCTCCTGGGAGAACTGGATGCGCTGATCGACCAGTTGTACCGCATCTGCGAAGGGATTTCCCTGCTGCAGGTCCTTCCCCGGAAGACGGCCAACGAACTGATGAGCTTCGGCGAGCGCCTCTCCTCCCGCATCGTCGCGGCCGCCCTGCCCGGCGCCGCCCTGTACGACGCCGTCTCCTTCATCAAGACGCGCCGCCACGGGAGCCTGGACACGGTGGACCAGAACCTGACTTACAATTTGATACAGGATGCCTTCCGCGACTGGGCGGACAAGGGCTGCACGGCCGTCGTCCCGGGCTTCGTGGCTTCCGATACCGACACCGGCGAGATCACCACGCTGGGCCGCGGCGGTTCCGACTACACCGCCAGCCTGCTCGCGGCGGCGCTCGATGCCGAACTGCTCGAGATCTGGACCGACGTGGACGGCTTCATGACGGCCGACCCGCGCATCATCAAGACATCTTACGTCATTGATGAGATGACCTACGAAGAAGCCATGGAACTCTGCAACTTCGGTGCGAAGGTCATCTATCCCCCTACCCTGTATCCGGTGTGCGCGAAAGCCATTCCCATCCAGATCAAGAACACTTTCAATCCGGACGCCCCGGGTACCGTGGTCAAGAAGACCTGCCGGCCGGGCAACACCACCATCAAGGGTATCTCTTCGATCGATGACATTTCCCTGATCACCCTGTCCGGCACGTCGATGGTCGGCGTGGTGGGCGTGGACAGCCGCATCTTCGCCGCCCTGGCGCGCGAGCAAATCAGCGCCTTCCTCGTCAGCCAGTCCGCCTCCGAAACGGGCATCTCCATCGGCGTGAGCCGCTCTGACGCCACCATTGCCCGGAAAGTGCTCACCGAGGCCTTCGAGCGCGAGATCGCCAGCGGCGCCATCAACCCGGTCGAAGTCCGCTCCGAGCTGGCCGCCGTGGCCGTGATCGGCGAGAACATGAAGCAGCACGCCGGTCTCGCCGGCAAGCTTTTCTCCACGCTGGGACGCAACGGCATCAGCGTGATCGCCCTGGCCCAGGGAGCCGCGGAATCGAACATCTCCTTCATCGTGGAGCGCCGCCAGCTGCGCAAGTCGCTGAACGTCATCCACGACAACTTCTTCCTGTCGGAATACCAGGAACTCAACCTTTTCCTCTGCGGCACCGGCACCGTGGGCGGCCGCCTGCTCGCCCAGATCGCGCACCAGCGCGAGAAACTGATGCGTACGCGCGGCCTCAAGATCAACATCGTGGGCATCTCCCGCAGCACCAAGGCCGTGTTCGACCGCGGCGGGATCGACCCCGAGCACTGGCAGGAGCGCCTGCAGCAGGACGGCATCCCCGTCAACCCGCAGCGCCTCAAGGAAGAGGTCCTCGGGATGAACATCTTCAATTCCGTGTTCGTGGACTGCACCGCCAGCGCGGAGATCGCCGCCCTATACGGTGATTTCTTCGAGCACGGCATCTCCGTCGTGGCCGCCAACAAGATCGCGGCCTCGTCGGACTATGCGGAATACCGCCGCCTCAAGGACCTTGCCCGCAAGCGGGGCGTCAAGTGGCTCTTCGAGACCAACGTGGGCGCCGGTCTGCCCATCATCGGCACGATCAACGACCTGTGCAACTCCGGCGACCGCATCATCCGGATGGAGGCCGTGCTGAGCGGCACCCTCAACTTCATCTTCAATACGATTTCCGCCGACATCCCCTTCAGCGAGACCGTGCGGATGGCCAAGGAACAGGGCTTCTCCGAGCCCGACCCGCGCATCGACCTGTCCGGTAAGGACGTGATCCGCAAGCTGGTCATCCTGTCCCGCGAGGCGGGTTACGAGGTCAACCAGGAAGACGTCGAGAAGCAGCTCTTCATCCCGCAGGAGTTCTTCAACTGCAGCGAGGAGGAATTCTGGGCCAAGCTCCCTACCCTCGACGCCGGCTTCGAGGAGCGCCGCCGTGCGCTGGAGGCCGAGGGCAAGCGCTGGAGGTTCGTGGCCAAGATGGAGGAAGGCAAGCTGGAAGTGGCGCTGCGCGCCGTGGAGAACATGCATTCCTTCTACGTCCTGGACGGTTCCAACAACATCATCCTGCTCACGACGGAACGCTACAACCGCCATCCGATGCTCATCCAGGGCTACGGAGCGGGCGCGGACGTGACGGCCGCGGGCGTCTTCGCGGACATCATGAGCATCGCCAACATCTGATAGCCTATGAAACGGATCAAGGTTTTCGCACCTGCTTCCATCGCCAACCTCGGCTGTGGGTTCGACATCATGGGGATGGCCCTCGACGAGGTCGGGGACGTCCTGGAAATGACCCTGGATGAAGACGGGGATGGCATCTCCATCGACAACGAGACCGACGTCCCCCTGCCCTCGGACATCGAGGAGAACGTCATCACCCCGGTGCTGCGCAAGTTCTTCGCCCTGACCAGCAAGTCCGGGCGGGTGGAGGTGCGCGTCCTGAAGAAGATCTTCCCCGGTTCGGGCATCGGTTCCAGCGCCGCCTCCAGCGCCGCGGCCGCCTTCGGCATCAACGAACTGTTCGGCGCGCCGCTGGGCGAAGAGGACGTGGTGGTCTGCGCGATGGAGGGCGAGAACCTCGCCAGCGGCGGCTATCACGCCGACAACGCAGCCCCCGCCGTGATGGGCGGCATCACGCTCATCCGCGGCTACGACCCGCTGGACGTCATCAAGCTGCCCGTCCCGGGCAACCTCTACTGCCCCGTCATCCACCCCCACCTGACCGTCTCCACCAAGCAGGCGCGCAGCATCCTCCCCAAGGAGATCCCGATGCACACCGCCGTGACCCAGTGGGGCAACGTGGGCGGCCTGGTGGCCGGCCTGTGCACCGGCAACATCGAGTTGGTGGGCCGTTCGATGCGCGACGCCGTGGCGGAGCCCTTCCGCAAGCAGTTCATCCCGGGCTTTGACGAACTCCGCGCGAAACTGCTCGGCGCCGGCGCCCTCGCGATGAACATCAGCGGTTCCGGCCCGTCCGTGTTCGCCCTGGCCGGCCGCGGCGACATCGCCCAGCGCGTGGGGGCCATCATGGAGCGGCACTTCGCCCAGCAGGGCATCCTCTCCGAAACTTACGTCGTAAAAGTGTCCAACAAAGGCGCACGCCTGATCGCATAACGCTTATGAAGTACTACAGCACTAACGGGAAAGCCCCCCTCGCCGACCTGGAGAAGGCCGTGGTCCGCGGACTCGCCGAGGACCGCGGGCTCTATATGCCGGAGCGCATCCCCGTGCTCCCCGCCGACTTTTTCGCCCACATCCAGACCCTCACCTTCCAGGAGATCGCCTGCACCGTGGCCGACGCCTTCTTCGGGGAAGACGTCCCGGAGAAAGAACTGCACCGCATCGTGGAGGAGACCCTCTCCTTCGACTGCCCCGTGGTGCCCGTCACGCGCAGCATCGGCGCGCTGGAACTGTTCCACGGCCCCACCCTCGCCTTCAAGGACGTCGGCGCGCGTTTCATGGCACGCCTGCTGGGCTATTTCACCCGCTCCTCCCGCGACACCCGGACCATCCACGTGCTCGTGGCCACCTCCGGCGATACGGGCAGCGCCGTCGCGAACGGCTTCCTGGGCGTGGAAGGCGTGCAGGTGCACGTCCTCTATCCCAAGGGGAAAGTCAGCCCCATCCAGGAGGCACAGTTCACCACCCTCGGGCAGAACATCACCGCCCTGGAGGTGGACGGCTGCTTCGACGACTGCCAGGCCCTCGTCAAGAGCGCCTTCATGGACACGGAACTGACGGAGCGCCTGCGCCTGACTTCCGCCAACAGCATCAACGTCGCGCGGCTGCTTCCGCAGAGTTTCTACTACTTCCACGGATTCGCGCAGATGAAGCGGCTCGGGCTCGCCCGGCAGCTGGTCGTATGCGTGCCCAGCGGCAATTTCGGCAACCTCTGCGCCGCGCTGATCGCCAAGAAGATGGGCCTGCCGGTCAAGCGTTTCGTGGCCGCGAACAACGCCAACGACGTGTTCTTCCAATACCTGCAGACGGGCTCCTACGCCCCGCGTCCCAGCATCCCGACCCTCGCCAACGCGATGGACGTGGGCGACCCGAGCAACGCCGCCCGCATCTTCGACCTCTACGGGGGCGACTGGGAATCCCTGACCGCCGACATCTCCGGCGCCACGGTCAGCGACCCGGAAATCCTGGAGACGATCCGGGACTGCCGCCGCCGTTACGGCTACCTGCTGGATCCGCACGGCGCCTGCGGCTTCAATGCCGTCTATCACAATCTCGCCCCGGGCGAGTCGGTGCTGCTGTGCGAAACCGCCCACCCCGCCAAGTTCAAGGAGACCGTGGAAGACGCCTCCGGCGAACGCGTGGAGCTTCCCGAGCGGCTGGCCGCCTTCCTGCGCGGGCAGAAGCAGAGCGTACCGATGGGCAAGGATTACGCCGGATTCAAGACATATCTCTCCAAACTGAAATAACAAATCCAACGAATATGAAAGTAGCGATCGTAGGTGCAAGCGGAGCCGTGGGACAGGAGTTCCTGCGGGTCCTCGACGAAAGGAATTTCCCCATTGACGAACTGGTGCTTTTCGGCTCTCCCCGGAGCGCAGGCAGCAAATATACCTTCCGCGGGAAGGAGTACGAAGTGAAACTGCTCCAGCATAACGACGATTTCAAGGGCGTGGACTACGCCTTCGTATCGGCCGGAGCCGGCGCTTCCAAGGAATTCGCGGAGACGATCACGAAATACGGCGCCGTGATGATCGACAACTCCAGCGCCTTCCGCATGGATCCGGACGTGCCCCTCGTGGTGCCCGAATGCAACGCTGCGGACGCCCTGGTGCGCCCGCGCGGCATCATCGCCAACCCGAACTGCACCACCATCATGATGGTCGTAGTGCTGAAGCCCATCGAGGCCCTCTCGCACATCATCCGCATCCACGTGGCGAGCTATCAGTCCGCCTCCGGCGCGGGCGCGCAGGCGATGGCCGAACTGCAGCAGCAGTACCAGGAACTGGTGGAAGGCAAGCCCGTAACGGTCAAGAAGTTCGCCTACCAGCTCGCTTACAACGTCATCCCGCAGGTGGACGTCTTCACCGACAACGGCTACACCAAGGAGGAGATGAAGATGTTCAACGAGACCCGCAAGATCCTCCACTCCGACGTGAAGTGCAGTGCGATGTGCGTGCGCATCTCCTCGTTGCGCTCCCACTCCGAGGCCGTGTGGATCGAGACCGAAAAGCCCCTCTCCGTAGAGCAGGTACAGGCTGCCCTCGCCGCTGCCCCGGGCGTGACCCTGCAGGACGACCCTGCCACGCAGACCTACCCGATGCCGTTGTTCACCGGCGGCAAGGATGACGTCTATGTGGGCCGCGTCCGCAAGGACCTCGCGAACGAGAACGGCATCACCCTCTGGCTCTCCAGCGACCAGATCCGCAAGGGAGCCGCGTTGAATGCAGTCCAGATCGCGGAATACCTGATCTCCCAGAAATGACCGACGGCAAAGCCATCATCCTGCTGCACTGTCCCGACCAGCAGGGCATCATCACGGACGTGACGGGCTTCATCACCCGCAATCACGGCAACATCGTTTACATCGACCAGTATGTGGACACCATCGAGGGGCATCTCTTCATGCGCATCGAATGGGAACTCAAGGGCTTCTTCATCCCCCGCGAGCACATCAAGGAGGTCGTGGACGAACTCTTCGCCGAGCGCTACGGGATGGTGTCGAGCATCTTCTTCAGCGACGAGCGGCCGCGGATGGCCATCTTCGTGAGCAAGATGAGCCACTGCCTCTACGACCTGCTGGCCCGCTACCGCGCGGGCGAATGGGACGTGGACATTCCCTGCATCGTCAGCAACCACGAGGACCTGCGCTTCGTGGCCGACCAGTTCGGCATCCCCTTCCACGTGTGGAGCATCGCCCCGGACAAGTCGAACCGCGCCGAGGTGGAGAAGGCCGAGATGGAACTGCTGCATAAAGAACGCATCTCGTTCATCGTGCTCGCGCGCTACATGCAGGTGATCAGCGACGAGATGATCGCGGAATACCCGCACCACATCATCAACATCCACCACTCCTTCCTGCCCGCTTTCGTGGGCGCGAGGCCCTACCACCAGGCCTACGAGCGGGGCGTCAAGATCATCGGCGCCACCAGCCACTACGTCACGCGGGAACTGGACGCCGGCCCCATCATCGAGCAGGACGTGGTGCGCATCACGCACAAAGACACGCCCGACAGCCTGGTACTGAAAGGACGAGATCTGGAGAAAATCGTCCTGAGCCGGGCCGTGACCAAGCACATCGAGCGCAAGATCCTGACCTACAAGAACCGGACGGTCGTATTCGGCTGAGCCGTTCAGGGCAGGCGCAGCACGGTGACGCCGAGGATGCGCCGGTTGGCCTTCAGGTAGGCTTCCAGGGTGCGCGGCTCGACGATGACCTTGCCGGCCGAAGAAGATGCGTGGATGAAGCCCAGGCGGTCGCCGGGCTTTTCCCGGTACGCGATCACGACGTGGGAATAATCCAGCCCCTCGATGGAGGGGGCGAAACAGAGAATGTCGCCGCTGCGGATTCCGGATTCCGCGGCGGCGAGTTTTTCTTTCGGAATATAGTAACGCGCGTAATCATCCAGACGCCGTTCGACGGAACGGATGCGGGCGAGGTTCTCCTTCGCCGCAGCGGACTCCCCTTTCAAGGCGTCATAGCTGTCCGGATGTGTGGACATAAAACGGAGCGGACGCGGGTCGCGCACTCCGCCCAGTTTCTCCGTAACATCCTGGAACAGACCGTTTTCCACGCCTTGCAGGATCCATTCCGAGGTGTAGTGCAGACGCGAGGCGTAGCCGTCGGCAACGCCGTCCCGGTAACGGGAGCGGAGCAGCGTCCTGGCCAGGTCGTCCATCCTCGCATCCGCCCCGCAGCGCTGCACGGTCTGCACGAGGCCCAGGCAGGTCTCGGCGAAAAGGATGCAGTCGGTCTTCGTAAGATAGATGCGCAGCCGCTCTTCCCCGCCCTCCAGCGTGCCGGCCACGTAGGGCTGGCCGAGCAGGCCCATCGCGGCCCGGACCATCAGTTCCGCGGAAGGTTCCGCATCCGCCCGGGCGGCGAGTCCGTCCATCAGCCGCTCCGCCAGGGCGATATCCTCCGGGGCGGATTCATAGCGCGGCACGTCCGTGCCCCGGGCGCGGATGCACGCCGGGCAGACGGCCAGGCAGAGCCAGAGCGCCAGGCTACTTGCGCAGGATGCGGCGGACATGGTCCTTGAGGATCTGCACGGCAGGGTCGGCCATGTTCCCGTGGTTGAAACCCTGCAGTTCGTAAATCGTCGCATCGGGGTGGCCGACCATCTGGAACAGGCGCCAGAAGTAGGCGGTCTCCTCGTAGCGGCCGTAGAGTTCGAGGTCCCGGTCGCCGGAGATGATGACGATAGGCGGGGCGTCGGCGCGGACGTGCGCAAGCGGCGCGTATTCGTCGATGAGCGGCTGGTACGGCGTCATTCCGAGGGTCTGGCGGTGGGAGTAGTGCGTGAGCACCTGCCCGCTGAACGGGATCAGGCCCGCGATGCGGTCGGCATCGATGCCGTATTTCGCCAGCCAGTGCTTGTCCAGTCCCACCAGATCGATCAGGTATCCGCCGGCGGAGTGGCCGGACAGGAAGATCTTGTCCGGGGAACCGCCATAGCGTGCGGCGTTCTCGAAGGCCCAGGCCACGGCCGCAGCGGCATCGGCGATGCAGTCGGCGACGGTTCCTTTCGGAATCAGCCGGTATCCGGCGGAAAAGACCACGAAACCGCTCTCCTTGAGGTCGCGCGGCACGGAGGTCTTCTCGCCGCCGGTCAGGCCCCCGCCGTGGAACCAGACCACCACGGGCAGGTCCTTCGCGCCTTCCGGCGCATAGACGTCCAGTTTGCAGCGTTCGACCCGGTAGGCGTCGTCAGAAGCGCTCACGAAGGGAATGTCCCGGGCAACCTGCGCAAGGGCCAGGCAGCCCGCGGCCAGCAACAGGACGAAGCTGCCGAGAAACCTTTTTCCCATGGCGGATTATTGGGCCGGTTTTTCTTCCCCCTGGCCAAGGCCGGCCCCGATTCCTTTGAAAAAGTCGCCGATCTCGTCGATCATGCCGGGAATCTGCTTGCCGATCTCTTCGATGGAAGAGGAAATGTTTGCGACGCCGGACTTGACGGCGGCGGCGAAATAACGGCCGCTCGCGTTGCGGAAGCGCTTGGCTTCATCCACTGTCAGGGAGCCCTTGTTGTTCTGGTACTCCTCGACGAGTTTCTCGAACTTCTCGTTGGACTGCTCCCACTGTTCCTGCGTGTAGTTGTCACCGTTCTTTTCGACCGTATCGGCAAGGGCTTCCATCCGGCCGGGCAGGCTGAAACGGTCGCAGGAGGAGGCAAGCAGCAGCGCGCACAGCGCCGCAAGCATCAAGGCAAGAAATCTTTTCATATGCGTGTTGTTTTGTACAAAGATAACAATTTTGTATATTTGTGACCGAGGCTGCATAGAAAGTTCCTATTCACTCTTTCTGAGATCTTACTTTCCGCAGTCTCTTTTTTTATTGACCATGGATCCGATTCTCATACAGTTCTTCAAGGCGGCCGTCCCCGGCGCCCCCGCGGCGGCCGACCCCGCCAAGTTGCAGGCGGACGCGTTCAAATGCGGCTTCATCATCCATCCGGACCTCCTCAACACCGACGTGGAAGCCTTCATCGCCCGCCAGACGGCGGATCCCAACGCCACGTTCTACAAACGCTGGGAGGACATGATGTCGAAGGACCGGCTGGAACTGCTGCTGGACCAGATCCGTCATTACGCCACCACCTACGGGACCCGCTTCACGCAGGAGGGAAACGGCTACGTGCCCAACGAAGGGGCCGAGGCGCCGGAATTCCAGGACCTCACCCTCATCGCCCCCATCACGGAGGAAGAGCTCTACGCCCGCTGCCTGAAACTGCTCGAGAGCGGCGCGGCGCTCAAAGGCGAGACCGTGAAGGTGCTTTGCAGCGCCGTCACGGACCATCTTTCCGCACATCCGGAAGAGACGTTCGACATCGATTCCGTCCGCAACCGCGAGGCCCTGAGCATCCTCTGCAAGACGCTGGGCCGCCGGCCTTCCGCCCCGGTCGACCTGCTGCGCTACATCGTCTATGAGGCCACCGGGGAGACTTTGCTCATCCAGTCGCAAGACATGCTGGAACGCATCCGGCAGAATGCGGACAAATTCGATTTCCGCCAGCTCAGCGAGGCGGAAACCGCGAAACTGGCCAGCATTTTCTACCGCTTCAAGAACCTTTTCCTCGCTTTCCGCACGCAGGAGAACTATGACGCCAAGCGGACCATCTGCATCCAGAAAGCATCCGTCAACCGAGCGGTAATCAACCACTTGCGCAGGATGGCCCCGAAGCAGCACAAACCGATGCGCCCGGGTTTCTGGGAGGGCCTGCTGGCCGCTTCCGTCAGCGAGGAAGAACTCCGCGCCCGATTGGACGGCGTGTCCAATTTCAAGCTGGTCACTCTGCTGCAGACCATCCGCGAGCGGCTGCTGACCGGAACGGGCGAGCCCGCGATGTACATCATCCGCAACGGCAGCGTCTGGCTGAAAGACGCCCCGCAGCGGGAAGACCGCAAGGCCTACCTGGAGATGCTGGAGCGCGTACTCCGCACCCGGCTGGTGGAAAGGCTTTCAGCCAAGGCCTGCAGCGTGCGTTTCCCGGAGGAACTCATCCTCGCCTGCCCCGCCTCGGAAAAGACTTTCGTGGGAAACCTCCCCTTCGGCTCCCGCTACCGGATGAGCGACCACAACTTCTTCGGCATCTACTGGCGGAAGGAGTGGGGCTGCCACGACTTCGACATCAGTTTCGTCGATTGGTCCGGTGCCAAGACCGGCTGGAACGCCGCCTACGATACCGGCGAGACCTTCTACTCCGGCGATATGACCGATGCCAACCCGGAAGCCGCCGAACTGATGTACTGCAAGGAGGGCTGCCCGGACGGCACCATCTACTGCAACCGCTTCAATGGCAAAGAAGGCAGCCGCTTCCGCTTCTACGTCGGACGGCAGAAAATCGTGAAAGTGAGGGAAAACTATATGGTGGATCCGAACGCCAAGGTCATCGACGAAGAATTGGTGTCCGACCGGCGGGAGAAGATGCTCGCCATCGTCAGCGGCGGATGGATCTTCCTGATGGACCTCGCCACGGGCCGGGGCCGCGTGTCCTCCGGCAAGGATGCGGGAAAGAAGGAAGCCGTCATCGCCCGCAAGGCGCGCTGCTTCCTGTCCCTGCGCGAACTCCTGCTGGAGGCCGGATTCACGGAAACGGCCGATCATCCGCAGCTTGACCTCACGGACCTGAAGAAAGATACGCTCCTGGCGCTGTTCAGCTGATAGGCAGTCCCCGCTCAGGGACGGCAGAGCAGGACCTGGTCCAGCACGACGCCTTCATCCAGCGCCGTCAGCGTGAGCCGGTGCGTCCCCTCTTTTCCCAGTTGCAGCAGGGTGTCGCGGACGGCCTGGTTGTTCAGCACGTTCTCCTTCCATTCCTCACTGCGGTCGTAAGTTTCATAAGCGAATGCCACGTGATCACCGCCGTCCACGGAAAGGGTGAAACGGAGTTGCGGGCTGCTGACCGGGTGCGTGGGGACCATCCGCACGGAGACGACGGCCTCCGCCGCTTCGGTGCTGAAACTGAAAGACACGCTCTCGCCGGGCGTGAGCATCGCGGCACCGCCCTCGTAACCGAGGCCCTCACAAGGCGTGAGACGGCCTTTCCCGTCAACGGCATTCCACTTGGCAATGACCGCGGGAGCCGCCGGAAGCGGAGCGTCCGCCTGCACGTGCGGGTATTTCTGGAAGACCGGCAGCCTGCGGGGCGCCATATTCATCATCCCCTTCCATTTCCCCTGGTTGTACCGGTCCGTCAACGCCTCGATCGCGTCGTAGGCCGCATCCGCTTCAGCCCAGTCGGCAAGACCGTGCCGGGCCAGCTGGGCGGTGAGTGCTTTCTCATTCATCTTGGCCGCCGCCTGCACGGGATACTGGACGAGGTGATAGTACGCGGTCTGGTGGTCCTCAGGAACCAGCGAGGCGCAGTTCTCCACCTGGTCGTACAAGCGGGCGAACTGGTCCATACGCGTCCGGATCGTCGCTTCATCCCAAGGGAGGTCTTTCACGATGCGGTAGGCCGGGTCCCGCTCTTCCTCGCGCGTATTGCCCATGAATTCGGGCTTGCGGATATAGGAAAGACGGTAGTACTCCACCAGGGAAGGGAGGACGGCGGATGCGACTTTCCGGCCGAATTCCCGTGTCAGGAAGGCCTTCAGGTGGGCCTGCCAGCCGCTGGCGCGGACGGCGTCGATGTCCCAGGCCATATCCATAATAAGTTCGATCTGGTACTCTTCCGGCTTGATGTCGCCGACGTTGAGGATCCAGGTCTGGCGGATGCCCTTGTCGTAGGCCATCCCCATCTGCTGCAGGATCAGGGCCGGGGAATAGGCGCCCAGCCACAGGTAGTCGTGAGGGCGGCCCCAGTAGGAGACGTGGTAGTAGACACCGTTGCCGCCCGGACGGTTGCGCTCGGCTTCGGTCGGGAAATGCCGGATGTAGCCGTAGTTGTCGTCGCACCACATCAGGGTCACGTCCTCGGGGACCTCCAGGCCTTCGTTGTAGGCCAGGAGCACTTCCTTATAAGGGATGAACACCTGCGGGATCCGCGTCACGTCAGGGTCGACCAGCTCGGAGAGCATCTCCCGCTGCACGGAGATCACCTCCGCCAACGCTTCCTTCTGCTCCTCAGGCGTATCGGCGCCGCTCATCGGTCCGTCGTGGATGCCGCGCATCCCGAGCGTGTACATGATCTCCTGGTCCTTGACCGAAGCGACCCGCTCCCGCCAGAAATCCAGCACCTTGTCGCGGTTGGTGATGAAGTTGTACTCCCCTTCTCCGCGTACGCGCCACTCGCCGTTGGCGTTGCTGGCCATCGGCTCGCAATGCGAAGTGCCGATGTAGATTCCGTATTTTTCAGCGACGGCCCGGTTCTCTTCCGTCAGGAAGAACGGGACCGAACAACCGTGCATCGCCGGCCAGAACGAATTGGCACGCAACCGGAGCAGCAGCTCGAAAATCCGGGCGTGGGTCTCGGGACCGATCCGGCCGGGAACATCCGTCGGTTCCAGCGTCCGGGTCACCCAGGGCACGAAGGCGAAGTCTTCGTCATTGATAAAGATCCCCCGGTACGCGACGTCCGGTTCACCGACCTGCCTGAAACCCTTTTTCAGACGGAAATCCTTCCGGGAGGACGGGGTGCAGTCCGCCCACCATTCCCAGGGAGAGACGCCCAGCTTGCGGGACAGTTCCATCAGACCGTAGGCGACGCCGTGGCCGTCGCTGCCCGCGATCAGCAGCTGCCCGGAAGGCAATACCTTCAGGACGAACGCCTCGTGGTGTCCGGCGATGGCGGCGACGTCCGGGTCCGCGGCAAAGTCCGGATGGTCCGCCAGGACCAGACGGAGCTTCCCGTCCTGCTGAACCTCGCTGACCGATGCGGAAAGCACCTGCCGGAGGTCTTTTCCGAAGATTTCCAGCGCGGTTGTCGCAATGGGTTCATCCACATTGAGTTCCACCGTCACATCTTCCGTGCTCTTCAGCACGAATCCCGGCCCCGTCCCGCACGCGGCGGCGACGAGCGCAAGCGACAGAAACAGAGCAAGCCGTCTCATGACTGGCATTTGATCAGCGCCTTACCCGTGCGCCCGTCGATGCAGATCTGCAGGTCTTCCCCGAAATGCACCTGACGCAGGAACTGCGTCTCGAACTCGGCCGGCATCGCGTCCAGCCGGGCGGCGTCGAAACACTCGCCGTTGCGGGCGAACGGATTCACGTTCACGTAGCCCGCGTTGAAGGAGGTCATGTTCTGGAAGAAATGCGTGCCCTGGCTGGGATCCACGCGGAAGTGTTCCAGGCAGCATTCCACGATGGCGCGCGCCTCGGAGATGTCGCTCCACTGCACGGGCACGCCCAGCGTCGGGATGCTGGAGCCCCAGCGGCCGTAGCCCACCAGCACGTAATTGCGGCCCTCGGCACGCATCCGGTTGTTCAGTTCCCGGAGCTCCGCGGCCATCTGCCGCGTCTTCAGCGTATCGAAGCCGGACTCGCGCAGGTACACGATGTCGCGCACCCCCTTGATCCAGCCGGGGCCGATGGCACTGCCGGAAGAGACGATGGCGTCGCTCTCGTCCACGCCGCTCCAGTCCACCTCGGCGCCCAGCCCGTCGGAAGAGATGGGCCGCACCTGCAGGACGTTGAAGATGGCGGGGCTGTCGGAAGGCACGTCCAGGTTGGCGGCGAACTCGATCTCCACGCCGCAGCGGACCTCCCGCTGCATGATCTCCAGCAGTTCGTTCAGGATGCCGGCAAGCGGGAAGGTGTTATATTTCAGGATGTGCGCGAAGGTGATGAATTTCGGTCCGGCCGGCACCGGGGAATCCACGATGCGCTGGTTCTCGTAGTCATAGGTGGAGACCACCTTGGAGAAGGTACGGAACGCGCCGCACTCCGTGACCGGAATGCGCTCCAGGTTGACCGCGTCGTCCACCGAAGTCTTGAACTTGTCCGGCTGCAGGTCCAGGGCGAACATCGCCTGCTGGGTCTCGGTCATCGTCAGTTCGGGCGTCGATGTCTGCAGGACGTTGCGCGGATACTTCGGCGAGAAGCGGAGCACCTGGTCGCCGTCCACGACGGCCTTGCCTAGGCCGAAGGCGAGCTTGGCCACGCCGTCTTCCGGCGTCTCGTAGCCCAGCGGATAGAAGTTCACCGAACGGGCCACGCCCGACAGGGTCGGGAAGAAATAGCCGCGGTCCTCGCTGCCGCAGATCTCCTGCAGCACGATCGCCATCTTTTCCTCGGAAAGGACGTTCGCCGTAGCGGTGATGTAGCCTCTGGATGAGGCGAAATACACGGAGGCATAGACACTCTTGATGGCCTTGGACAGCAAGCGGAGCTGCTGGTCCTCGTTCTCCGTGTGCGGGATCATATAGGTCGAATAGACGCCCGCAAAAGGTTGATAGTAAGAATCTTCCAATTTGGAAGAAGAGCGTACGGCGAGCGGCTTCCGCACATTGCGGATGAATACGCGCAGCGCCTCGGTCAGCTCCTGCGGAAGGGTGGACGCCACGAATTCCGACAGGATTTCGGCGTCCGTCAGGTCGGAGTTGATGACGAATTTCAGACCATTCTCCCGGATGAAACGGTCGAAGAATTCCGTGGTAATCACGAGGGTCCGCGGCACCAGCACGCGCACGTCCTCCCACTTGTCGTAGAGGTCGTATTTCTGCAGGATGTGGTTCAGGAAGGCCAGGCCGCGCGCCTTTCCGCCCATCGATCCCGAACCGACGCGGGCGAAGCGGATGGCGTCGTTGTAGGAGGCCGCATCGAAGCTCGCCACCACGCCGAGGCCCTGGCTGATCCGGTAGTCCCGGATCATCCGCAGGTTCATCTCGCGCACCTCGGCGACATCCTCGTCGGAATGGATGCGGATCGGCCGGAAGAGATCGCCGATTGAGAAGATGCCGCGGCCGTAGAACCAGCGGGAGATGTAGTTCCGGTTCACCAGGTCGCGCAGGGCGCCGTCGGACATCCGGGCCATCACCTGCTCGAATTCATAGAGGTTGTGCGCCCGGGCGGTCACCCGGCCCGTCTTGGGGTCGGTCACGATGAAATCGCCGAATCCGAACTCGCGCCCGATGTATTCCGACACCTCCTGGGTGAGGGTCTTGGAGCGCTTGTGCACGAAACCAACGCCGAGCTGCGCGGCCACGGCACGCATGCTTTCCTGCGAAGACTGCATCAGGAAAGGCATGGTCGGGTTCTCCTTCCGGACCATGCGGCAGAGGTCGATGCCGGCGTCGCTCTTTTCCGTCTCCGGCTTGTCGCCCCGGTGCAGGACGAAGCCGATGTCGGAAATGATGCCCAGGATGTTGTCCTTGTATTTCTGGTAATACTCGCAGGCCTCGTCGTAACACGTGGCCATCAGGATCTTGGGCCGGGCGCGCTTGCGGAGGAACTGCTGTTCCTCGTTGAGCGCGTCGCGCACCGCCTCGCTGTTCTGCTGGAGCACCAGCTTGTAGAGCAGGGGCAGGTAGGTCGAATAGTAGCGCACGGAGTCTTCTACCAAAAGGATGACGCGGGCGCCGGACTGCAGGCAGTCATGCTCGGCGTTGAGCTTGTCCTCGAGCAGCTTGATGATGGCGATGAGCACGTCCGTGGAGTTGTTCCAGCAGAAGACGTAGTCGATGCCCTCGTGGTCGTGGTCCGCGATTTTCTGATAGATCTCCCGGGAGAAGGCGCTCAGCAGGACGATCGGGGTGTCCGGCACGAGTTCCTTGGCTTTCACCGAGAAGCCGAACACGTCCAACTTGCCGACGTTGTACATCGTGATGATGAGGTCGAAAGCGTTGTCCCGTTCGAGGATCCCGAGGGCGTCCAGGGTGGACTCGGCCCGCACGATGGCGGGCGGGTTGCTCAGGTTGAGCTCGGCGTACTCCTGGGTGATCTGGGCTTCGATGTGTCCGTCCTCCTCGAGGGAGAAGCTGTCGTAGTTGTTGCAAACCAGGAGGATCCGGCGGATCCTCCTGGCCATCAATTTAGTATAATCCGTGTCGTTGCGCATACTTTATCAGACCAATCCCTGGTCCACCATCGCGTTGGCCACCTTGATGAAGCCGGCGATGTTGGCGCCCTTGACGTAGTTGATGTAGCCGTCCTCCTCGGTGCCATACTTGATGCAGGCGGCGTGGATGTCGGACATGATACGGTGCAGGTGCTCGTCCACTTCCTCGGAGGTCCATTTCTGGCGGATGGAGTTCTGGGTCATCTCCAGGCCGGATGTCGCCACGCCGCCGGCGTTGGACGCCTTGCCCGGCGAGTAGAGCATCTTCTTTTCCTGGAAGATGGCGATGGCTTCCGGCGTGGAAGGCATGTTCGCGCCTTCGACCACGCACCAGCAGCCGCCCTTCACCAGGTTCTCCGCGTCAGCCTTCTCGATCTCGTTCTGCGTGGCGCAAGGGAGCGCGATGTCGCAGGGGATGCGCCAGGGGCGCTCGCCCGGGAAGTACTGGGCCTGGGGGTACTTGTTCACATATTCCTTGATACGGCCGCGGCGGATGTTCTTGAGTTCGAGCACGAACTTGTGCTTCTCCTCATCCAGTCCTTCAGGGTCGTAGATGAAGCCGTCGGAGTCGGACAGGGTCACGACCTTGGCACCCAGGCGCATCGCCTTCTGGGCGGCGTACTGGGCAACGTTGCCGGAGCCGGAGATGACGACGGTCTTGCCCTCGAAGCTCTCCTTGCGGGTGGCGAGCATCTCCTGGGCGAAGTAGCAGACGCCGTAGCCGGTGGCTTCCGTGCGGAGACGGCTGCCGCCCCAGGCGACGCCCTTGCCGGTCAGCGTGCCGGTGAACTCGTCGCGGAGGCGCTTGTACTGGCCGAACATGTAGCCGATCTCGCGGCCGCCCACGCCGATGTCACCGGCAGGCACGTCGGTGTCGGCGCCGATGTGGCGCTGCAGTTCGGTCATGAAACTCTGGCAGAAACGCATCACCTCGGCGTCGGACTTGCCGCGCGGGCTGAAGTCGGAACCGCCCTTGCCGCCGCCCATCGGGAGCGTGGTCAGCGAGTTCTTGAAGGTCTGCTCGAAGGCAAGGAACTTCAGGATGCTGAGGTTCACGCTCGCGTGGAAGCGGATGCCGCCCTTGTAGGGTCCCAGGGCGCTGTTCATCTGCACGCGGTAACCGCGGTTGATATGGATCTCGCCCTTGTCGTCGGTCCAGGGGACGCGGAACATGATGACCCGCTCCGGCTCGACCATCCGCTCAAGGATCTTGAGATCCATCAGATAAGGGTAAGAGGTGACATAAGGTGCTACACTTTCCACCACCTCCCGGACAGCCTGGTGGAACTCCTTCTCGCCAGGGTTGCGCGCGACCAGTTCATCCATGAAGCGGTCGACGTAGTTCTGAGTAAATTTGTCCATAATGAGGGATAATAACTAACCGGTTTCAAATATAAGTTTTTTCCACGAAAAACCGACCACCTCCCCGCAGTTTTTTTTCACTACAGATCCGATTCGCAAGCAGTTTGCCCTGCTTCGCCCCGGCAGCAGCTCCGGTTCGCAGGCAGCTTGCCCCGCAAACCTTCCGTTCGCTTCGCTCACTCCATCCCTCCCACTTCGTGGGCCCCTCCCGCTCATGAGCCGCGGGCGGCTACGGTTTGCTCGGGCAGCTGCCTGCGAACCGGAGCCGAAGCCGGCCGGAGGGATACTGAAAAAAAGTCAGAGAAACTGACAAAATGTCTTGATTTTCAATATGTTATGTGGTTACTTCGGACATTTTGACGCAAAAAGGCGGGTGGTCCAGGGATTGTATTCTTGTAAGGCGTCCCCCGGTCGGGACAAGGTTAAAATGTTAAACGACTTTAAAAATGATAGGAGATTTGATTATGTATCCCGTTAAAAGAAACCAGGCTTGGATTCCGAGCATTTTCGGTGACCTGTTCGACGATTTTGCAGTAATGCCTGCAAAGCAGTTTGCCTCCCCTGCCGTCAACATCAAGGAGACCGACAAGGACTTCCAGATCGAGATCGCGGCCCCGGGCATGACGAAGGAAGATTTCGCCATCCGCGTGGACAACGACGAAGAACTGGTGATCGCGCTGGAAAAGAAGCACGAGAACAAAGAAGAGAAGAAAGGCGAGAACTACCTCCGCCGCGAGTTCTCCTACACGTCCTACCATCAGGCATTCACCCTGCCGGAGAACATCGACGTCGAAGCCATCAAGGCCAACATGACCAACGGTGTGCTGGGCATCGTCCTCCCGAAGAAGACCCCCGAGAAGCAGATTCCCGCTTCGCGCCACATCGCCATCGAGTGATCGCTCCAGGCTTTCCGCACAAAGGGGATGACCGCGCAGGTCACCCCCTTTTTCTTTGCCCTGTTGATTATCAGGGATTTTTACTATTTTTGTGGTATGGAAGAACAAAAGATGGACGCCAGCCTTTCTGAAGTGCTGGAGGTGGCCGCCGAAGCAGGGCATATCCTGTTGGAAAACGGCGCCGAGATCTCCCGCGTGGAAGACATCATGTTCCGCATCGCTTCCCATTACGGGGTGGATTCGGGCAGTTTCTTCGTGCTCAGCAACGGCATCTTCACCACGGGAACGGTGGACAAGGTCCGCTCGTCCGGTGGCCAGGCGCAGACGTACGCCAATGTGGAATTCATCCCGCTGCGCGGCATCCAGCTCTCCAAGGTAGTCGCCGTCAACCGCCTGAGTTACGACATCGCCTACGGCCTGTGCAGCCTGGAGCAGGCTCGTGAAAGGCTGCGTCTCATCCGCAACTCCCCCGGCAAGCCCTTCTGGGAACTCATCCTCGGCGCCGCCCTGGGCGCCGGAGGATTCTGCGCGGTATTCGGAGGCGGCTGGCTGGACAGCGCCGCTGCATTCACGGTAGGCGCCCTGCTGTATGCCTACGTGCTCCTCTTCAGTTCCCGCTTCCTCTCGAAGATCGTCGGAGGAATCAGCAACGCCCTGCTGGCCACTCTGTTGTGTATCCTTTCCTACAGGATCGGCATCGGCAGCAGCCTGGGCAACATCATCATCGGCGCCATCATGCCCCTGATTCCAGGAGTGCCTTTCGTCAACGGGGTCAGGGACCTGGCCAACTCGGACTACATCGCCGGGCTGACCCGCCTGACGGACGCGATGCTGGGTTTCGTCTGCATCGCCCTGGGCGTGGCTTTCGGCTTCCTGCTGGACGGCTGGCTGTTCGGCGGCATGCTCGCCCTGGAAGGGATGAGCGTGAACCCGCAGACGGCGGCCTTGTTCATCCAGGCGGCGGCCGCCTTCGCCGGTACGCTGGCCTTCGCCGCGCTTTTCGGCGTCCCGCGCGCCCAGTATCTCACCGTCGGCGTCATCGGCGCCATCGGCTGGACAGCCTGCCTGCTGCTGATGCAACAGGCGGGATGCGGACCCACCGTAGCCGTGATCCTGTCTTCCGTCCTGATCTGCATCTGTTCCCGCATCGCAGCCTCCTGGCAGAAATGTCCCGCCCAGGTGTTCCTGCTCTGCGGCATCTTCACCCTCGTTCCCGGAGCCGGCATCTTCTGGTGCACCTATCATCTGGTGTCGGGCGAGGTAGCCCTGTCGCTATCCAGCGGATTCGTCGCCGTCAAGGCGGCCGTCGGCATCGTCCTCGGCATCATCCTGGCGATGGAACTGCCCCAGCGCATCTTTTCCGGCAGACGGCCCCAGCCGGGGCAGGATGTCCATTGATTCCTTTTTTATTCCCGATATGAAGAAACTCATCATTACCCTTTTCATCGGCCTGACCTTCGCGCCATGCATCCGGGCCAACGGCGACCCTGTGATCGCCTATTCGGCCAACATCCGCTCCTGCAATCCCGTCCCGCTGAAGGTGTCGGAGGTGCAGGTGGTCCGCGAGGACCTCAACATCCGGGTGAGAATCCCTTACACGGAGGTGTCCGTGGTATACCGCCTCAAGAACAGCTCTGCGACGCCCATCCACGTGGACTACGGTTTCCCGGTGGACTACGGCGAAGACAAGGACAGCGCTCCCGGCACTTTCACGACCGACGAATGGTCCGCATCCCTCGCGGAAGCCGGCGTGCGCGGCCGCGCGGTGCGGGACGTGCATTTCCGGCTGGACGGCCGGGAACTCACCTGGACGCATGCCGATGAAATCGTCAAGCTGGATGAGAGCTATGTGGACGAGGAGACCGGAGAGACCGTGGAGCTCAAGTGCAACCGCCTGTGGACCTACACGGTGCTGGACATCCCGGCCGGGGCGACGGTCACGCTGGAGGTGGATTATGCCGTGCTCTGCAACTGGAGCACCGGCCTGGGGTCACTGAATGCGTCTCCGCTGTCACGCTATTTCCCTTCGGACGGCAACTTCTACTACGATTTCACCCCGGCGCAGCATTGGGGAAACGGCAAAGCCGGCGAACTCGCCGTCAAGGTGGATTGTTCCGGACTGCCCGACGCTTTCTTCAACGAGGATAGCCCCTCCGTCGCGGAAGGATGGATGAAGCGCAAGGGAAAAGTCTGGACGGTGAACGAAAAAAACCTGGATTTCGCCACGGCTGGTCCCCTGTCCGTCTATTTCTACAAGGACTATTCCGATGAAGACAGGCTCTTTCCGTCCTGGGGGGATCCGCTGAAGGACTGCGCCGTACCTTCCGCTGAATACCGGCTCTCCGTGTCCGCCTCACAGGACAGTTATCCCGCCTCCAACCTGCAGGACGGGGACCTTGCAACGGCCTGGGTGGCGCCGGGAGACGGCGTGGGAAGTACGGTCGAAATCGTTTTCCCGCAGCCCCGCCGCGTTTCCGACATCGCTCTCTGGAACGGCTACCACAAGTCCGCCTCGCTCTGGTCGGCCAACAGCCGGATCAAGCGCATACGCATGGAAATCACCCGGGCGGACGGGCATCAGGAATCCTGGGAAACCGACCTGACCCAATGGGAATGGGATTCACACTACTTCACGCTGTACGACAGCCGCATACCCCGCTTCGGGGCGGTCTCGCTCCTGTCCGTGACGAACCTGGACCGGGACATCTACGGCCGGGAACTGGGCGCCGATGAAGAAGGCAACATCCAGTATGACAAGGTGTCCGCCGATGCCGAGAAAGTCACCGGCATACGCCTGACGGTACTGGAGACCACGCCCGGGACGAGATACAAGGATCTCTGCCTGTCCGAGCTGGTCGTCCTGGACGGTTTCACAATCGTCGAGTAATCAGGGATAATTGAGATTCTCCTCCGTGCCGTTTTATAATCTTTCCAGGAGCTGCTTCAGGAAGGTGAACGAGCCGTCGGCGAGCCGCTCCCAGAAGCCGGTATAGGCGGAGAAACGATCCTCACCGCCGCTACGGGTGTCGCTGATGATGCGGAAACTCAGGAAGGGAACGCCGTAATGCAGGCACACCTGGGCGATGGCGGCGGACTCCATGTCGCAGGCCAGGGCGTCGGGGTAGATCCCACGGATCCGGGCGTCTTCATCCTCCGTACTCACGAACTGGTCACCGGTGCAGATGAGGCCGCAGTGCAGCGGACTATCCGTCCGGAGGCTTCGGGCGGCGGCGAGCAGGCCGGGGTCGGCATCGAAACGCTGCGGCAGGTCCTGCACCTGGCCGGGGAGGTTGCCCTCGCCGCACCACACGTCGTGGTAGGCCGTCTGGGAGCCCAGGACGATGTCGCATACGTTCACCGACGGGGCCAGGCCGCCCGCGCAGCCGGAATTGATGATGCAGTCGGGGCGGTCGCGGAGGATCATTTCCGTGGCCGTCCGGGCTGCGCTGACCTTGCCGATGCCGGACCGGACCACGTCCTTGATGCCGGAGCGGCGCAAGGCCTCATACTCCGTCCCCATCGCAACGATCAAACCTGTCTTCATCGTCTAGCGGAGTTCTTCGTAGAGGAGCACCTCGATACCGGAATCGTTGGAGTCGAGCACCGTCTTGATCTCCTGGATGTCGGTGTCGGACAGATGATACGGGACCAGGAACTTCGGCTGGAGGGTCATCGCGGCCTCGATGCACTGGGTGGTAGTCATCGTGTAGGGCTGGTTGGCCGACAGGAAGGCGACGTCGACGGGACCGAAGGAGGCCATCTCGTCGATGTCCTCGGTGTCGCCGGAGACGTAGATCCGAAGTCCGTCGAAATCAAGGATATAGCCGTTGTCGCGGCCCTTGGGATGGAACTGGAGATGGTCTTCGGTGATATTGTAGGCGGGGACCACGACGATCCCGACGGAGCCGACCTTCAGGGTGTCGCCGTTCGAGACGGCCTCGCCGCTGCCGAGTTTGGCCTGCGAGGCGGGGTTGAGAAGCACGCGGGTGTCCGCCTTGGACAGTGCGGCGATGGCGTCGGGGTCCAGGTGGTCGCCGTGTTCGTGGGTAACCAGGATGCAGTCCGCCTTGGGGAAGGAAGAATAGTCGATGACGCCGCCGCCCATCTTGGCGACGGGGTCGACCTGGATGTTGAAGCCCTTGTAACTCAGTGCGATGGATCCGTGGTGAATCATGGTTGCGCGGACGGTCTCGCCGGCGGGGGTGGTGAACTCCGCGACCGGGTAGGGGGATTCAGTCTGGGAACAGGCCGCGATCGAAGCCGCGAGCAGGATGGGAATCAACTTGGTCATATCTTCAGTGCTTGTAGAAGGCTAAGATACGGAAATTATTTATATTTGTGTCCGTATAGATGCAAAAAAGGTGAAAAGTAGTGTGTCCCGCGGCCTGCTGGCCATCAGCCCCCTGGCGGTTTTCCTGCTGGTTTATCTCGTCTCCTCCCTGGTCGCGGGCGACTTCTACAAAGTGCCCGTTTCGGCCGCGTTCCTGGTGGCCGGCGTGTATGGCGTGGCGGTGGCGCGGGGCCCGCTGACGGAGCGCCTGACGGCGTTTTCCCGCGGCGCGGGCCATCCCAACGTGCTGCTGATGATCTGGATATTCCTGCTGGCGGGCGCCTTCGCGCAGACCGCCCGCAGCATCGGCGCCGTGGATGCGACCGTATCGATGATGCTCGCCGTCGTGCCGCCGCGCTGGCTTCTTGCCGGACTTTTCGTGACGGCCTGCTTCATCTCGATGGCGATGGGAACCAGCGTGGGGACCATCGTGGCCCTGGTGCCGATCGGTTCCGGCATCGCCGCCCAGTGCGGCATTCCGCTGCCTTATATGGCCGCCGTGGTCGTGGGCGGCTCCTTTTTCGGAGATAACCTTTCTTTCATTTCCGATACCACCATCGCTTCCACGCGGGTGGCCGGCTGCGAGATGCGCGACAAGTTCCGGGCGAACCTGCGCATCGTGCTCCCGGCTTTCGTGGCAGTCACGGTGATCTATCTGGTCCGGGGCGGGCAGGTGGTGGAGACGCCCCTGCCGGCCGGCGCTCCCTGGTACTGTGCGCTGCCGTACCTGCTCATCATCGTGCTGGCCCTCTGCGGGTTGAACGTGACGATGGTGCTTGCGGCGGGCATCGCCGCAGTGGCGCTGATCGGCTTCCTGACAGGGCGGCTGGACTGGACCGGCTGGCTCGGCGCGGTGGGGAGCGGCATCTCGGGGATGTCGGACCTGATCATCGTCACGCTGCTCGCCGGCGGCCTGCTGGAATTAATCCGCGCCGGCGGGGGGCTGGAACTCATCACGGAATCCCTTTCCCGGGGCGTGCGCGGCAAACGGGGGGCGGAGGCGGCCATCGCCGGCATCGTGAGCCTGGCGAACCTCTGCACCGCCAACAACACCGTGGCGATCATCACCACCGGCAGCATCGCGCACGACATCTCGGAGCGTTTCGGCGTGTCACCCAAGAAAACGGCCAGCCTGCTGGATACCTTCTCCTGCCTGGTGCAGGGCCTGATCCCGTACGGGGCGCAGTTGCTGATGGCCTCGGGCCTTGCCGCCATCTCCCCGGCCGCCATCATCCCGCACCTGTATTATCCCTTCCTGATGGGCCTGTGCGCCATCCTTTCCATCATCTTCGACCGGAAATAGCCATGTACATTCGCAAAGCAAAAAAGGACGACCTGCCCGCGCTGCGGGAGGTGTTCGAGGCCGCCAGGGGCATCATGCGCGCCGACGGGAACCCCACCCAATGGGCCGGCGCCTACCCCGACGACGACGCCGTCCTGCGGGACATCGCCGGCGGCTGGGGTCACGTCTGCCTGGACGGAGAAGGCCGCGTGGCGGGCTATTTCGCCATGATTCCCTCGCCGGATCCCACGTACGCCCGCATCTACGGCGGCGCCTGGCTGGAGGATACGCTCCCCTACCTGGTCATCCACCGCATCGCCAGCCTGCCGGACTTCCACGGCGTCTTCTCCGCGCTCGTAAACTATGCTTTCGCCGCCTGCCGCAACATCCGCATCGACACGCACCGCGACAACCGCATCATGCAGCACAACCTCCTCAAACACGGTTTTTCCTACTGCGGCATCATCTACCTGGCAAACGGAGAGGAGCGGCTCGCCTACCAGCGCCTGCTTGCGAATCCGCAGGAAAAACCTTAATTTTACGAATTCGAACCAACAACCGTACAAATCCTTATGAACCACATTACAAAAACCATCCTCAGCTTCGGCTTCCTGGCCGCCTGCCTCATGCCTGCAGCCGCCCAGCAACGCCAGCGCCCCGATCCCACCGTGGAAATCAAGCAGGTCATCGACCGCGTCTACACCTACCTGGACGGCTGCACCCCCGCAGTCGTGGTGGACGGCAACGGAAAAGCGATCAAGAACTTCGAGAAGATCGACCAGAACAGCACTTTCCAGCGCGGGGACTTCGGCATCAACACCTACGAATGGGGTGTCACCTACTCCGGCATGCTGCTCGCGAGCGAAGTGACCGGCGAGAGCAAGTACGCCGACTACGCTTACGAGCGCCTCAAACTGCTCGGCCAGGTCTATCCTTTCGTCAAGAAATACAGCGAAGAGACCGGCTACCAGATGCGCCTCGGCGCGATGCACACGCCCAAGTGGCTGGACGACTGCGGCTCGATGGCCGCGGCGATGATGAAAGCCACCCTCGCGGATCCCGCCAAGGGCCGCGAGTGGCGCGAACTGCTGGACAACTGGTTCGACTTCGTGATGTACAAGGAGTACCGCCTGGGCGACGGCATCCTCGCCCGCAACCGGCCGACCACCAATTCCGTCTGGCTGGACGACATGTACATGGGCATCACCCCGATCGCCTTCCGTGGCAAGCTCAGCGCCGCCGAGCGGGGCGACCTCACGCAGAAATACTACAACGAGGCCATCAAGCAGGTCCTCCTGTTCAAGAAATACCTCTGGGTACCCGAGAAGAACCTCTACCGCCACGGCTGGATCGAGGGCATGTCCGAGCATCCCGACTACCACTGGGCCCGCTGCAACGGCTGGGCCGTGCTGACGATGTGCGACGTGCTCGACGCCGTTCCCGAGCGCACCCAGGGCTGGACCGAGGTCCGGGACCTGCTGGTCAGCCTGCTGCGCGGCATCGCCCCCTACCAGTCCCCCGAGGGCACCTGGCACCAGCTGATCGACAAGACCGAGTCCTATCTCGAGACGAGCGCCAGCGCGATGTTCGTCTACGGCTACGCCCACGCCATCAACAAGGGCTGGATCGACCGCACCGCCTACCAAGACATCGCCCGCTCCGGCTGGGCCGGCGTCGCCCGCCAGGTCAACGAGAAGGGCCAGGTCGAGAACACCTGCGTCGGCACCGGCCTCGGCTGGACCAACACCTTCTATGAGAGCCGCCCCGTGAACGTGCTCGCCGCCCACGGCTACGGCCCTGTCCTGCTCGCCGCCGCCGAGATGATCAAGATGTACCAGACCCCCGCCCGTCCGCAGGGACCGATGCCTGCGGGCGCCCCGATGGGTATGGGCCCCCGCCGCCAGGAGGGCAAGCCCATGGTGTTCCTCGCCGGTGACTCCACCTGCAAGAATGGCGCAGGCAATGGCGGAGGCGGTCAGTGGGGCTGGGGCAGCTTCTTCGCCGAATACCTCACCGATGCCGTGACCGTCGAGAACGACGCCGTCGGCGGCCTGAGCAGCCGCACCTTCTACACCGGCGGTCAGTGGGCGCGCATCCGCGACAACGTGCAGAAAGGCGACTTCGTGCTCATCCAGTTCGGCCACAACGACATGTCCCCGCTCGGTACGGGCCGCGCCCGCGGCACCGTGGACGGCACTTCCGACGAGCCGCAGCGCGTGGTAATGGAGCGCGACGGCTCCAGCCAGGACGTCTATTCCTACGGCCACTACCTGCGGATGATGGTCCGCCAGGCCAAGATGCGCGGCGCCATCCCCATCGTGGTCTCCCCTACGCCGCAGAACCGCTGGAACGGCGAGAAGAAGATCGAGCGCTTCACCGATACCTACAACGCCTGGAGCCGCCAGATCGCACAGGAAGAAGGCGTCACCTTCATCGACCTCAACGATATCATCGCCGCCGAGTATGAGAAAATCGGCCGTACGAAGGCGCAGAAAGAGTATTTCGTAGACGCCGTCCACACCTACGAGGCCGGCGCCCGCCTTTATGACGAACTCCTTGCAAAAGCCCTGAAAGAAAAGAACACCCCCCTGGCCAAGTATGTCAAATAGAATCCTTCCCCTCGCACTGGCGCTGCTGCTGCCGCTCGGCGTAGCCGCCTCCCCGGCGATCCACAACGTGGACGGCCGCAGCACCCGTTCCCTGGACGGAACCTGGAACGCCATCGTGGACCCCTACGAGAACGGCTACTACAACTACCGGATGCAGCCGATGCCCACCCCGTCCACCTTCTTCGCCGACAGGCATTTCTATGCCAACCCCACGCAGCTGATCGAGTACGACTTCGACGCGGCGGGGACGCTGCAGGTGCCGGGCGACTGGAACACCCAGCGCGAAAAACTCTATTATTACGAAGGCACCGTCTGGTACCGCCGCCTTTTCGATGCGGATCCCCAGCCGGGCCGGCGCTATTTCGTCCACTTCGACGGGGCCAATTATGAGACCATCGCCGGGCTGAACGGGCGCATCGTCGGGAAACACGTCGGCGGCTTCACCGCCTTCGACTTCGAGGTCACGGAGCAGCTGAAATCCGGCTCCAACTCGCTGGTGGTCAAGGTGGACAACAAGCGCCACGCGGACGGCGTACCCACCGTCAACACCGACTGGTGGAACTACGGCGGCATCACCCGCAGCGTGCAGTTGGTGGACGTTCCCGAGACCTTCATCCGCGACTATGCCGTCCGCCTGACCCCGGGCCGGGACGCCGTCGAGGGCTGGGTGCTGCTGGACGGCAGCCGTCCGGCGCAGCAGGTCCGCGTGGAGATTCCCGAACTGAAGATGAGCGCCACCGTACGCACCGGCGGCGACGGACGGGCGGACTTCCGCATCGCCATCCCCCGTCGCTCCGGCATCCGCCTGTGGTGCCCGGAGGACCCGGTCCGCTACGAGGTCATCGTGACGTCCGAGACGGACCGCGTCAGCGACCGGATCGGCCTGCGGACCGTGCAGACGCAGGGCAGCAAGATCCTGCTGAACGGGCAGGAGATCTTCCTGCGGGGCATCTCCATCCACGACGAACGGCCGGACGAGCCGGCGGGCCGCGCCTTCAGCGACGCGCACGCCCGCACCACCCTGGGCTGGGCCAAAGAGCTGGGCTGCAACTTCGTACGCCTCGCCCACTACCCGCACAACGAGCGCATGGTCCGCATGGCGGACGAACTGGGCATCCTGGTCTGGTCGGAGATTCCGGTGTACTGGACCATCGACTGGAACAGCGCGGACACCTACGCCAATGCCGAGAACCAGCTGGACGAGATGATCGCGCGCGACCGCAACCGCGCCTGCGTGATCATCTGGTCCGTCGCGAACGAGACGCCCCGCTCGCCCCAGCGGCTCGACTTCCTGGGCCGGCTGATCGACCGGACGCGCGCGCAAGACCCCACGCGCCTCGTATCCGCCGCGATGGAGAAAGACGAGACCGCCCCCGGCCAGCTGACCCTCGTGGATGAACTGATGTACAAGACCGACCTGCTGAGTTTCAACCAGTACGTGGGCTGGTACGACGGGGACGTCGAGAAATGCGACCGCGTGAAGTGGACCTTCCCGGTGGAGAAGCCCGTCATCCTGTCGGAACTGGGCGGCGGCGCCAAATACGGCCGCCACGGCAAACCCGACGAGCGCTTCACGGAAGAGTACCTGGTGCGCCTCTACGAAGCGAACATCCGCATGATGGAGAACATCCCCGGACTCGCCGGCTGCACCCCCTGGATCCTCAAGGACTTCCGCTCCCCGCGCCGCGCCCTAGAAGGCATCCAGGACGACTTCAACCGCAAGGGACTCGTTTCCGAGAAGGGCGAAAAGAAAGACGCTTTCTTCACCCTGCAGCAATGGTATCTTAACAAATAACAGCCATGATCCGACTTCCCGACAACACCGTCTTCGGAGAATATACCGTGCACCGCTTCATCAAGGCGGGCTTGTACAACGACAGTTACATCGTGAAGAACGCCGCCGGCGTCCCCTTCTTCATGAAGTTCTACGACCTGCCGAACATGCCGGACAAGATGCTGCGGGAAGGGATGGTGGAGGAGATCATCTTCTGCCAGATCCTCTCCCACCCCAACATCATCCGCTATGTCGGGAACGGATCCGGCAAGATCAACGGGCGGGATTTCCAGTATCTGATCACGAAGTTCTTCAACGGCTCGCTCCTGTCGGAACTGCTGCGCGAAGGGCGGACCTTCTCCGTCCAGGAAGCCAAATCCATCCTCATCCCGGTCCTCCAGGGACTCGTGTACATGCACGGGGAGATGAAACTGAACCACAACGACCTCACCCCGCGCAACATCCTGCTGGAGTCCGGGCCCGACGGCGTCCTGACCCCGAAGATCATCGACCTCGGCCACACGCACGAGGACGTGGACGGCGCCGTGCCCTTCCCGATGGAAGACCTCAACCTCTTCTACGTGGCCCCGGAGGCGCTGAAAGGCACCTTCACCGCCAAGAGCGACGTCTTCTCCGTGTGCGCCATCCTCTATACCCTGCTGTACGGCAAGGCGCCCTGGCACTGCCACATCGGCGCCCACGACTCCTTCTATTCGCGCAAGATCAGCGTCGGAAGGGCCCGCGAGGCCGCGCTGGAGTTCCCGAAAGGCGGCCCGAAGGATCCGGCGATGGACGCCATCCTGGAGGCCGGCCTGAACCCCGACCCCGCGCAGCGGCCGGACGCTTCCGTGCTGCTCACCCTCCTGTCCGAGGACTTCAAGCCCGAAGAGATCAGCCTGCGGGAGGCGGCCGCACCGGCGGAACAACCGAAGGAGCAGGCCGACAAACCCCGTGAGGACCAGGTCCGGCTGCAGGCGCGCAGGAACCGCCCCGGCCAGGGCGGCTTTGCCGACGTGGCCGGCATGGAAGGGCTCAAGCAGGAACTGCTCCAGCGGGTGATCTGGGTGCTGCAGGACAAGGAAAAGGCGGCGAAATACCGGCTGCTGCCACCCAACGGGATGCTGCTCTATGGCCCTCCCGGCTGCGGCAAGACCTTCTTCGCCAAGAAGTTCGCCGAGGAATCCGGCTTCAACTACTACCTGGTGAACGGTTCCGACCTGGGCAGCACCTACATCCACGGCACGCAGGGCAAGATCGCGGACCTGTTCCAGAAGGCAGAGCAGAACGCCCCGTCCGTCATCTGTTTCGACGAGTTCGACTCCTTCGTGCCCGCCCGCGGATCCGACTCGGCCCGCAACCGCGCGGAGGAAGTGAACGAGTTCCTCTCGCAGCTGAACAACTGCGCCGAGCGGGGCGTGTTCGTAATCGGCACCACCAACCGCGTGGACATGATCGACCCGGCGGTGCTCCGCAAGGGAAGGATGGACCTGAAATACGAAATTCCGGCACCGGACGCCGAGACGCGCCGGGCGATGTTCGCCCTGCACCTCAAGGGCCGCCCGCTCTCGGACGACGTGAACCTGGACCGTCTGGCCCTGCTGTCCGACGGCTACGCCTCGTCCGACATCGCCTTCATCGTGAACGAGGCTGCGATGGTGGCGGCGCTCGCCGACGAGTCCATCTCGCAGGAAATCCTGGAAAAATCCATCAAGGGCAACCCCTCCTCCCTCTCGGCCCCCAAGCGGCCCCGGATCGGGTTTGACAGCTGAACGTTCCAGGAAGATTTGCTTTTTTGGAAATAATGGATAACTTTGCAGAACGTATGACCATGAGCACTGCATACCACCATCACCACCGAGCCTGAAGAGTCCGGTAGGTCGGCGCGTATGTGCGTGACGCGATAGCGAGGCTTGCCGGTGTGTCCGGCAGGCCTTTTTTGTGAAAGTTAGTAGTAAAAAAGATATGTTAAGATTAGCCATCCAATCCAAGGGCCGCCTCAACGAGGAGAGCACCGCCCTGCTGCGCGAGATCGGGATCGACATCGACGATTCGCGCCGGAAATTCCTGGCCCAGGCCCCGAACTTCCCCCTGGAAGTCCTCTATATGCGCGACGACGACATCCCGCAGGTCGTGTCCAGCGGCACCGCCGGACTGGGCATCGTTGGCCTGAACGAGGTCGAGGAGCGCGGCTTCGACGTCAAGGTCGAGAAGAAACTTGGTTTCGGCGGCTGCCGTATCTCACTGGCCGTTCCCAAGGCAGTGGACTATGACGGTCCGCAGTGGTTCCAGGGCAAGCGCATCGCCACCTCCTACCCCGGCATCCTGAAACGCTGGCTGCAAGAGAACGACATCCAGGCCCGCATCGAAGTGATTACCGGTTCGGTGGAGATTGCCCCGGCGGCCGACATCGCCGACGCCATCTTCGACATCGTCTCCTCCGGCGGGACGCTGGTTTCCAACGGTTTGCGCGAGGTCGAGCAGGTCATCTTCTCTGAGGCGGTACTGATCTCGTCCGGACAGTTGTCCGCCGAAGAACAGGCCACGCTCGACGAGATCCTGTTCCGCATCGACTCCGCGATGGTCAGCCGCCGCAAGAAGTACATCCTGATGAACCTGCCGGAAGCCTCCGTGGAGGAGGCCTGCCGCATCCTTCCTGCGATGCGCAGCCCGACCGTGATGCCGCTCGCCGCCAAGGGCTGGTGCTCGATGCACTCCGTGGTGGACGAGGCCGACCTCTGGGACAAGATCCGCCAGCTCAAGGCCATCGGCGCCGAGGGCATCCTGGTGTTGAACATCGACAAGATCATTCCGTAAACCATGCTGGAAGTATTCTTCAACCCTCCCCGGGAACAGTGGGAAGCGCTCTGCCGCCGGCCGTCTTCCGAGAATCCGGTCGTCCGGGAGCGCGTTCAGGACATCCTGCGCCGCGTGCGCGAGCAGGGCGACGAAGCCCTGCGGGCGCTCTCGCTGGAGATTGACAAGCGTCCGCTCGACGCCATCGAGGTGAGCGCGGACGAGGTCCGCGAGGCTTCGGAAAAAGTCAGCGAGCCGGTCAAGTGCGCCATCGCGGCCGCGGAAGCGAACATCCGCGCCTTCCACGAGGCCCAGCTGCCGCAGGAGATCTGCGTGCTGACCGCCCCCGGCGTGCGCTGCATCCAGCGCCCCGTCCCCATCGAACGGGTGGGCCTGTACATCCCCGGCGGCACCGCCCCCCTCTTCTCCACCGTGCTGATGCTCGCCGTCCCGGCGGCCATCGCCCACTGCCCCGAAGTGGTGCTCTGCACCCCCGCGGGCAAAGACGGGAAAGTGAACCCGGAAGTGCTCTACAGCGCCGCGTACTGCGGGGTGAAGCGCATTTTCAAGCTCGGAGGTGCACAAGCCGTGGCCGCGATGGCCTACGGCACGCAGAGCGTTCCGAAGGTGGACAAGATCTTCGGCCCGGGCAACCAGTACGTCACCACCGCCAAGCAGCTGCTCTCCGCCGGCACCGTCGCCATCGACATGCCCGCCGGCCCCTCCGAGGTGATGGTGATCACGGACGGCTCCTCCCCGGCCTCCTTCGCCGCGGCGGACCTGCTCTCGCAGGCCGAGCACGGCGCCGACAGCCAGGTGATGCTGGTCTGCGAGGATGCCGCGACAGCCGAGGCCGTCCGCGCCGAGGTGGAGCGGCAGGCGCTCGAACTGCCCCGGGCGGACTTCGTTCGGCAGGCGCTGGACAAGAGCCGCTGCGTCGTATTCCCCGAGCGGGAGGACCGGATCGCCTTCGCGAACGCCTACGCCCCCGAGCACCTCATCCTCGCCGTGCAGGAACCCTGGCGCTTCTCCGCGCGGATTACCGCGGCAGGCAGCGTCTTCCTCGGCGCCTACACGCCCGAAAGCGCCGGCGACTATGCCTCCGGCACCAACCACACCCTGCCCACCTGCGCCTGGGCGCGCTCATTCAGCGGGGTCAACCTGGACAGTTACTACCGCAAGATGACCCTGCAGGAGCTCACGCCCGAGGGTTTGCGCGGTCTCTCGCAGACCATCGTCACGATGGCGGAAGCGGAAGGGCTCCAAGCCCACGCGAATGCCGTAAAAATCAGATTGTCAGATGAATAGCATAGAATCCCTGGTCCGGCCGAATATCCGCGCCCTCTGCCCCTACAGCACGGCGCGGGACGAATACAAGGGCAAGCTCGGCATCTTCCTGGACGCCAACGAGAGCCCCTACCCCACCGGCTGGAACCGCTACCCGGACCCGCACCAGAAGGCGCTCAAGGAGCAGGTCGCCGCACTGAAAGGCGTACCGGCGGAATGCATCTTCCTCGGCAACGGCAGCGACGAGGCCATCGACCTGTGCTTCCGCATCTTCTGCAATCCGGGCGTGGACAACGCCATCGCGATCGCCCCCAGTTACGGCATGTACGCGGTGGCGGCCGACATCAACGACGTCGAGATGCGCCAGGTGCCGCTGGGAGCGGATTTCTCCCTCCCGGAGGAGGCCCTGCTCGCCGCCGCGGACGCGCACAGCAAGCTGCTCTTCCTGTGCAGCCCCAACAACCCCTCGGGCAACGCCTTCGACCCGGCGGAACTGGTGGACCTGATCCGCCGTTTCCCCGGCATCGTGGTGCTGGACGAGGCGTACGCGGACTTCAGCGCCAAGGGCAGCCTGCGGAGCCGCCTGCCGGAACTCCCCAACCTGGTCATCTTCCAGACGCTCTCCAAGGCCTACGGACTGGCCGGGCTGCGCCTCGGGATGGCCTTCGCGAGCCCGTACATCATCCGCCTGATGTCGATGGTGAAATACCCCTACAACATCAACCAGTCCACGCAGGAACTCGTCTCCCGCGCCCTGCAGACCCCCATCGCGGACCGCGTGGCGGAAACCGTCGCCCAACGCGCCCGCGTGGCGACGGCCCTGCCCGCCTTCCGCTGCGTAAAGCGGGTCTATCCCAGCGACGCCAACTTCCTGCTGGTGCAGGTGGATGACGCCGACACGCTGTACGCGCACCTCCTCGCCGACGGCATCATCGTGCGCAACCGCAGCCGGGTCACCGGCTGTGCGGGCTGCCTGCGGATCACCATCGGGCTCCCGACCGAAAACGACAAACTGCTAGAATCCCTGGAAGCATATGAAAAAGGCGATATTCATCGATAGGGACGGCACCTTGCTGCGCGAGCCGGCCGACGAACAGATCGACGCCCTCGAGAAAGTGGAATTCGTGCCCGGCGCCATCAGCGGCCTGAAGGCCCTGACGGGGCTGGGATACGAACTGGTGATGGCCTCCAACCAGGACGGCCTGGGCACCCCCGCCTTCCCGGAAGAAACCTTCTGGCCCGCCCAGAACCTGCTCCTGCGCACCCTCGAGGGCGAAGGCGTCGTGTTCGACGACTTCCTCATCGACCCTTCGATGCCGGAGGAGAACTCCCCGAACCGCAAGCCGGGCACGGGCATGTTCGGCAAATACCTGGACGGCTCGTACGACCTCTCGGCCAGCTGGGTGATCGGCGACCGGCAGACCGACCGCCAACTCGCGGAAAACCTCGGCGCCAAGGCGTTGCTGGTCGGCGAGATGGACTGGGCGCAGATCGCGGAGACCATCCGCAGCAGCGAGCGCTGCTCCACGGTGGCCCGCAAGACCGCAGAGACCGACATCCGTATCCGGGTGGACCTGGACGGCAAGGGTCCTTCCAGCGTGGACACCGGGCTGAAGTTCTTCGACCATATGCTTTCCCAACTCCCCCACCACGGAGGCATCTCCCTGGAAATCAAGTGCAAAGGCGATCTGGAGGTGGATGAGCACCACACCATGGAAGACGTGGGCATCGCCCTCGGGGAGGCCCTGCGGCAGGCCCTGGGCGACAAGCGGGGCACGGAGCGCTACGGCTTCGCCCTCCCGATGGACGAGAGCCGCGCCATCGTGCTGCTGGACTTCGGCGGCCGCAGCGAACTGGTCTGGGACGTGCCCTTCACCCGCGAGTACGTGGGCGACGTGCCTACCGAGATGTTCAAACACTTCTTCAAGTCGCTTTCCGACGCGATGAAGGCCAACCTGTACGTGCAGGCCCGGGGCGAGAACAACCACCACCTCGCGGAAGCCGTCTTCAAGGCCTTCGCCCGCAGCCTGAAGCAGGCCGTGCGGCGCGACGTCTTTTCCTATGACCTTCCCTCCAGCAAAGGACTGCTATGATCGCACTCATCGACTATGACGCCGGCAACATCCGTTCGGTCGGCAACGCTCTCGCCCGGCTGGGCGCGGAATATGAACTGACCGCCGATCCCGCCCGCATCCTCGCGGCGGACAAGGTCATCCTGCCCGGCGTGGGCAACGCGGCCGAAGCGATGGCGCACCTGCGGGAACGCGGGCTGTGCGAACTGATCCGGAGCCTGCGGCGTCCCGTGCTGGGCATCTGCGTAGGCATGCAGCTGATGTGCCGCGACTCCGAAGAAGGGCCGGTGCAGGCCCTGGGCATCTTCGATTCCCACGTGCGCCGCTTCGCCGAGGCCCCGGACGCCAAGGTCCCGCACATGGGCTGGAACGCCCTGGGCAACCTGGACGGCAAGCTGTTCAAGGGCCTGGAGGGCGGTTCTTACGTCTATTTCGTGCACTCGTACTACGCGGAACTCTGTCCCGACACGGTCGCGACCTGCCGCCACGGGGAGCGCCTGTTCAGCGCGGCGCTCAAGTACGAGAACTTCTACGGTACGCAGTTCCACCCCGAGAAGAGCGGCTCCGTGGGAGCGGCGATCCTCCGAAATTTCCTTGCACTATGATACGGATCATCCCTGCCATCGACCTGATCGACGGCCGTTGCGTGCGCCTGACGCGCGGAGATTACTTGCAGAAAAAGGTCTATGACGGCTCCCCCGTCGACGTGGCGCGCAGCTACGCCGAGTGCGGCGTGGAGCGCATCCACCTGGTGGACCTGGACGGTGCCAAGAACGGTTCTCCCAGGAACCTCCGCACGCTCGAGGCCATCGCCTCGGCCGTGTCCTGTGAACTTGAATGGGGCGGCGGCCTCGCCGACGACGCGGCGCTGGAAGGCGCCTTCAACGCCGGCGCTACGCACGCCATCATCGGCAGCGTCGCGGTCCGCCGGCCCGAGCAGTTCGAAGCCTGGCTCAAGCAATACGGCGCCCGGATGATCCTGGGAGCCGACGTACGGGACGGCCGGATCGCCATCTCGGGCTGGCAGGACTCCTCCCCCCTGGGCATCGAGGACCTCGTGTCCCGATTCCTGCCCCTCGGCCTGAAGGAGTGCATCGTTACGGAAATCTCCCGTGACGGGATGCTGCAAGGCCCCGCCGCGGCGCTCTACGTACGCCTGCAGCGGGAGTTCCCGGCGCTGAGCTTCACCGTAAGCGGCGGCATCTCCGGGATGGACGACATCCGGATGCTGGACGCGCTGAAACTCAAGAAAGTGATCGTGGGGAAGGCCCTCTACGAGAATCGCATCAGCTTAAATGACATCGCCTTATGGTCTCAAAGCGCATCATCCCCTGCCTCGATGTAAAGGACGGGCAGGTCGTCAAGGGCATCAATTTCGAGGGGCTCCGGGAAGTCGGGGATGCCGTCGGAATGGGCGTGCAGTACGCCCGCGACGGCGCCGACGAACTGGTTTACCTGGACATCAGCGCCACCCAGGAGGGGCGCCGCACCTTCGCCGCGCTGGTGGAGCGCATCGCCCTCGGGATCGACATTCCCTTCACCGTGGGCGGCGGGATCGGCAGCGTGGAAGACGCCGCACGGCTGCTCGACGCCGGGGCCGACAAGATTTCGGTAAACAGCGCCGCCATCAAGGACCCCGCCCTGATCGGGCGCATCGCGGCCAAATACGGAAGCCAGTTCGTCGTGGTGGCCATCGACGCCAAGTGCATCGACGGCCGCTGGACCTGCACCACGCACGGGGGCAAGCGCCTGACGGACGTGGAGCTGTTCTCCTGGGCCTGGGAGGCGCAGGAACGCGGCGCCGGCGAGATCCTCTTCACGTCGATGGACCACGACGGCACCTGCGCGGGCTATGCCGACGCGGTGTATGCGCGCCTGGCGGAAGAACTGTCTATCCCGGTCATCGCCTCGGGCGGGGCCGGCAGCATCGAGGACATCCGCCGCGTGCTGACCGAGGGACGGGCCGACGCCGCCCTCGCCGCCAGCATCTTCCATTACGGGCAGATCCCCATCCCCACCCTCAAACAGGCGCTCCGCGCCTCAGGAATAAACGTAAGAATATGAAATTCAGTGATTTCAAATTAGACAAGACCGGCGACGGCCTGCTCCCGGTCATCATCCAGGACGCCACCACCCTGAAGGTGCTGATGCTGGGCTATATGAACGAGGCGGCTTTCGAGAAGACCGCCGAAACCGGCCTCGTGACCTTCTGGTCCCGCAGCCGACAGGAGCTCTGGACCAAGGGCGAGACCAGCGGCAACTTCCTTCACGTGGTGGAGATGTGGGCCGACTGTGACGCCGACACCCTGCTCATCCAGGCCCGGCCCGACGGGCCCACCTGCCACCGCGGCACCGCCGCCTGCTTCGACACCCCGGAGGACGAGGGTTTCATCCGCACCCTGCAGGCCGTCGTTGCCGACCGCCACGCCAAGATGCCGGAGGGATCCTACACGACCAAACTGTTCATCAAAGGCCCCAAGGTCATCGGCAAGAAAGTCGGCGAAGAAGCCGTCGAAGCCGTCATCGAGGCCGTGGACGGCAACCGGGACCGCTTCGTCTATGAAGCCTCCGACCTCATCTACCACCTGCTGGTCCTGCTGGAACAGCAAGGCGTCACCCTCTCCGATCTTGAACACGAACTGGCCCTGCGCCACAGATAAACCGCCGAAAAATGGAAGGAAAAGACAAAGCACAAGAGCTGATGGAGATCTGGCTCGAAGAGAGCTCCACCGATTACAAAAGCCTGATGGCCTACTACGAATGCGCCATCATGGAGGTAGAGACCAAATTCAAGGTCCTCTCCAAGAACTTCTCGCTGGGCGACGACTGCAACCCGATCGAGAGCATCCAGTCCCGCCTCAAATCCTCACGGAGCATCCTCAAGAAGATGCAGAAGAAAGGCCTCCCGCTCACGGTCGAAGCCATCGAACAGAACCTCCACGACATCGCCGGCGTACGCGTGATCTGCTCCACCGTCTCGGACATCTACACCCTGGCGGACGCCTTCATCGGGCAGGACGACGTGTTCCTCGTCGAGCGCAAGGACTACATCGCCGAGCCCAAGGAGAACGGCTACCGCAGCCTGCACTTGATCATCAGCACCCCGATCTTCCTCGCCAACAACAAGCGGATGATGGAGGTCGAAGTCCAGATGCGCACCCTCTCGATGGACACCTGGGCCAGCCTGGAGCACAAATTCCGCTACAAGAAGGAGAGCAACCCCTACATCAACGAGATTGCCGAAGAACTCCGCCGCTGCGCCGACGCCTGCGCTGAAATCGACCGCCGCATGCAGCACGTCCACGACCTCCGCAACGCCGGGTGACGCTTCCCGCCGACAGGCGGAATTGTTTGCAAAGATGGCACAAATACGCTATCTTTGCGGATGGTTTGCAGATTGCAGACCAAGGGGTGCTGAGGCCCGATGCGGGCCGAGGCTGAGATGATACCCTCATACCTGATCGGGGTAATGCCCGCGTAGGAAACCGTTATCTTCCCATCCCCCTTATTGTATAATTAATTTACAATTAAGGATTTACTATGCACAGACTTTTGTTGTACGCCGTCTTGCCGGTCCTCGCGCTGGCAGGGTCCGGCGTCGTGCCCGTCGCCGCCCAGGCGCCGGATTCCCTGCAGGTCGAGCAGTTGCAGGAGGTCGTGATCGGCGCCGTGCGCGCCTCCAAGGACGCCCCTTACGCCGTGGCGAACATCGGCCGCCGCGAGCTGCAGGATTTCTCCGTCACCGGCATCGAACTGCCCATGCTCTTCGCCCGCACGCCGGGCATTCTCGCCTGGAGCGAGAACGGCGTGGGCACCGGAACCTCGTATATGCGCATCCGCGGCGCAGGCGGCTCCCGCATCAACGTCACCCTGGACGGCGTGCCGCTCAACTCGCCGGAGGACCAGACGGTCTTCTGGGCCAACATGAACTCCTACGGCGCCCTGATGGGCAGCGTACAGATCCAGCGCGGCGTGGGATCCTCCACTAATGGCGACGGCGCCTTCGGCGGCACCATCGCCTTGGGAAGCAGGGCTCCCTCGCTCGTCCCTTCCGCGGAGATGAACTTCTCCTACGGCAGCTGGAACACGATGAACCTGGGCGTGAACGCATCCTCGGGCCTCCTGTGGAACCATCTCGTGCTGGAAGGCGCCTACCACCAGACCTCCACCGACGGCTTCCTGCCCGGCACCGCCGGACGCTCCGGCAGCTGGTACGGCGGCCTGAGCTGGCTGGGACGCAGCTGGAAACTGTCCTACAAGATCCTCGGCAATTTCGAGAACACCGGCCAGGCCTGGAACGGCGTCACCGCCGGCACGGACGACCTGTCCATCATGGACGGCACCTACGGCGAGCACAGCGGCATCAAGACCTACCGGGATCTGTGGAATGCCGGCGTGGGCCTGTACAACTCCCTCTACGAGCGGATGATCATCGATGACGGCAAGTACTCCTTCGAGCGCTATCGGATGAAGGATGGCTCCTACTGGCCCCGCACCACCGACAATTTCTGGCAGACCCACCATATCCTCAACTTCTCCTGGGACATCAACGAGTTCTGGAAACTCTCCGTCTCGCCGCATTACACCCGCGGCTACGGCTACTACGAAGAGTTCCGCTACCAGAACAAACTGACCAAATACGGCATTCCCACCTTCACCGACCAGCAGGGCAACAAGGTGAAACGCAGTGACTTCGTCCGCCAGAAAGGCCTTACGCAGGACGCCTACGGCGCCGTCGCGAACCTGAGGTGGCGCAAGGGTTCCTGGGACGTCACGGGCGGCGCGAGCGTCCAGCAGTTCAAGGGTAACCATTTCGGGTATCTGACCTATGCGAACGAAGCCCTGGAGTGGTTCATGATGATCAACACCCCCGCATTCGACCAGCAGGGCAAGCTGCATTACAAATACTACGACTCCGACGCCTCCAAGCTGGATGCCAGCGGCTTCGTGAAAGCCTCCTATGCCCTGAACGGCTCCTGGAGCATCTTCGGCGACGTGCAGTTCCGCCACGTGGCCTACCGGACGGACGGCTACAACGACAAGTACTACGTGGACGACGATGGCAATCCGCACAGGCACGAACTGGACGTGAACGAGAAGTACAACTTCCTGAACCCCAAGGCCGGCGTCAACTTCAGCCACGGCGGCCACCGGGCCTACGCTTCCTTCGCGATGGCGCACCGCGAACCGGAGCGCAACAATTTCACCGACAACGGCAAGTATCCCTTCCCGCGCGCCGAGCGCCTGCTGGACTGGGAAGCAGGTTACGAATGGTCCCAGCCGGGCCTGCAGGTAGGCGTGAATCTCTATTACATGCGCTACCGGGACCAGCTGGTGCAGACCGGCGAACTAAGCGACATCGGCGAAGCGCTGACCACCAACATCGCGGACTCCTACCGCCTGGGTTGGGAGTCTTATGCGAGCTGGGACGTCACCCCCTGGCTGAACCTGTCGGGCAATTCCGCCCTCAGCCTGAACCGCCTGCTGGACTTTGACGAATATGTGGAGGACTGGGACAACGGCACCCGGAAGATCCACTATGACAACGCCCCGCTCGCCTACTCCCCGGCCGTGATCCTGAACCGTTTCGTGACCGTGCACTTCGGCGGCTTCCAGGCCGTCTGGCACACCAATTTCATCAGCCGGATGTTCCTGGACAACACCGGGAACAAGGACCGCTCCCTGCCCGGCTACAGCCTCACCGACCTGCGCCTGAGCTACACGCTGAAACCGCGCAAGGTCCTGCGGGAAGTGGTCTTCGGGGTGGACGCCAACAACCTTTTCTCCGCCCGCGTGGCGCAGAGCGGCTGGGTGTACAGCGCCGTCTGCGACAGCTACGGTCACCCGGAAGGGAACCGCTACTATCAGATCGGTTTCATCCCCGTGGCGCCGCTCACTGTGCTGGGCCACATTACTTTACGCTTCTAGGACATGACTGCGCTGCGCTTCCTGGACATCCTCGGATTCGTCGTCGGGCTGATCTACCTCTGGCTGGAGTACAAGGCCAGCATCTGGCTCTGGCTGGCCAGCGTCATCATGCCCGCCATCGACATGGTGCTGTACTACAAGGCCGGGCTGTACGCCGACTTCGGCATGGCCATCTACTACTGCCTGGCGGGTGCATACGGCTATGCGGCCTGGAAATGGTTCAAGAAAGAGGGCTCGCAGCAGAAGACGGAGCGGCCCGTGACGCGCTACAAGAAAGCGCACATCCTGCCCTCCCTGCTGGCCCTCGGCCTGCTCTGGTTCGGCATCTGGTGGATCCTGACGCACTGGACGAACTCCACCGTTCCGGTGGCCGACGCGTTCACCACGGCCCTGAGCATCGTGGCCCTGTGGGCCCTGGCGCAGAAATACGCCGAACAGTGGCTGCTGTGGCTGGTGGTGGACGTCGTCTGCTGCATCCTGTACGTCCGCAAGGGCATTCCGTTCAAGGCCGCCATTTACGGCATCTACACCGTCGTCGCGGTCCTGGGCTACCGGAAATGGCTGAAGATGATTCCCGCCGAGGCTTGACAGTTGCCGTTTTTTCCGTATTTTTGGGATATGGAAACGGATCTCACCCTCGACCGGGAAATGGCCGCGCTGGGCTTGCGCGGACAGGTCGGCCAATTGTTCATCGTCCGTCCGGAGGCGCTGGAGCCCGCCATCCGCTATGCGGAGGACTCGGAACTTCCGCCCTACCGGCTGCAGTCCGTCAGTGAAGGCATGCGCCGCCGCGCGGAGGAATATCCCGTGGGCGGCGTCCTGCTGTTCGGACACAACATTCTGGATGAGAAGCAGTTGGATCGCTTCACGAAGGACCTGCGCGCCCTGCCGGGAGCGCCTTTGCTCTGCATGGACGAAGAAGGCGGCCGCGTGTCCCGCATCGCCGGGAATCCGGCCTTCGACGTACCCGTCTATGAAAGCATGGCCGCCGTCGGCGCCTCCGGGAACCCGCAGCGGGCGTACGAGGCCGGTTTCAGCATCGGTACTTACCTGCACCGCTATGGCATCGAGGTCGATTTCGCGCCGGTCGCGGACGTCAACACCAATCCGGAAAACATCGTCATCGGATCCCGCGCCTTCAGCGACAAGCCCGCCGCGGCCGCCCCGATGGTCGCCGCTTTCGTGCGCGGCCTGTCCGCAGCCGGCGTCACCGGCTGCCTGAAGCATTTCCCCGGCCACGGGGACACCCGCACCGATACCCATTTCGGCTTCGCTTCCACCGGCAAGAACTGGGCGCAGATGCTTGACTGCGAGATGCTCAGCTTCCGGGCAGGCATCGCCGCAGGCGCCTCGCTCGTGATGGCCGCACACATCGCCGCGCCCGCTGTGACCGGAAACGACCTGCCCGCCACGATGTCCCCCGCCCTGCTGCAGGACAAACTGCGCGGCGAACTCGGATTCGAGGGACTCGTGGTCACCGACGCCCTGGAAATGCATGCCGTGTCCCGGCGTTTCAGCAACGCCGAGGCGGCCGTACGCGCATTTCTGGCCGGCGCCGACATCCTGCTCTGCCCGCAGAACCTGCAGGAAGCCTTCGAGGGCGTGCTGCGTGCCGTGGAGGACGGAAGCATCCCCCGCGGGCGCCTGGAATGCAGCGTCCGCCGCATCCTGGCCCTGAAGCGCAAGATACGCCCCCAAGCATAGCTTGGATTCCGCCAAAAATCCGTATATTTGTAAGTTATGACTAATAACTACAAACTGGACGCCCACTGCGAAGCCATCCTCGAGGAATACCGTAGGCAACTGCCGCTCTTCCAGCAGCAGGAGAAAGCCGTGTGCGAGCGTATCCGGAACGTCTTCGACGAGGCGGGCCTGCTGGTCGCCAGCGTGGAGTCGCGCGTCAAAGCGGAGGCCTCCCTGGCCGGGAAGCTCGAACTCAAGGGCGGCAAGTACAAGTCGCTCGCCGACATCACCGACATCGTCGGCGTCCGCGTCATCACCTTCTACGTCGATGACGTGGACAAGGTCGCCTCGGCCGTCGAACGCCTGTTCGAGGTGGACTGGGAGAATTCCGTGGACAAGCGGAAGTATTCCGAAATCGACAGTTTCGGCTATCAGTCACTGCATTATATCTGTCACCTGCCCGATACCCCCTATCGCTTCGAGATCCAGATGCGTACCGTGCTCCAGCACGCCTGGGCCAACATGAACCACGACACCGGCTACAAGTCCGGCGTGGAGATCCCGAAGCGCTACGTCCGCAACCTGAGCCGCCTGGCCGGCTTGCTCGAGCTGGTGGACGAGCAGTTCAGCCAGATCCGTTCGGAACTGACCGACTACCGCCGGCGCATCCGCAGCCTGGTGGCCTCCGGCAACCTGAACGAGGTGCCGATCGACGCCGACAGTTTCCGGAGTTTCCTGGAAATGGAGCCTTTCGGGCAGCTGAACCGCCGCATCGCCGCCATGAACCAGGCCGAGATCCAGGAGGTGTCGCTGATGCACTATCTCGCCGTTTTCCAGGCACTCGGATTCAAGACGCTCGGCGACATCGGCCGGCTCATCACCGACTATGGGGAAGGCGCCTACCAGATCGCCTGCTACCAGATGGGCCTGACGGACCTGGACATCGTGTCCTCCACCGTCGGCCCGCAGAACCTGTGTTTCGCCTACATTCTCAAGAACGGCGGCGGCAAGCCCGGCATCAAGCGAATGCTCGACACGCTGGGCGGCGAATCCGAAAGCAACGCCGCCATGGCCGCCTTCATCGTGGAGCAGGCGGGCGGAATCCCTTTCATGAACCAGTAAGACCATGGCGAACAACAAGTTGAATACAGAACTGCTCGACCGGGCGATCATCTTCGCCGTCCGGGCGCACGCCGGCACCGAAAGGCGCGGAAAGGGCTTCCCCTATATCGTGCACCCGATGGAGGCCGTAGAAATCGTCGCGACGATGACCCCGGACCAGGAACTGCTCGCCGCGGCGGCCCTGCACGACACCGTCGAGGACACCGACGTGACGGTGGAGCAGATCCGCGCTGAATTCGGCGACCGCATCGCCGATATCGTCGCCGCCGAGACCGACCGCCTGCAGGACGGCCAGAGCGAGACCGACACCTGGCGCGCCCGCAAGCTTGCCGGCATCGAGCGGCTCCGGGGCGCCTCCCGCGAAGTCAAGATCGTGGCGCTCGGCGACAAACTGTCCAACATGCGCGCCATCGCCCGGGACTACTCCCTCATCGGCGAGCGGCTCTGGGAACTCTTCCACGCCCCGGATCCCTCGGACCACGCCTGGCGCTACCACGCCCTGGCGGACGCCCTGCGCGAACTGTCCGACACCTTCGCCTTCCGCGAATTCGAATCTCTCGTCAACCAAGTCTTCGGAACAGCCCATGAATAAGGCCATCGAAATCTCCTTGAACGATTACGTCCCGGCAGGCGGCGGATTCAACGGCGAGAGCTACTTCCACCGCGACGACCCGACCGTGATGCTCAAACTGTACTTCCCCGGCAAGATTCAGCAGCCCCTGGACGAGATGACCCTGTCGCGGAAGGTGTACGAGATGGGCATCCCCACGCCGGAACCCGGCGAATACGTGGTCACCGAGGACGGCCGATACGGTATCCGTTTCCGGCGCATCGAGGGCAAGACCTCCTTCGCCCGCGCCGTCGGGGACCATCCGGAACGCCTGACGGAATATGCCGCCGGCTTTGCGCAGATGTGCCTGCAGCTGCACGCCACGCACGTGGACACCAAGCAGTTCGAATGCGTGAAAGACCGCTATTTCCGCCTGCTGGAGGAGAATCCTTTCTTCACCCCGTCCGAAAAGGACAGGATCGGGCGTTTCATCTCGGACGCCCCCGACACCGACACCGCCATCCACGGCGACCTCCAGTTCGGCAACGCCATCTTCGCCGGGGACAGGCGCTATTTCATCGACCTGGGAGACTTCTGCTACGGCTATTCCCGTTTTGACCTGGGGATGGTCTACCTCAGTTGCAAACTCAGCAACGAGGCCTTCACCCTGGACGTCTTCCATATGAGCAACGAGACCGCCGCACGCTTCTGGGACGCCTTCGTTCCCGTTTATTTCGGGACGGACCGCCCCGCAAAAGACGTCGAGGAGGAAATCCTACCCTACGCCGGACTCAAGACACTGATCGTAGAACGCGATGCCGGGGTTCCGAAACCGGAATTCCGCGCCGCCCTGAAATCTATCCTATGAAACAGAAAGAACCGACAGTGAACAGCTTCCTCCGCCGGTCCAGATGGACCGGTCTGATGCTCGTCGTCGTGGCCGCCATCACGCTGGAGGCCACGTCGATCATCCAGTTCTTCTTCTCCCAGAAAGGCATCCAGCAGGAAGCCGCGCTGCGTGCGGAAAGCGAATTGGAATCCACGCAGCTGGAGATCCTGAACGTGATCGACCAGGCGGAATCCGCCGTGCGGAACAATATGTGGATCGCCCGCTGGTGCCTGAATTTCCAGGACAGCCTTTCCCTGGTGACGAGCCGGCTCGTCGAGGACAATCCCGTCGTGATGGGTTCCACCATCGCGCTGGTGCCCGGGCATTACCGCCGCCATCCGCTCTACGCCCCTTATTCCTACCAGCTGCCCGGTCAGGACACCGTATATACCAAGTCGCTGGCCACCCCGGAATATGACTACCCTTCCCAGGAATGGTTCACCAAGCCGATCGAACTCCAGGAAGGCTACTGGTCAGAACCCTATGTCGACGAAGGCGGCGGGGACATCCTGATGACCACCTTCTCGATGCCCGTCCGGGACGAACACGGGGTCATTGCCGCCGTGCTGACCGCGGACATCTCGCTGGACTGGCTGACGGACCTCGTCGGCAACATCAACGTCTATCCCAAGGCAATCAGCATCCTGGCCAGCCGCAGCGGCAAGCTGATGGTCTGCCCTGAGGAATCGCTCATCATGCACCGGACGGTGCAGGAAGCCGCCGACGGCCTGGAGGACACGGCCGCCGCCCACAAAATCGCCCACGCCATGCTGAGCGGAGAGACCGGTTCCGAGGACATCGTTTACCGGGGCAAGCTCCAGCACGTCTTCTTCTCGAAGGTGGAACGGACGGGCTGGGCTATGTCCATCGTCATCCCGGATTCCGACATCAACGGCCATCTCCGCCGGATCGGATCCGTCGTAGCGGGGCTCCAGGTGCTCGGTCTCCTGATGCTGGCACTCATCTTGCTTTCCTACGCCAGGAACCAGAGGAAAAACCAGGAACTGACCGAGAAGAAAAACAAAATGGAGAGCGAACTGCATATCGCCCGCGGCATCCAGATGGCGATGCTGCCGAAGATCTTCCCGCCCTTCCCCGAGCGGAAAGACCTGGACCTGTACGCATCCATCGTTCCTGCAAAAGAGGTCGGCGGCGACCTGTACGACTTCTTCATCCGCGACGAAAAGCTCTTCTTCTGCATCGCGGACGTGTCCGGCAAGGGCGTTCCCGCCTCGCTGGTGATGGCCGTCACGCGCAGCCATTTCCGCACGACGGCCGCCCACGAGAACAGCCCGCAGCGCATCATCCGGCTGATGAACGACGTGATGGCGGACAACAACGACAGCAACATGTTCGTCACACTGTTCTGCGGCACCCTCGACCTTGCGACCGGCCAGTTGATTTACTGCAACGCCGGGCACAACGCGCCCGAAATCGTCTCCGCGGAAGGCGTACGGCCCCTGAATGTGCTCCCCAACCTGCCTGTCGGCGTCCTGGCCGGCATGGATTTCCAGGATCAGGAAACGTACCTGAAGGGCGGAGAAACCCTTTTCCTTTATACCGACGGACTTACCGAAGCCGAGAACTCCTACCACGAACTCTTCGGAGAACAGCGGATGGAAGAGGCCCTGCATCCCGGCATGGGCGCCGTAGAGCAGCTCCGGGCCATGCACCGGGCCGTCCACACCTTCGTGGGCAACGCGGAGCAGAGCGATGACCTGACGATGCTCTGCATCCGCTTCCTCGGCTCCGTCCCGGATGCCGGGGACGGCCGCCGGCTGACCCTGCGCAACGATATCGGGGAGATTTCCCGTCTGCAGGCATTCGTCGACGGCATCGCCCGGGAGGAACAGCTTTCCGACCCCGTGGCCTCCAGCCTGAACCTCGCCCTCGAGGAGGCGGTCACCAACGTGATCATGTACGCCTATCCCAAGGGCCAGGAAGGCCGGCTGGACCTGCAGGCGACCCGCCGCCCCGGTGAACTGGAATTCACGCTCACCGACAGCGGAAAAGCATTCGACCCCACGGCGGCCCCGGTGGCCGACGTCAGCCTGGACGCGCAGGAGCGTCCCATCGGCGGACTCGGGATCTTCCTGGTCCGCCAGATCATGGACAAGGTCGCCTACCGGCGCACCGACGGCAAGAACATCCTTTCAATGACAAAACACATCTGATAAAATGGAAGTCATAATTACCAAGCAAGATTCCGTGATGACGGCCCGCCTGATCGGCCGTCTGGACACCCCGGCCGCCCAGGAGGTTTCCCAGGCCGTCGAGCCCCTCATCGCCGCGGCGGACGGGACCATCGTCCTGGACTGCCAGGAGATGACCTACATCTCCAGTTCCGGTCTGCGCATCTTCCTGACGCTGAAGAAAGCCGCCGCATCCAAGGGCGGCAAGGTCATCGTCAAGGGCATCAGCGACAACATCCGCCAGGTCTTCATGATGACCGGTTTCCTGAACCTGTTCGAAATCGAAGACTGAAACGGTGGGACGACTCTATGATGAACTGACCAAGGACTACCGCTTCAAGGAAGGGCTCAAGACCTGCATCAACTGCGGCACCTGTACCGCGATCTGCCCCGCAGCGGAGTTCTACAAATACGATCCCCGCAAGATCCTGGACACCGTCCAGCGCAAGGATGAAGCGGAGATCGAGGCACTCCTGAAGAGCGATACCATCTGGTATTGCGGCGAGTGCATGTCCTGCGTCACGCGCTGTCCGCGCAAAAACGGCGCGGGGCTCGTGATCATGGCCCTGCGTAACCTCTCGGCCAAACTCGGCTATTTCACCTGCTCGGAAAAAGGCCGCCAGCTCTGGCCCCTCACCAAGATTCTAACAGGAAACGTCCTGCGCACCGGCTATTGCGTCCATCCCAGCACCTTCGATCCCGACGACCACCCGGAATCGGGTCCCGTCTCCCGCTGGGTGTCGGAAAACAAGGAAGAGGTCTATGCACGCGTGGGCGCCAACTATGAAGGCAAGGGTCCCGGCGCGCTGCGCCGCATCCCCCAGGAAGACCTGGACGAGCTCCAGGCCATCTTCGACGTCACCGGCGGCACGGAACGCATCCAGGCCGTCGAAGCGGCTTCCCGCGCCAAGGCCGGGGAGATGGGGATGAGTTTCGAGGAATATACCAAATACACTTTCGAGCACTGCTCTCCCGGACATTTCAACAACGAATGATTTACCAAGGCAAACAGAAAATCTGGGCCGACTACCAGAAAGAAATCCCGGACGACCACTGGTTCTATGTCCGGAGCTGCATACGGCAGAATTTCTTCCCGGCCAGCGAGAAATATTTCCTCGTCATCTGCCGGGACATGCTCGGCCGTGACATTTTTGAGACCGAGCACCATACCACCTGCGCCGGCATCGCCTACCACTGCGACACCATCCCGCAGGAAACGGCCATGACGGTGGTGGCGCGCCAGTTCGCCCTGATGACCGAGGCGGGCTATGAGAATTTCGTCACCTCCTGCATCACTTCCTTCGGCAACTACTGCGAGATCCTCGAGACCTGGCGCGAGTTCCCGGAACTGGAGGCGAAGATACGGGAAGACCTCTGGAAGGCCTGCCGCCGCGAATTCAACAAGCCCAAATACATCGCCCACGCCAGCGACCTGGTGTACAAGTTCCGTGGCGAGATCGCGGAACGCGCGAAATACCGCCTGGTCGCGCGCGCCACGGGCGAACCCCTGCGCATCGTCGAGCACATCGGCTGCCACTATGCCAAGATGTTCCCCCACAAGGGCGTCGGCGGCGCCGAGTACCCCTGCGTGCTCAGCGGCATGGCCGAGGCCTGGGGCGGACAGGTGATCGACTACCCGGAGCGGCGCCACTGCTGCGGCTATGGTTTCCGGCAGTACCACATCAAGGCCAACCGCGGCTATTCCCTGTCCAACACGCACAAGAAGTTCGAGTCCATGGAACCCTTCCATCCGGACATGATCATCACCAACTGCCCGGGCTGCCCCTATTTCCTGGACCGCTGGCAATACGTCATCTCCGAGATGACCGGCAAGACCTACGGGCAGAACGGCTACGGCATCCCCGCCCTCACCTACGAGGAACTGGCCGGGCTGGTGCTTGGCATCGATCCCTGGGACCTGGGCTTCCAGATGCACCAGGTGGCCATCGAGCCGCTGCTGGACAAGATCGGCATCCCCTACGACCCCGCCCGCAAGTACCTCGGGGTCGATGAAAAGAAAATCAAGACCCCGGGTCTTCCCACGACCCTGAAATGCTGCTAGACCATGGTCAACAGACAACCCGTCATCTCCATCATCGGCGCCGGTATCGCCGGCCTGGAAGCCGCCCGGCAACTCAGCGCGCTGGGCTACAAGCCGGTGCTCATCGAAAAGGCCCCCGTCGTCGGCGGACACGTCGCCGAGTGGAACCGCCTCTTTCCGGACATGTCTCCCTCGGAGGACCTGACCGGTCCCCTGCGGGCGCAGACCGCCGGCGTCCGGACCCTGCTGAATACCGAGGTCGCCTCCATCAACCGACTCAAGGACGAGTACAACCTCATCCTTTCGGACGGCTCTTCCCTGCTCTGCCAGGCCGTCCTCTTCGCCACCGGATTCCATCTTTTCGACGCTTCGAAGAAAGAGGAATACGGGTATGGGATCTACGACCGCGTGATCACCAACCGCGACCTCGAAGCATGGTTCAACCACAAGGATGACAGGCGCATAGATCACCCGAAGGCCGTGGGCTTCGTGCACTGCGTGGGCTCGCGCGACGTCAAGGCGGGCAACGCCCAGTGTTCCAAGGTCTGCTGCATCACCGCCATCAAGGAGGCCATCGAGATCAAGGAGGAATTCCCCGACGCGGAGGTGTACTGCTTCTACATGGACCTGCGCCTGTTCGGCAAGAAATACGAAGACTTTTACATCAAGGCCCAGCGCGACTACGGCATCCATTTCATCCGCGGACGTGTGTCGGAGGTGGGCGAAGCCGTGGACGGCCGCGTGGTCGTCAAGGCGGAGGACACCCTCAACGGAAAGCCGATCAAGGTCACCCTGGACCTGCTGGTGCTGATGGCCGGCATCGTCTGCAACCCCGACGCGCAGCACTATGCGCGCGAGATCGGTGTGGCGGTGGACGACGACGGCTTCCTGAAAAGCCGCAACAACGTGGACGCCATCACGGAATCCTCCCGCCCGGGCGTCTTCTTCGCAGGCTCCTGCACCGGTGCCAAGACGGTGCCCGAGACCCTGGCGGAGGCACGCAGCGCCGCCCTGGCCATTCATCAATACCTGAACAAGCCCCGCTAGGATGGATTTCGGTTATCAGATCAATCCCAGTTCCGCCGTCAACCTGGACCAGGTGGACCGGCGGCGCTATGACGCCCTGGTGCGCCTCTCGCCCGATGCGGCCACCTGCATGGGCTGCGGCAGCTGCAGCGCCACCTGCACGTCGTCGGCCTGGTCGGGGATGAGCGTGCGCAAGGTCCTGCTGGGCCTGCAGCGCGGCCGCGACGCGGAAGTGAACCGGATGCTGTCGGCCTGCATGCTCTGCGGCAAATGCACGATGGTCTGCCCGCGCGGCATCAATACCCGGCAGCTGATCTTGACGCTCTGCCGGCTGGACAAAAACGGGGAGGTCGTGCGATGAGAGAACGCTTTGCCAACGGATTCGATCCCTTCGTGATCCCCTTCCTGATCGGAATGGCCTTCGTGCTGGGTTATTGCATCGTGGCGATGATCCGGGTGTACTTCCAGCTGCCCAAGCCTGACCGGAAGCGCTTCCTGGTTTCACTCGTCACCCCCAGGACCGCCTGGAAAAATATCAAGGACATCTTCCTCAACTGTCTCATCCACGTGAAGTTATGGAAGCGGAACAAGGTCCTGGGCTATATGCACTCCAGCATCGCGTTCGGCTGGTTCATGATCATCGTGCTGGGACACCTGGAGGTGATGCTCTTCGTCCCGGAGCGCATCCACCTCTTCTACTACCCGATCTTCTTCAACTATTTCGTGGCGGAAACGGAGCAGACCCTGCCCGGCTCGCTGCTGATGTTCCTGATGGACTTCTTCCTGCTGATCATCCTCAGCGGCATCGTCCTCGCGATCATCAAGCGTTTCGCCTCGCGCATCGTGGGCATGCGGCGCACCACGCGCCTGAGCCTGATGGACCGCGTGGGACTCTATTCCCTGTGGGCCATCTTCCCGCTCCGCCTGCTCGCCGAGAGTTTCACCGCCCACATCAGCGGCGGCAGTTTCCTGACCATCCCGGCCAACTGGATCTTCCGGCAGTTCCTGGGCAACGACCTCCACGCGCTGCCCACCTGGTGGGCGTACTCGATCGCCCTGTGCGTATTCATGTGCGTGCTGCCTTTTACCCGCTACATGCACATCCCGGCGGAAATGTTGCTGATCCCGATGCGCAATGCCGGCATCAAGATCCGGCACCCGCGCAAGGGTTTCGCCCTGCTGGAAGTGTACTCCTGCCCGGCCTGCGGCGTGTGTATAGACGCATGTCCGATGGGCGTGCGCAAGGCCAACTGCAAGGACGCGACGGTCTATCTGAACCGCCAGCTGCGGCGCGGAAACGAACGGCGCATCGCCGAGATCTCCGACAAATGCCTGCTGTGCGGCAAGTGTTCCGCCGTGTGCCAGGTCGGCGTCGAAGGGCCGGAACTGCGGGTCGCCCAGCGCGAACGGCGCAAATACGCCCTGACGCCCGATTATGGGATGATCGACGCAGCCTCCCTCTCGCAGCACCTGTCCGACCTGCCGTTCTGCGGCCCGGAAACCGCTCCCGTCGAGGGCAGCGTGCTATACTTTGCCGGCTGCATGACGCATCTGACGCCCGCTATCCGCCGCGCCACCACCTCGCTGCTCGACAAGGCCGGGCTCTCCTGGAAGATGATGGATCCCGACGGCGGCCTGTGCTGCGGCCGTCCCCTGATGATGGCGGGACGCAGCGAGACGGCGCAGGAACTGATCAAGAAGAACGTGGAGATCATCCGTGCGAGCGGCTGCAACACCCTGCTGCTCTCCTGCCCCATCTGCTACAAGGTATTCAAGGAGGAATACCCGCTGCAGGGCATCCGCGTGGTGCATCACAGCGTCTTCTTCCAGGAACTGATCGCCGCCGGCAAACTGCAGGTGCAGCACGAAGACGGGCTTCGGCTCGTGTGGCACGACCCCTGCGAACTGGGACGCGGCTGCGGCATCTACGAACAGCCCCGGCAGGCCCTTTCCGCCGCTGCCGACCTGGTCGAAGCAGGCCGGCATCACGCCGAGAGCATCTGCTGCGGCGGCAGCCTCGGCAGCCTGTCGCTCGGATTCGAACAGCGCCGCCCGATGACGCAGAATGCCCTGAAAGACCTTACGGTGGCGGATCCCGACCAGATCGTGACGGGCTGTCCGCTGTGCCTGGCGACCTTCTCGCGCTACGCCGACCGGCCCGTTCACGACATCGCCGAGATCCTGGACGGACGGAGCTGACGACCGCCATGCGAAAACGTTTTCCGGCAAGCATCCTCGCGCTGCTCCTGCTGTGCCTCACCGCAGGCGCCCAGGGACGCCGGAGCGTCCTTTCCGGCTACGTCCTGGACGCCCAGAGCGGAGAGCCGCTCGTGCAGGCCGTCGTCTATCTGGAGGACCGGAAGACGTCGGCCGTGGCGGACCAGACCGGATTCTACTCCCTCAGCGTCCCCGCCGGCACGCACACGGTCCGCTGCTCGTATTTCGGCTACAAGGACGGCGTCGCACAGTGCGACCTGAGCCGCTCCGCCAAGCAGGATTTCCTCTTGGAACCGGACCGCGAAGAGCTGGAGGCGGCCACCATCCTGTCCCGCACCAAACGCAAGGAACTCGTCCTGCCCCAGATGGGGATGGAGCGTGTCGATGCCGCCCTGGTCCGCAAGCTCCCCGCCCTGATGGGCGAGGCGGACATCATCCGGATCATCCAGATGATGCCGGGCGTACAGACCCCCAGCGAGGGGGCGACGGGATTCAGCGTGCGCGGCGGCGGCGTGGACCAGAACCTCATCCTGATGGACGGCGCCCCGATCTACAACAGCGGCCATTTCCTGGGTTTCCTGTCCATGTTCAACGGCGACGCCATCCGGGGCGCAGACCTGTACAAGGGCGATTTCCCGGCCCAGTACGGCGGTCGGATCGCTTCGGTGCTCGACATCAGCACCAAGGACGGCAACAAGAAGCGCTTCGGCGGCAATGCCTCCGTCGGGCTGATCACGTCCAAGATCTTCCTCGAGGGCCCCATCGTCCCGGACAAACTGTCCTTCATGCTTTCCGGACGCCGGACCTACCTGGACCTGTTCTTCCCCCTGCTGGGCGAGCGCATCCCGGACAACACCCAGATGTTCTTCTACGACCTCAACGCCAAGCTCAGCTGGACGGCCGGCGAGAAGGACCGGGTGTACCTGAGCGCCTTCAGCGGACGGGACGTCTTCGGCTTCAGCATGGCGGATTTCAACCTGGGAGACATCGTCTTCGGCAATGCCAACCACACCCAGTCGCTGCGCTGGAGCCACGTCTATTCCGCCCGGCTCACCTCGGACATCACTTTATATAACTCCCTGTTCCGCAACAACATAGCCGCAGACATGGAGGCGGCCGCCTTCGACTATCTCCAAGGCATCCGGGAGACGGGCCTCCGGGCGGGCTGGACCTGGTATCCGAACGCGTCGAACACCGTCCGCGCCGGCATCGGCCTGGCCTGGTACGCCATCTCCCCGGGCACGATGGATCCGCGGGAGGACGCCACCCTCGTCAACCGCATCCACATGCCAAAGATGTATGCGGTGCAGCCCTCGGTTTACCTGCAGAACGAGCAGAAGATCGACCGGCTGACCGTACGCTACGGACTGCGGTTCTCGACCTTCACCACCCTGGGAGAAACCGAACAGCGCTATTTCGACCCGGTCTCCCACGCGCTGACCGATGTCGTCGAAATCGGACGCGGAAAGGCCATCAAGACCTGGAGCGCGTTGGAGCCGCGCCTTTCCGCATCCTGGTCCGTCAATCCGGATTTCTCGCTGAAAGCCGCGTGGTCCCGCAGCAACCAGTTCCTGCAGCAGGCCCGCGTGAGCATCAGCGGCAGCCCGGTCGACACCTGGTTCACCGCCTCGCCCAACGTCAAGCCCCAGGTCGCTGACCAGTTCTCCTTCGGGGCCAACGTCCTGTTCTTCGACCAGGCGCTGGAACTCTCGCTGGAAGGCTTCTACAAGCACAACCGCAACGCGATGGATTTCGTGGAGAATCCCGGCATCGTCCTGGACGACCCCAACCGCGAAGGGCTGCTGCGCTTCGGCACGGCCCGCTCGTACGGGACGGAACTGATGCTCAAGTACGATTTCGACCGCTGGAACGGCTGGCTGGCCTATACCTGGTCCCGGGCCTGGTATGACATTCCCGAACTCAACGGAGGCAAGCCCTACCCTTCTCCGCTCAACCACGAGCACGCCGTCAATTTCGTGCTGGCCTACGACATCACCCGGCAGCTCTCCGCCTCGACGGAATGGGTCTTCTACAGCGGCGCCCCGACCACCTATCCGGTGGGCCGCTACCAGTACCGGGGCCGCTGGGTGCCCGTCTATGCCTCCCGCAACGAGGACCGGCTCCCCGACTATCACCGGATGGACCTCTCGCTCACCTGGCGGACGCGGGGCCGCGTGGAGCAGAAGCGCTGGAGCGGCGAGTGGAACCTCTCCCTGTACAACGTGTATGCGCGCCACAACGCCTGGGCCATCGCGTTCAACTACGACCCGGAAGCCGTCCGCTGGCAGTCCTATAAGATTTATCTGTTCACCCTCATCCCGTCCCTTTCGTACAATATCCAGTTCTAGCGATGAAAAGACTCCTGCTGCCCGCACTGATCGCCCTGCTCGCCGCCTGTACGGAAAAGGTGGAGTTGCAGTCCGTATCCGACTACCACGATTACCTGGTCGTCGATGCGGTCCTGACCGACCGGCCGGAGGCGGAGCAGAACGTCATCCTGTCCCGGACCGTCTCCTATTTCCAGGATACGGAACCGCCGATGGTGCGGGGTGCCCGGATCCGCATCAACGAGGTGATTTTCAGCGAGAAAGAACCCGGCATCTACACGGCGCCGGAAGGTTATTTCTGCGAGCCGGGCAAGGACTACGAACTGCACATCGAACTCCCGGACGGGAGCACTTACGAGGCCGCCGCTTCGATGCCGGAGAAGGGCTTCCGGCTCGACGCGATCGACTATGCCTATGCCGGCAACACCCCGGCGGGCCTCGACAGCCTCTGGACGCTCGCCCTGTGGGGCCAGGACGACCAGATCTCCAGTTACTACCACATCACGCTGGGCGTCAACGGCGACTTTTATCCCTTCGAATTCACGGAAACCCTGGACGACAAGTATTTCAACGGCAATACGGTGGCGGGATTCCCCGTCACGACCCTCGTGCAGAGCGAGATCCTCCGGAAACGCTACGGCGACTGCTTCAAGTTCCTGGAGGAAGGCGACGTGATCACGCTGCGCGCCCGGACCCTGGACAAGGGCTACTTCGATTTCCTGATCGCCCAGACCCTGGGCGGCCCCACCATTCCGATCTTCTCGCCCCAACCGGCCAACACCCCCACCAACATCCGCGGCGAGCACGTCCTGGGCTGGTTCGCCGTCTGCCCCGAATTCTCCGCCAGCGTCACGGTCGACAACCCCTTCCGCCCCTACTACAAACGCCTCCTCCCTCCCGGCTTCTGACAAATAGTAGCTTTTTTATGGGGACGGTGCTCCGCGGCAGCGGCAGCTCGCCTCTGGAAGGTTCCGTTCGCTACGCTCACTCCTTCCCTCCCAACGTCTCCTGCGTCATCGCTGCGCGATAACTTGTATCCGTCGGGCCCCTCCCGCTGACGAGCCGCGGGTGGCTACGCCTTCCTGAGGCGACTGCCGTCTGCCGGCTTCGCCGCACGCCAAAACGATAACACTATCCTTTGAATACTCTAAGCTATTCTGTTATTTGAGGCAGAGAGGCCTGGCAGGCAGCAGCTGCTGGCGGGCGTGTCCACCCCCGGACACGGGTAGGGGGCGGGGCCCGCAAGATACGAGTTCCGCGAAGCGGGACGAAGGAGATTGTGGGAGGGGCCGGAGTGCAGGACGCCGGAGGCGGCCGAACGAAGTCCCGCCAGCAGCTGGCTGCCTGTCGGCCTGTTTACGCAGAAAAAAGGTGACTATCGGTCTTTCGACTTTTAGTCACCCTTGAAAAGCTTGGTCCGGATACTTACTTCGCCGGTTCTATGACACGGTAGTGGCCGCTCAGGTGCATGAAGGCGAAGAGGCGCAGGATGCCGTCGTAGTAGGCGTCGAAGTAGCCGTCCTCGTAGGGCTTGTTCTCGCTGTCCCAGAGGCGCTGGGCGAACTCGCGCGCGATCTCGTGATCCGCGGCCAGGGTGGCGGCGGCCAGGGTGGACACCAGGCCCACGGAATGGCGCGTGCCCGTGCCGCGGAACTCACCCATGCCGGCCGGCATCGCGAAATCGACCTCGGTGCCGTCCACGTTGTACTGGTCCGCGAACTCGTCTATCCCCTTGGAATAGAAGAAATCCTGGATCGTATTGGCGTAGTTGGTCTGCCACTCGCGGTCGGCGCAGGCCCAGGAATAATCCAGGGCGATGTTCATCGGCACGCGCCAGGAATCGAAACGGAAAGCCGGTTTGGAGCGGCGCCCGAAGAAGGCGGGCATCTCGATCACCGTGCCGTCGAAGTTGTTGGTATCGGGGTTCAGGCCGGTCTCGGGATCGATGCTCTTGTGCAGATACTCGCGGCTGGCCTTGGCGCACGCACGGTAGAAATCGGCTCGGCCGTCGTCGGCCCAGCGGGCCCACACCTCGTAGAAGGCGGGCAGGTGGTAAGACGGATCGGTGTAGGTCGTTCCTCTTCCGTCGGGCGTGAAGACGATGAGGTGGTTCTCCTTGTTGATGAAAGGCATGATGCCCTCCGAACCATCCTTCTCCCAGGACGAATTCAGGATGTTCTGCGCCTCGGCGAGGTAGTTGATGTCCCCGTCGTTGCCCCAGCGGTTGGAAGCGAAGATGAGCGAGGTGATGAAATACAGCTCGCCGTCGGAAGCCGGACCCGCCCCGCGGATGGTGCCGTCGGGGCTGAGGCTCCAGGCGAAATAGCCCTTCATCGGGCCCTCCTGGTACTGCATGTACTTCTTCGCCCAGCGGAACAAGCGGTCGAATTCGTCCTTCTTGTCCAGCTGCACGGCGATCATCATCCCGTAGGACATTCCTTCGGTGCGGGCGTCGAAGTTCTTGACGTCGGACATGTAGCCCATATCGTCCCCCACCTGGAAATACACCTTATTCGGGCCATAAAACACCTCCTGGAAGATGCTCTCGAGCTTGGCGTCGATCTCCTTCTGGGGATAGCCCATCTCGGCGAACACGCTGCGGTACTTGTGCGTCTCGAAACCACCTTTCGTCCAGGGCTTCAGCTGCTTCTGGCCGCAGGAACTCAAGGCGAGGGCGCAGGCCAGGAATAAAACCAAATACTTCTTCATATCTTATCTGTCTCTGAAATTCCACTTGCAGTTGTCGCTCGAGAAATCGAACATGCCCAGGGCCACGGTGCTGTCGCCCGTGCACAGCAGGCACATCTGGCGGCCGCAGCCGCACGCGACCTTCGTCAGGATGCGGAAGGTGCCGTCGGTGAGCTGCTCGATCCGCCACAGTTGCTCGTCGGCGCCGGTGAACGCCGGAACGGCGATCAGGTCGCCGTCCTCGGTGGCAGCCAGGGCGCGCTCCGTGCCGGCGATGGTAATCTTGTAATACGGGGCGCCGAGGTAGCCGCCCTTGTCAGGCACGGCCGTGACCGTCCACTTCTGGTGGGGCCGGAACATATAGTCGCCCGCACGGACGTCGATGTCGCCCGCGGGCCAGCCGCCCTGCACTTCCTCAAGTTTCTGCTCCTCCAGCTCGACCACCGGATCATTGGGGTTGATGCGGAAAGCGCGCATGCCGCCCTGCTGGCGGATGAAGTCCACGGCGAGCTCCAGCGCGTAGCCGCGGCGCTCAGACTCGATCTCGTAGGTTCCCTCCTTGAAGGGATCGGCGGCTACGGGCCAGCCGTTCTTCCACATGAGCGAACGGACGGCGAGCACGCTGCGGCCGCTGCGGTTGTAGTCCGCCTCGTAATGGTAGGACATCTTCTCGACACCCTCCTCCTCGACGTACAGGCCAAAGTGGCCGGGGCCGGTGGCACGGTTGCCGGCGGAAAGGACCATACGGCCGCCGCCGCGGAGCATGTCGCGTCCCATGTTGTCGAGATACGGGCCGGTGGCGCTGCGGGAACGGCCGCAGACGATGTTGTAGGTGGAGTTCACGCCGTCGCAGCAGGTGCCGTGCGTGGCCAGCAGATAGTACCATCCGTCCTTGTACATCAGGGCCGTGGCCTCGCAGTCGATGGCGATGTCCACCGCCTTGTTGCCGGGCATGCGGCCGCCGGTGGCGGAATCCAGCTCGACGATGCGGATGGCGCCGAAATAGGTGCCGTAGGAGAGCCAGAGACGGCCGTCGGGGCCCATCAGGAAAGCCGGGTCGATGGCCCAGCAGTCCTCATCGGCGCCGGCCCAGGCCACGAGCTGGGGCTCGGAATAGCCGAAGTCCGGGGATTCCGGATCGAGGGTCTTGGTCCACATCGTGGTCACGTTGCCGCGGGTCTTGCCCTCGGTGCCGGGATAGCCGGCGCTGTAGGAAACCAGGTAGCGGTCGCCGATCTTGATCACGTCGGGGGCTACGCCGCCGCCGGTGCGCACGGCGCCGTCCCGCCAGGTCCAGCCGTCATCGGACATCAGGCCGCCGGAACCGGTGCCGAAGGTGTAGTAGCGCCCGTCGCACTTCACGATGGTGGACGGGTCGTGGATATAGACGTTGCCGACCTGCGCCGCGGCAGGAAGGGCGAAAAGAGCCGTCAGCAAAAGGACGATCAGGGAGATTTCAATTCTTTTCATGGCGCAGGAGCTTTACTGGTTGGTGACGGTAAAATTCGTGTACGGACGGCCCTGCAGGTCCAGGAAACGGATGCAGAAATCGCTCATGCCGGGGCCGTTGATCACGGCGCCGCGGAGCACGTTGCGGCCCGCCTTGAGGGTGATCTTCTTCGAGACGCAGTCATCCATGACCATGCGGCGGTCGCCGGAGAGCAGGATGGCCTCCTCGCCGTTGATCCACCACTTGGATCCGGAATTGGAACCGACGGCCATACGCACGGTGACGTCCTCGGGAACGTTGATCACGGTCACGGCCAGGTAGAGCGCCTCGGTGGGGTGCAGGCCCAGCCCGGAGGCGAAGCGGTAGAGTTTCACGTTGTAGTGCTTGCTGTCATAGCAGTGCCAGGCCAGCCGGGTCTTCTTGTCGAGCTTGACCTTCTGTCCGTCCTTGGGGACGATGGTCGTCTGCCCTTCGAAGTACTGCTTGGCGAATTCCTCGTTGAGATAGCTGTCGGTGAAGATCGCGTTGGTGCGGATCTCCGGCTTCGCAATCGGCTCCAGGAGCGACCAGCGGCGGATGAAACCGTCCGCATCCGGGCTTGCAGGCGTCGCGGAAGCGGGCGCGAAATAATCTTCCAGGACCGGCTGGTGGTAGCTCAGGTCCAGTTGGGCTTTCGCCGGGACTGCCGCGAAGAGGCCCAGGGCGAGGGCGGCCAGGGCGGCGCGTCGGATAGGATTGAATAACATGACGATAAAGGGTTAAGTTGGTAATAATTCCAGCGTTAACCGGGCGGGACCGGGAATCCGGTCCGGGGAGAAATTGGCGATTGCAGTCCCAAATATACACAAAAAAAGGAATCCGGGCAAGCATTTGCAACCCGGTTGCAAACGGCCCGGGATATCTTTGCAGCGTAAAAACAGCTAAGATCATGTCACACGAGCATCATCATCACGAACACGGACACGACGACGAGATCCGCGAAAACATCATCCGCATCGTCCTTTCGGCCGTTTTGCTGGCCGCAGCCGTCCTGGTCGAACGCCATACCGCCTGGGCCACCTGGCAATACCTCCTCCTTTACCTGGTCCCCTATCTCGTCGCCGGGTGGGACACGCTCCGGGAAGCCGGGGAGGCCATCCTGCACGGCGAGGCCCTCGACGAGAACTTCCTGATGGCCGTCGCCACCCTGGGCGCCCTGGGCATCGGTTTCCTGCCGGAGGCGGAGCCCCAGTTCCCCGAAGCCGTCTTCGTGATGCTGTTCTTCCGGATCGGAGAACTCTTCGAAGGCATCGCGGAAGGCCGCTCGCGCCGTTCGGTCGCCCATCTGATGGACATCCGCCCGGACACGGCGCGCGTGGAACGGGACGGAGAACTGCAGACGGTCGCCCCGGAGTCGGTTTCTCCCGGTGAGGTCGTGCTAGTCCGCCCGGGCGAACGGATTCCGATGGACGGCATCGTCCTGGAAGGCAGTTCTTCCTTGGACACGGTGGCGCTCACGGGCGAAAGCGTGCCGCGCAGCGTCACGGTGGGCGAAGAGGTTCTCTCCGGCTGCGTCAACCTCAGCGGCGTGCTGCGCATCCGCACCACCCGGCCCTTCGGCGAGTCCACCGCCTCCCGCATCCTCGAACTGGTGGAGCACGCCGCGGAAAGCAAGTCGCACAGCGAGCGCTTCATCACGCGCTTCGCCCGCATCTATACGCCCGTCGTGGTCGGACTGGCCGTGCTGCTCGCCCTCGTCCCGCCGCTCCTGCTGGGCGGCGCCTGGGCGGACTGGATCTACCGGGCGCTGATGTTCCTGGTGGTCTCCTGCCCCTGCGCGCTGGTCATCAGCATTCCGCTGACCTTCTTCGGCGGCATCGGAGGCGCCTCCCGCCGCGGCATCCTCGTCAAGGGAGCAGCCTGGCTGGACACCCTCGCCCGCGTACGGACCGTCGTCTTCGACAAGACCGGGACCCTGACCGAAGGCGTCTTCGCCGTGACGGCCGTGCATCCCGACAAGCTGGACGCCCAGGAACTGCTCCACCTCGCCGCGCACGTTGAAAGGCATTCCACCCACCCCATCGCCGCCGCGCTGCTGCAGGCCTACCCTGACGAGCAGGACGGCTGCCGCGTGGAGGACATCCGGGAGTTTGCCGGACTGGGCCTGACCGCCGTCGTGGAAGGCCGGACCGTCGCCGTGGGCAACGGCGGCCTGATGGACCGGGTGGGCGCCGCCTGGCACCCCTGCCACCAGACGGGCACCATCGTCCACGTGGCCGTGGACGGGGACTATGCCGGACACGTCGTCATTTCCGACCGCGTGAAGGAAGACGCCGCGCAGGCCGTTTCCCGGCTGCACGCCGCGGGCATACGCAAGACGGTGATGCTGACCGGGGACCTGGAAGAAGTCGCCGCGGCCGTCGCGGAAACGACCGGCATCGACGAGTACCACGCCGGCCTGCTGCCCGCGGACAAGGTCGCACGCGTCGAGGCGCTGCTGCCGGAAGGGACGCTCGCTTTCGTCGGGGACGGCATCAACGACGCCCCGGTGCTCGCCCGCGCCGACCTGGGCATCGCCATGGGCGCGCTTGGGTCCGATGCCGCCATCGAAGCCGCCGACGTGGTGCTGATGGACGACAAGCCTTCCAAGATCGCCGACGCCGTGCTGGGCGCCCGCCGCACCCTGCGCATCGCCCGCCAGAACATCATCCTCGCCATCGGCATCAAGTTGGCCGTATTGGTGCTCGCCGCCTGCGGAGTGGCCACGATGTGGATGGCCGTGTTCGCCGATGTCGGCGTGACGGTGCTCGCCGTGCTTAATGCGATGCGTGCATTGCGATAGTTTTACTATCTTTGCAGGATATGAGAAAAGCCGTCCTGCTCATCCTCTCCTTCCTGCTTGGAACGGGCCTGCTGCCCGCCCAGTCGCTCACCCGCGTCCGCGGCACCGTCACCGACGCCGAGACCGGAGAACCGATGCCCTACGTTTCCGTGATCTTCCTCGGGACGCGCATCGGCACGATGACCGACGAGCAGGGAGCCTTCTCCCTCGATAACCACCGCGACTATGCCACCGTGAGTTTCCAGATGCTCGGCTACGAGACGCAGAACGTCCCGGTGCCGGCGGGGAAGGTCACCGAGGGCCTGCAGGTGAAACTGAAGCCCGACGCCTACGGCCTGCAGAGCGCCGTGGTCACCCCGAAGAAAGGGCGGGACAGCCGCTACCGGCGCCGCGACAACCCGGCCGTGGAACTCGTCCGGAACGTCATCGCCCACAAGGAGGAGAACCACGTCCGCTCCCTGGAGCGCTACAAATCAGCCGATTACGACAAGTTGATCCTGTCCCTGGACGATTTCAACGTGGACTTCGACAGCAGCCGCTTCTGGCGCCGCTTCCCCTTCTTCGAGAAATACGTGGACACCGCCCAGTTCAAGAACACCCCGGTGCTGACCGTCTCGCTGCGCGAGCAGGAGGAGCAGACCTACTACCACCGCCAGCCCCCCAAGACGCGTACTTACGTAGTGCGCCGGCGCCTGCTGGGCTTCGCCGAGATGCTGGACAAGGGCGGCATCGGCGCCAACATCGAGGCCATCTTCGCGGATTCCGACATCTTCGACGAGAACATGGACGTGATGCTGAACCGCTTCATCAGCCCGATCAACTCCACGTTGGCGACCACCTTCTACAAATACTACATCTCCGACACCCTGTACGTGGAGGGCACGAAGTGCATCGACCTGACCTTCGTTCCCGCCAACAACCGGAGTTTCGGCTTCACGGGGCATCTGTTCGTCGTGGCGGACAGCACCTATGCCATCAAGCGCTACAGCCTCGGCATCCCGGCCCGGATCAACCTCAACTACGTGAGCGAACTCGCCATCGAGGAGAATTTCGAGCGCATGCCCTCCGGCGTGTGGGCGTCCACGGAGAAGAACACCTACGCCCGCTTCTACATCTTCAAGTGGCTGCAGCAGCTCTATGCGCACCGCAAGGTCCTGCACCACGAATACGAGTTCTCGGAAGCCGCCGCCGCGATGCCGGACACGCTGGAAACCCACCCCGACCGGCTGGTGTACAACCCGGACTGGTGGCGTCCGGACGAGTACTGGACCGACGTCCGTCCGGTCCCCCTCTCCCCCAAGGAAAGGGTCCTGGACAGCCTGAAGGTCGAAGTGAGGCGGGAGCCGCGCCTGAGCGACGCCATCGACGCCGTCGAGACGCTCAGCACCGAGTTCATGCCCACCGCGCGGGACCGCAGCGCGAGCCGCTGGGACTACGGCCCGCTGTCCAGCGTCATCCACTACAACCCCACCGAGGGCCTGCGCCTGCGCATCGGCGGCATGACCACGGCCAATCTCAACCCGCAGAATTTCCTGAGCGCCTACGCCGCGTTCGGCTTCAAGGACAAACGGCTCAAGTACGACCTGACCTACGTCCACACCTTCACGCCCAAGGACTACCATCCCTTCGAGCCGCTCCGCAACAACCTCAGCTTGAAGTACCGCTACGACCTGGAGGCGCCCGGGCAGAGTTTCTCCCTGATGGACCGCGACCATTTCATGATGAGCACCATCACGCCGGTGCCGCTCCAGTACGTGCGGAGCCTGCAGCTGCGCTATGAGCGGGAATGGATCTCGCGGCTCGGTTTCGACACGCAGCTCCGCCTGGACCGCGTGGAGCCGGCCGGCACCCTCGCCTATCTCCGCTACGACGCCGCCGGGGCCCTGGAGCCCGTACAGCGCTACGACGACCTCAGCTGGACCACGCGGCTGCGCTTCGCCCCGGGCGAGCCCCTGTATTCCAACCGGCTGGGCAAGGAGTCGCCGCTCACCCTGACCAAGGACGCCCCGATCCTGAGCCTCACCCACACCTTCGGCCGCTTCGACCACACGTTCACCTACAACCGCACCGACTTCTCCGTCCAGAAGCGCCTGTGGCTGTCCGCCTTCGGCCATATCGACGCCGCGCTGCAGGCCGGCATCGTGTGGAACCGCGTCCCGCTGCCCAAGCTCTATTCGCCCAACGCCAACCTGTCCTTCCTGCTGCACAACGACGCGTTCAACCTGATGTCCCCGATGGAGTTCGTGATGGACCGCTACGCCGAATTCTCCGCCACCTACTACCTCAAGGGCTGGATCCTGAACCGCATCCCGCTCATCAACCGGCTCGGCCTGCGGGAGGTGGTATCCTTCCGCGCCATCGCCGGTTCGCTCTCGGACAAGAACAACCCGCTCAAGGACGGCGCCGGGCTATACGCCTTCCCCGAAGGCACGCACCTGCTGGGCAAGACCCCCTATATGGAATATACGGTGGGCCTGGAAAACATTTTCAACATCCTCCGGGTGGACTACGTCCGCCGGATCAGTTATACGGACTGGATTCCCGACGACATGAAGCAGGGTTTCAAGGTTTCCATCCACATCACCATGTAAATTCTTATGGAAGAAAAAAGGCTCGACAGGGCATATCTCGTATCCATCGCGCTCAATGCCGGTTTCGTGATCCTCGAGGTCGTGGTCGCCCTCATATTCCGTTCCCTCGGCCTGCTCTCCGATGCAGGCCATAAACTGATCGACGTCTTCGCGCTGGTCATCGCCCTGGTAGGCTTCCGGCTCGCCCGGCGGCAGGACGGCAGGGACTACGGCCGCATCTCCGCCGGCATCGCCCTGGTCAACGCGCTGATCCTGCTGGTCGCCGTGGTCATCATCATCTGCGAAAGCATCGGGAAGTTCTCCTCGCCCGAACCCGTCAACGGGGCGGCCATTTCCTGGACCGCGGGCGTGGGCATCCTGGTCAGCGGCCTGAGCGCCTGGCTGCTGATGCGCCACCGGGAGGACATCAACACCCGCGCCGCCTTCCTGCACATGGCCACGGATTCGCTCCTGTCCCTGGGCGTAGTCATCTCCGGCATTGTCATCAGCCTGACGGGCCTGCACGTCATCGATCCCGTCGTGAGCCTGGTCATCGCCGCCGTCATCCTCTTCAATACGGTCCGCCTCCTCCGCGACGCCCTCCGTACTCTCCTGAAGAAACAGTAAGCGGGCAGGCCTGCCCGCTTACAACCAGTTAGACACCGTGGCGTTCACGCCACTGGCGCGGGGTGAGGCGGACCACTTCCGTGAACTGACGTTTGAAATTGGACTTGTCGTCGATGCCGACCATCAGGCCGACCGTCGAGACCGGCAGGTCCGGAAACTCCAGCAGGAGGCTTTTCGCCACGTCGATGCGCAGTTCCTTCCGCCAGCCCAGCAGCGTCTTGCCGGTATGGATGCGCACCCAGATGGAAAGCTGGTCGGGCGGCACGCCGATATCAGCGGCGATTTCTGTGACACCGGCAATCGGTTTGAGGTATCCCCGGGTCTTTTTCCATTCGTCCACGGCCTCGCCGATACGGAGGTTCCATCCATGTTGTTCAGCGGCCGGATTGAAACGCAGGAGTTTTAGATTCAAGAGTTTTTTCATATCGTTAAGTGTTAAATTAAATGTGTATCTTTGCTTCCTCAAAAAATCACCAGTACCATGTTTGATAACTTAAGCGATCGTTTGGAAAGGTCCTTCAAGATCCTGAAGGGCGAAGGGAAGATCACCGAAGTCAACATAGCGGAAACCATCAAGGAAATCCGCCGGGCGCTGCTCGACGCGGACGTTTCCTACAAGGTCGCCAAGGACTTCTGCGACCGGGTCAAGACGAAGGCGATGGGCACGGGCGTGCTGACGGCCGTGAAGCCGCAGCAGATGATGGTCAAGATCGTCCACGACGAACTGGCCGCCTTCATGGGCTCCGAACACGCGGAAGTCAAGCTCAAGGGTTCTCCCGCCGTGGTACTCGTCGCGGGTCTGAACGGCTCCGGTAAGACTACCTTCAGCGGCAAGCTGGCCCTGTACGTCAAGAGCAAGCGCGGCATGCGCGTCCTGCTCGCCGCCTGCGACACCTTCCGCCCCGCCGCCATCGACCAGCTCCGGACCCTCGGGAACCAGATCGGCGTGGAAGTGTATGCGGAAGACGGACAGAAAGATCCCGTCGTCGTGGCGAACAACGCCATCCAGTACGCCCGCAGGCAGGGTTACAGCGTCGTCATCGTAGATACGGCCGGCCGCCTGACGGTGGACCAGGAACTGATGGAAGAGATCGCGACCCTGCACAAGGCCGTCTCCCCTACCGAGACCCTCTTCGTCGTGGACGCGATGACCGGCCAGGACGCCGTCGAATCCGCCAAGGCCTTCAACGAAGCCATCGACTACGACGGCGTGGTGCTCACCAAGATGGACGGTGACACCCGCGGAGGTGCCGCGCTCTCGATCAAGGCCGTCACCGGCAAACCCATCAAGTTCGTCAGCACGGGCGAAAAGCTGGAGGCGCTCGACATCTTCTACCCCGCCCGCGTGGCGGACCGCATCCTCGGCATGGGCGACGTGGTTTCGCTCGTGGAAAAGGCGCAGGAGCAGTATGACGAGAAGGAAGCACGGGCCCTCAAGAAGAAGATCGCACATAACCAGTTCACGCTCAACGATTACTACAACCAGATACAGCAGGTCCAGAAGATGGGAAACATGAAGGACCTGGCCGGCATGCTTCCCGGGATGGACAAGGCGCTCAAAGACGTAGACATTCCCGACGACGCCTTCAAGCCTACCGAAGCCATCATCCGTTCGATGACGCCTTATGAGCGGGAGCACCCCGAATGTCTCAACGGATCCCGCCGCAGCCGCATCGCCAAGGGTTCCGGCACGACGCTCGCGGACGTGAACAAACTCATCAAGCAGTTCGAACAGACGAGAAAGATGATGAAGATGGCCGTTGACGGCTCGCTTCAGCAGCGCCTGAAAGCCTTCAGGCGATAAATCAGAACAGCAGGTCCATATCCGCAGCCATCTTCGGCGCGACGACTTTTTCGGGCACGAAGTGCCATTCGCCGATGACGGAGCGGTCTCCGATCAGCGCGGGATCCACGGTCCCGTGCTTTTTTATGAACTGATAGACCATCTCGCGGATTTCGGGATAGCGGGCCACGATGCGGCCGTCCGTCTCATCCTTCGGGATGCCCGCTCCCTCGATGAGGCTGTTCCCGCCGCCGTTGGCGCGGTAGGAGGTCATCGCCACGTTGTACCAGCCGTCCGGGTCGAAGGCCGAGCCGTCGGCGAGGGACTTCACCTTCACGCGGCTGCCCGCGGGACGGGTCACGTCCACGGTATAGACCAGGCCCCCGGCCGAATCGAAGTTGTAACTCCGGTTCACGAACGACCAGCGGGGGCTGCTCGTACGCGCATCCGGGCTGTCCGCGATCTGCAAGATATGCGCGCCGGGCGTACGGATCCAGTGGTCATAGGAATATTCGAGGAAGTTGACGATCTCCGAGCCCTTCATCTTCACGACAAAGAGCTGGTTTTCAAACGGATAGATCGTAAACATATCATTGTAGATCACCTCGCCGGACTTGACGGTGCCGTTGAAGGTGAGCGGCGCAGCGAAGGAAAGCTGCGCCTCGGGGACGCCAAGCTGGACGGTGTGCAGCAAGTTGAGGTAATCGCACATGCCGGCATAGGCATCGCGCGTACGGAGTTCCATCGCCAGCTGCCCGACGGGCTGCCGCGTGAAGTCCCTGACCTTCCCGAAAGCGGAAAGGAAACGCTCTTCCATCGCCCCGTCCACCCGGGACTTGTCCATCCGGACGGTTTCCCCGCGGACGGTTTTCCCGGTCTGCTTCCCCTTCGTAACCACGGCATGTCCCACGTTGCCCGCCCGGGCACCGCCGTTGATCAGCCAGGTTCCGTCCTTCTCCTTGACGAAAGGACGGTGGTCGTGGGAGCAAACGAGCACGTCCACGCCCTGCAGGCTCTCCAGCAGGTCCAGTCCCTGGCTCTCCAGGCTGGCCCCGTCGCCCTCGCCGGTGCCGGAATGCGTCAGCACCACGACCACGTCGGGCTTCTCCTTCGCGCGGACGCGGTCCACCCACTCCTGCGCGCAGGGAATCAGCGACTTGAACTCGATGCCGCGCCAGATGGGTTCCGACAGCCAAGCCTTCATGTTCGGGTTGGTGAAACCGATCACGGCCACCTTCATCCCTCCGCGGCGGAAGACCTTGTAGGGCGCGAAATAGGGCTCCCCGTCGGAGGTCCGGACCGCGTTCGCCGCCAAGAAGGGAATGCCGTGGGCGGCCAGCTGCGCGTCCACCTTGTCATAGACGGGATGGCCGGTCTCGATGTCGTGGTTGCCGACGGCGACGGCGTCATACCCCATATAGGAAACGATCTGCGAGAAGAGGTGTTCGCCGAGCGTGTCCACGTAATTGTAATAATAGGCGGCGTTGTCGCCCTGCAGGCAGTCTCCCGCATCGAGGAGCAGCACGTTCTTCGGCCCGACGGCACTGCGCAGGCTGTCCACCCAGGCCGCGACGGACATCAGGCTGGTCTTGGTGCCGCCGCCGTCCACGTAGGGCTGGTCGAACCAGGATCCGTGGACGTCACCGGTGGTGACGATATGCAGGGTACGCTCCCCCGGGGAGCAGGCCGCGGCTGCCAGGACAGCGGCGATCAGAACAGGTATCAGACGGTTTCTCATAATGGACAAAAATACTAAATTTGCAGTTAATATGAAACTGGTCACCGAAGTATCCTGCCCGCGTCCGGCCGTCCCGATCGGTCTGGACGAGCCCGTCTGCCTGCTGGGCAGCTGCTTCGCCGACGAAATGGCCCGGAAACTGTCCGACGCCGGATTCCAGGTGCTCGTGAATCCTTTCGGCACGCTCTACAACCCCGCCTCCCTCGCCGCGGCCGTCGCACGCCTGGACGATCCCGTCCCCTTCCGGGAGGAGGACTGCGTGCCGCTGGGCGCGGGCGACGGGCGCATCGGGAGTTTCTCGCACCATACTTCTTTCGCCCGGAACACGACCGCGGAGTTCCTGGACGTGGCGAACGCGAGCCTGGCGGAGGCGGCCGGGGCCTGGAAGCGCTGCGGCACCGTCATCCTCACCCTCGGCACCGCCCGGGTGTGGCGGGCGCTGGAGCGGCCCGGCCGGCCGGTCGTCGCCAACTGCCTGAAGCGTCCCGCGCGCGAGTTCGCGCACGAACTTCTTTCTGTCGAGGCGTGTGCGCGGCTGCTGCGCGGCATCGTGGAGGCGCATCCGGAGAAGCGTTTCATCCTGACCGTCTCGCCCATCCGGCATCTCGGAGAGGGGGCGCACGCGAATACCGTTTCCAAGTCTGTTTTACACCTTGCCGTCCAAGAAGTCCTTGCCGGCGGGCGGAGTCTTCCAGACGGGGCGGACCGGAATTATTTTCCGGACAGGTTTGCCGGAAAACCAATTCCGGCTCCGCTTTCCGCCGCCGGCGCAGAGTATTTTCCGGCGTATGAGATCGTGCTGGATGAGTTGCGGGATTACCGGTTCTTTGCCGAGGATCTGGTGCATCCTTCTGCGACTGCGGTGCAGATTGTCTGGGAGCGCTTCCGGGACTGTTTCGTCTCCCCTGCCGACCTTTCTCGCATCCTTGACAACGAAAAGGCCGCCCGCGCCGCCAAACATCGCCCGATTCGCTGATAAAAAAAATCAAAAAAATTTGGAAGTTTGAATTTTTGTCGTACCTTTGTGGTGTGCTATTGAACTAATACACTAAAAAGCGATGATAAAAATTCAAAACTTAGCGTTCAGCTACGGAAAGAACGAGGTCCTCAAGAATATCTCGATGAACCTCGAACCCGGCAGGATCTATGGCCTGCTCGGCGAGAACGGCGTCGGCAAGACGACGCTGCTGACCCTGCTCTGCGGTCTCAAGAAGACCCAGAGCGGAACCATCCTTTCGGACGGGCGTGATCCCTGGAAGCGCGAGCCTGCCCTCCTGCAGGACCAGTACTACCTCCCCGACGAGGTCGCTCCCGTGAACGACAAGGCCCTCGGCTGGGCCAAGTCCGCCGGCAAGTTCTGGCCCAATTTCAAGCCGGAGCGCTTCGAGACCATCCTGCGCGAATTCGAGGTCGATCCCGCCCAGAAGATGAATGCGATGTCCGCCGGCCAGCTCAAGAAGACCTACCTCGCCTTCGCCCTCGCCTGCAACACCCGCTATCTCTTCCTCGACGAGCCGACCAACGGCCTGGACATCCCGTCCAAGGCACAGTTCCGCTCCGCCCTGATGAAGTACACGTCCGAAGATGCCACCATCGTGATCTCCACCCACCAGGTGCGCGACCTGGAGAACATCATCGATCCGATCATCATCCTGGACCGCAGGGACGTCCTGCTCAACGCCACGATCGAACAGATCGCGGACAAGCTCTTCTTCGACTACGGCACCACCCTGCACCCCGAAGCACTCTATTCCGAGCAGCTGCCCGGCGGCTTCATCCAGGTCCTTCCCAACACCGAGAAGGCGGACAGCAAGGTGAACATCGAAGCCCTGTTCAACACCGTCCACAAGCACAAAGAACTCGTCAAAAATCTTTTCAGCAATGAGTAACATATTCGATATCAACCGTTTCTGGAACTTCCTCCTGTACGATCTCCGTCGGGCCAGGAACAACTACGGCATCTCCATGCTGCTGCTCGGCCTTACGCCGGTCATCGTCTATATGGTCGTGGAATTCTTCAGCCTGATCTTCGGCAACGGCGTGGCCGAACTCCCCGACGAGCTCAAGTTCGCCGCCCTGAGCGTGTCCTCCGTCGTCATCCTCCTCGGATTCGGCAGCAAGGTCTATGGCCAGCTGACCGAGAAACGGGCCGGCTCGGACTACCTGATGATTCCCGCCTCCACCACGGAAAAGTGGATCTCGCTGTTCCTGGTCACCTGCGTAGCCGCCCCGGTCGTCCTCGGCGTCCTGTTCTTCGCCAGCGACGGCCTGATGGGCCTGCTCTTCCCGAACAGCTACGGCACCCGGCTCTTCGATTCGGACTTCATCCACGGCATCCATAACGGTTTCATCGGAACGGACGAGTTTTCCTTCAACCTGGGCGCCCTGCTGACCCTGGAATGGATGAATAATATCCTGACCTTCACCCTCGGTGCCATCTGCTTCAAGAAAGCGAAAGTCGCCAAAACCCTGTTCTGCGTCTTCGCGCTCGGAATGGTGTTATCCCTCGTGCTCGCCATCTTCGCCGGTAGCGGAAACATCGACATCGACCTGCTCGTCGACCGTTTCGACAGCCCCGCCCGCGCCGCCAACGCCATCAACTGGTACTTCAACATCTCCGGATTCGGCGTTCTGGCGCTGCTCCTGGGAGGCATCTTCTACCGCTTACGTACCATTCAACACTAGAACCATGGAATTCGACAACAATAAACCCATCTACCTCCAGATAGCGGACAACCTCTGCGAGCGCATCCTGTCCGGGGAATTCAAGCCCGGCGGACGCATCCCCTCGGTCCGCGAATGGGGCGCCGGCATCGGAGTCAATCCGAACACCGTGGCCCGCTCCTACGAGGTACTTACGGACCGCAAGGTCATCTTCAACCAGCGCGGCATCGGCTTCTTCGTCGCGGGCGACGCCATCGACATCATCCGGGAGACGGAACGCCGCAAGTTCATCGAGGAGGAACTCCCCCTCTTCCGCGGCCGGGCGGCCCTGCTCGGCATCAACCTCAAGGAATTCATCGATTAAACTGTTCATAATGAAAAAGATATCCGCAATCTTCGCAGCCTGCGCGCTGCTGCTGCTCCCCTCCTGCCGCTTCATCAGGATCAGCGACGATTTTGATGAGAACATCATCGTCGACTCCGACAACGGCATCGCCCCGGGCGAAAGCGTCGAACCCAGCGACAATTACATCACCCGGGACAACGTGACGGGCGAGTTCCACTCCCTGACCTGCAACATCCCCGGCGACGTGCAGTACGTTCCCGGCGACTGCTCCGTCTCCCTGTACGGGGCGGACAACATCCTGAAGCATGTCACCGTGAGCAACGAGAACGGGACCCTCGTCATCAAGTCCGACGGGACCACCTTCCGCAATATCAAGACTTTCAAGGTCAACGTTTCCAGCCCCGTGCTGGAAAAGGCCGACTTCAACGGTGCGGTGGATTTCAGCGCCCCGAAGGGCATTACTGCCCTCGACTTCGCCCTGCAGATCAACGGCGCGGGCGACATCGACATCCAGGGGCTGGCGGCCGACAAGGCCTCTGTCACCGTCAACGGGGCGGGCGATGCACGGATCACCGGCATCGACTGTGAAACCCTCTCGGTCGATATCAACGGAGCGGGTGACGCCACGGTAGCCGGACGCGCCACGAAGGCCAGCCTGCAGGTCAGCGGCGCCGGCGACATCGACGCCAAGGCCCTCGAATGCAGCGACATCGAGTCGAAGGTGCGCGGCATCGGCCGCGTCGAAAAGCCGAAGAGCTGATTTTACTGCGCCTCGGTTTCCAGGCGCACGATACGGTCTTCCCCTCTCTGCTCCTCCGTGATGGACTTGCACAGTCCCCGGAGGAGCATCATTGATATCTCGTCCGTACCTTCCCGGCCCACGATCTGGCCGGAAAAGCGTTCCTGGACCATCTCGACCGAGACTTTCCGGGACATTTCCCGGCAGTGGACGCAAATGTGGATGGGGCCGGTGAAAGGCATCATCTTGGTGAGCATCTCCTCGACGATGAGTTCGAGGGACACGTAGAAACGGCCGAGGTTGTTGCGCTGGCAGAACCACTCGATCTCGCCGTTGAGCTTGTACAGGTCGTAGTCCGGCGAGCCGATGTCGAAGATCAGGCTGCGCAGGTTGTTCACGAACACCTGGGTGAGCAGTTCGCGGGGGTGGTCGAAAACCTGCTCCGGCGTGCCTTCCTCGACGATGCGCCCACGCTGGAGGAACAGCACCCGCGTACTGACGTCGCGCGCAAACTGCATCTCGTGCGTGACGATGACCATCGTCCGGCCCTGCCGGGCGAGTTCCTTGATGACGCTGAGCACCTCCGACTTCCGGGAAGGATCGAGGGCAGAGGTCGGTTCGTCGAAGAGGATTACCTTGGGATCCATCGCCAGGGTGCGGGCGATGGCCACGCGCTGTTTCTGGCCGCCGGAAAGGCTGTCCGGAGCGGCGTGCAGCATCTCGCCCAGACCCACCATCCTCAGCAGGTCCACGGCTTTCTTCTCGGCCTCCTCGCGGGGCATCTTCCGGACCTTGAGCGGGCCGAGCATCACGTTCTCAAGCACGTCCAGGTGGCGGAAGACATTCATTTCCTGGAACACCATCCCCACCCTGACGCGCACCGCGGGCAGGTCCGCTCCCCGGGCCACGATGTCCTCCCCGTCCACGAAGATGTGACCGGAATCGGGCTTTTCGAGCCCGTTCAGGCAGCGCAGGAAGGTGCTCTTGCCGCAACCGGAAGGGCCGATGATGGAGACGATGTCGCCCTCGTGGATCTCGCAGTCGATCCCGTCCAGTACGCCGTTGTCGCCGAAACGCTTGCTCAGCGCCTCCGTTTTGATGATGGTATTCATTTCTTCAGCAATGCGTCTCCGAGTTTGTCGATGCCCAGGCAGATCAGCTTGGCGAGCAGGAAGTACAGCACGCCCACGACCACCAGCGGAATCAGGGAATTATAGGTCTGGCTGCGGATGATGTCGGTCACCTTCGTCAGGTCCTGGATGGCGATGAAACCGACGATGGCGGTATTCTCGATCAAGGCGACGCTCTTCCCCTTGAACAGCAGCAAGATATGGCGCAGCGCCTGCGGGATCGTCACGTAACGCTGCGTCTGCCAGCGGGTAAGGCCCAGGGCCTGCCCCGCCTCGTCCTGCCCGCGCGGAACGCTCCGGATGCCGCTGAGGATGCTCTCGCAGGCCCCCGCGGAGAAATGCAGGGAATAGGTGATGATGGCAACGATGACGGCCCCCAGCGTGGAGGAGGCGAAGACCACGTAGAACATGAACAGCAGCAGGACCACCACCGGCACGCCCTCGATGAACTCGCACCAGCCGTGCGAGAATTTCTCCAGGGCCGGCTTGCCGGAAAGGTGCATCTGGCAGAGCAGCACGCCCAGGACGCTCCCCAGCAGGATGGAGAATAACACGATGATCAGCGTAATCCACAGGCCTTTCAGGATCAGCCGCCCGCGGCCGTCCTCGAAGAGGTTCTGCCGCAGGGCGTTCCCGGACTGGCGGCGTCCGTGCGCCTCCGGATTCAGCGTCACCAGGTGGAGGTTGCAGATATAGTACGGTTCCGAGAAGAGCACGCTCGAACTGCGGTCGTGCGTAGGGGTGATAGCGTCCACCAGGGCGTCCACGCGCCCGGAAACCAGGGCCGGGATCATCCCGGTCGAGGTCATCTCGACGAAGTGCACGGGGCGGCCGAGCCAGTCGCCGAAACGGCGCATCAGTTCTGGTTCGAAGCCCGTTTCCTCGCCGTCTTCCATCACCGTCAGGCCGGACTGCCCCACCTCGATGCCCACGCGGAGGGGTTCCCCGTCCTTGGCGTGCGCGTGGTAGAAACTGTGCGGCGCGTCCGGTCCGAACCAGTTCGCCTGCATCGCTTCCAGGCTGCCGTCGCCGCGCATCTCGTCGAAGAAATCGTTGAAGAGCGCGGCCAGCCGGTCGCCGCCCGGACGGAACGCGACGGCGGAACTGTCCCGGACGGGCAGTTCGCCCAGTTCCCGGAAATCGGGATTCCGCACCAGCAGGTTGTCCAGGCCCGGCTCCAGGCAGATCATCGCGTCGATCTTCCGGCCCCGCAGGGCCAGGCACATCGACGGCAGTTCCTCGAACCGCAGCAGCGTGGCCCGGGGGAAGAGTTCCGGGAGTTCACGATGCTGCGCCAGGTTCGTCAGCACGCCGATCCGGGCGTCCGACAGGTCGTCCACCGACCGCACCTCCCGGCGGGATGTACAGGCGGAAACAGCCGTCAAGGCAAGCAGCAGGCAGAGCAGGAAACGTCGCATCGTTCAAAGATACGTTTTTTTTTGCAAAACGGGCGGTCCTTGCGGGCCGCCCGTTTTGATCCGGAGCAATGTTGTTAATAAATAAATCCTATAATTAATATTTTAAAACGTTTCAGAACTTGGGAATATCGAAGGTGGATGCCGGGATGGTGGCGTTCTCTTCCAGCTTGGTTGCCGTATTTCCGAACTGGAACTGACCGCCGTCCGTCAGGGATTTCAGCACGATGCCGTTCCAGACCCAGACGGTCTGCGACATCGTCATGCCCATCTGGGAAGACTCCATCGTGTACTTGGTGCATTCGCGGCCGAGGACGGTCTCCTTGCCGGCTTCCTTGATCTTGTTCTCCGCCTTGACCTTGTCGGTCAGGTTGAGGAAGTTAATGTCGGCGCCGCCCATGCCACCAGCGGGCATTTCCTGCACCTGCTTCTCCGCGGCGTTGATCATGTAGGTCTTGCCGTCCTTGCGGAGGATGGTCATCTCCATGGCGTTGCCCATGAAGTCCATCTTCATCTTCTGAGCCTCGACGGCGCCGTAGTTGTCAAAATAGACAGTCGTCTCGCCCATCTCGGATGTCTGGGTCAGGATGCCGGACTTGATGCCATAGCGCTTTCCGTCCTGCCCCATCGCCACTCCTGCCGCAGCAGCGAGCAGGAGAGCCACACAGATAAACTTTGTTTTCATCATTATAAGGTTTGTTGATTGTTCGTTTTCTGACACAAACATAGAAAAAGCGGGCCGCTCCCGGTCCGCTTTTTCGACGAATTGCCGTATTTCTTCGACGAATTCCCTTTTTCTTACTCTTCGGCAGGTTTCATCGTGGTATAGACGTTCGTCACGTCCTCATCGTCCTCGAGCATGCCGGTGAGCTTCTCCAGGGTGGCGCGCTGCTCATCGGTAACTTCCTTGAGGTCCACGTTGGGGATCTGCTCGAAACCGCCGGAGATCAGCTCGTAGCCGTTCTCCTCGATGTACTTCTGGATCTGGCCGTAGGCGCTGTACTCGCCGTACATCACGATGACGGGGGTGACGTTGCCGTCCTTGTCCTCCTCTTCCTCGCGGAAAAGTTCCTCCACGCCGTAGTCGATGAGTTCGAGCTCGAGTTCCTCGAGGTCCACGCCCTCCTTCTCCTTCACGCGGAAGGTGCACTTGCGGTCGAACATGAAGCTCACGGAACCGGTGGTACCGAGCGAGCCGCCGCACTTGTTGAAATAGCTGCGGACGTTCGCCACCGTACGGGTGTTGTTGTCCGTGGCGGCCTCCACCAGGTAGGCGATGCCGTGAGGGCCGAAACCTTCGTAGATGATCTCCTTGAAGTCGCCCTGCTTGCTCTCGGTCGCCTTCTTGATGGCGCGCTCGATGTTCTCCTTGGGCATCTGCTCGGCACGGGCCTCGGCCATGAGGGCGCGCAGACGCGGGTTGCCGGTCACGTCCGGACCGCCCTGCTTGACGGCGATCGTGATTTCCTTGCCCAGTTTGGTGAAAGTGCGGGCCATGTGGCCCCAGCGCTTCAGCTTGCGCTCCTTGCGGAATTCAAATGCTCTTCCCATAAGACGAATTATTCAGAAACCCTGGCGATGTTCTTGGCGATCTCGTAAGCCTCGATGGACTGCGGATAGTCCTGCTCGACCCTGCGGTAGCAGGCAAGCGCCTCGGCCTTCTGTCCGAGGGCCTCGTGGGCGGAACCCTGCTTGACGAGGTATCCGGCGGCGAAGACGTTGTCGGCCACGTCCACGGCGGCCTTGTAGCTGCGCACGGCGGCGGCGTAGTCGCCCAGGGCGACGTAGGCGTCACCCTCGCAGGCACGGGCACGGGCGGCGAGGATGGGCTCCTTGCCCTTGTATTTCTTCAGGTAGGAGAGGGCCTCCTCGTTGTTGCCGAGCCGCAGCTCGCAGATACCGGCGTACAGGTACACGGCCTGGCCGGCCTTGCTGCCGTACTGGTCGATGATGTCGGCGAAACCGAGGTTGTTGCCGTCGCCGCTCAGCGCGAGGTCATACTCGCCGGCCTGGAAATTCATCTCGGCGGGGTAGCTCTGCTCCATCGCCTCGGCGCACTTGGGCTGATAGATGAACTTCTGGTACGCGAGGATCCCGAGGACGATCACCAGGATGGCGGCGAGGGCGCCCCAGATCATTTTCTTGTGTTCGTTGTAGAACTGTTCCGTTGCGGACACGGTCTGCTCGATGTTTTCCTGCCGCACGGCTTCCTTGTCTTTCAGATTTTTCTGAGCCATATTCGATTTATTTGTTTTCCGTTTCAATTAGCCCGCAAAATTATAGAAAAATCTTTAACTTTGCAACTATATGGAATCGTACCGCAGACATTGAAACCATGGCCGTCCTACAGAAAATCGTAATCCAGGATTTCCGCAACATCCAGCTGCAGGAACTCGCCTTCTCGCCCAACATCAACTGCATCAGCGGCGGGAACGGCGAGGGGAAGACCAACCTGCTGGACGCCATCTGGTACCTGTCGATGACCAAGAGCGCCTTCTCCTCCTCCGACCGCTTCAATTTCCGCTACGGGACCACCGCCTTCGCCCTGAGCGGCACCTACGACATGCCGGGCGCTCCCCCGTCCCGTTTCAGCATCCGCGTCTCGGACGGCGGGCAGAAACTCGTCAAGCGCGACGACAAGCCCTACACGCGGATCGCCGACCACATCGGCGTACTGCCGATCGTGATGGTCTCCCCCGCCGACATCGCCATGGTCAGCGAATCCGGCGAAGAGCGGCGCAAGTTCGTCAACTCCGTCCTGTCCCAGATGGACCGGGCCTATCTCTCCGACGTCCAGCAGTACAACCGCTACCTGCTGCAGCGCAACAAACTCCTCAAGGCCGGCGTGCTGGACGAAAGCCTGCTGGGCACCTTCGACGAGCGGCTCGCCGCCCTCGCGCAGCCCATCTACGCACGCCGCAACTCTTTCTGCGACAGCCTGCTGCCCATTGTGCAGCAGTACTACCGCGAGATTTCCGGCGGCCGCGAGCAGGTGGGCATCGAATACCGTTCCGACCTTTCCGCCGGGGACCTGCTGGAAACCTTGCGCGCCCGCCGCGAGAAGGACCGCATCTTCCGCTTCACCACCGCCGGCGTCCAGCGGGACGACTTCCTCTTCACGATGGACGGGCACCCGATCCGCCGCTGCGGCTCCCAGGGGCAGCAGAAATCTTTCCTGGTAGCCCTCAAGTTCGCGCAGTACGAGGTCATGAAAGCGGCCTGCGGCTGCCCGCCCGTGATGCTGCTGGACGACCTCTTCGACAAACTGGACATGGGCCGCGTGAGCAACCTGCTGCGCATGGTCGCCGACAAGGAATTCGGCCAGATCTTCCTGACCGACTCCAACAAGGTCCGCACCGAATCCATCGTGGACACCCTCACATCGGACCGCAGTTATTTCGAGACGGCAGGAGGCGTCTTCACCGCCCGCCAATGAGCCGCGTCGCCCGCAAGACCGCCGTACCCCTGGAGCAAGTCATCCGGGACTACCTCAAGGCCGCCCGTATGACCGGCGGACTCAACACCCAGCGCATCTACGCCGCCTGGGACGCCGCATCCGGCGCCGCCCGCTACACCGTCCGCCGCTTCTACCGGGACGGCAAGCTGTACGTTACGCTGGACTCGTCCGTGGTGCGCAGCCAGCTTTCCTTCCAGCGGGACGCCCTGCTGAAAAAGATCAACGCCCTCCTTGCGGAGGACAGCCTGTTTACCCGGGACGACGCCCGCGTCGGCTTCGTCCGTGAACTGATCCTGAAATGAAATTCGTCATCGACCGCGCCATACCCTTCGCCGAGGGCGTCTTCGAGCCCTACGGCGCCACCGTCCTGTATAAGGAAGGCCCGGATATCTGCCGGGAAGACCTCCTGGACGCCGACGCGCTCGTCATCCGCACCCGCACCCGCTGCGACGCCTCCCTGCTCGAAGGCACTTCCGTCAAGCTCATCGCCACGGCGACGGCCAGCCTGGACAACATCGACCAGGCCTGGTGCAAGGAGCACGGCATCTTCGTCAAGAACGCCTCCGGCTGCAACGCCGGCGGCGTGACGAACTACGTTTTCTCCGCCCTCTACGGCCTCGCCGCGCGGAAAGGCATCTCCCTGGCCGGCGCCACCCTGGGCATCATCGGCATCGGTTCCGCGGGCTCGCGCGTGGAGGAAATGGGCGCGCGGCTCGGCTTCAAGCTCCTCCGCTACGACCCGCTCCGGGCAGCCGTCGAAGGCTACGCCGACTTCCACGACCTGGACGAGGTGCTCGCCGGTTCCGACGTCGTCACAATGCACATCCCGGTCAACGACAACACCCGTGGCATGGCGAACGCTTCCTTCTTCTCCAAGATGAAGGACGGCGCCTTCTTCATCAACACCGCGCAGGGCGAACTGGTCGTGGAAGAGGACCTCATCCAGGCCATCCCCCGCCTCGGGCCGGTGGCCCTGGACACCTGGTGCCACGAGCCCGACATCAACCGCGAACTGATGGACCTGGTGGACATCGCCACCCCGCACATCGCCGGCTACACCCTGCAGGGCAAGCAGACCGGCACCTCGCTCGCCATCCGCTCGGTGGCCCGCTTCTTCGGGATTCCGGAACTGTACGATTTCTTCCCGACCACCGAGATCGTGGAATACCAGGCCGTCGGGATCGACGCCCACGACAAGTCGCAGGGCCAGATCGCCTCGATCATCCAGTACAACTACCCCATCTTTACGGACGACTTCATGTTCCGGATGGACCCGAGCCGCTTCAGCGAGCTCCGGGCCAATTACAGCTACCGCCGCGAATTCTATTTCTGATACCACATAAAACACGAACGATATGGACAAAAACACTATGAATGCTCAGATCGAGCGCTTCCGCAAAGGTTTCCCCTGGCTTTCGATCATCGCGCCGGCCACCCCGGAACGCGGCATCGAGGTCCTCTCCGAAGAGCAGCAGGACGAGGCCGTCCGCTACGCCGATACGGCAGAAGTGAACGGACGCTGCAAGTTCGTACCGGCCTCCGGCGCCGCCTCCCGCATGTTCAAGGACATCTTCGCGGGGATGGACACGCCCAACGCCGCCACGGAAAAACTGGCCGCCAACCTGGAGAAATTCGCCTTCTACACCCCCGAGGTGTTCGGAACGGCCCCCTTCGACGCCGCCGCGACCGCGCGCAAGCTCCTCACGGACGCCGGACTCGCCTACGGCAGCAAGCCCAAGGGCGTGCTGAAGTTCCACCGCTACCCCACCGAGGTGCGCACCGCCCTGGCGGAACACTTCGTCGAAGGCCAGGCCTATATGCGCAACGCCGACGGCACGGTGGACCTCGTGGTCACCATCTCCCCGGAGCACCGTCCCCTGTTCGAGGCCGCCGTCGAGGACATCAAGGCGGAGTATGAGGCGCGCTACGGCGTACGCTACAACGTGACCTTCACCTACCAGGCGAAGGAGACCGACACCCTGGCGGTTGATGCGGACAACAAGCCCTTCCTCAAGGAAGACGGCAGCATCCTCACCCGCCCGGCGGGCCACGGCGCGCTCATCTACAACCTGAATAAGCTGGATGCGGAACTCGTGAGCATCAAGAACATAGACAACGTCTGCGTGGAGCGCATGCAGCCCGCCACCTACCGCTGGAAGAAGGTCCTGATGGGCCGTGCGCTGGAACTGCGCGACCGCATCCAAGGCTACATCTTCGCCCTGGACCAGCTGACGATGGTGCGCAAGCAGATGTCCGACCTCGCCTTCATCCCCGGCAATGTCGTGTACCTCGACGATCCCTTCGCCACGCCCGAATGCCAGGAACTCTGCAACGAGATCGAGGACTTCCTGCGTGACGAACTCTGCATCGAACTGCCCGAGCCCAAGGACAGCCGCGACCGTGCCGAGATGCTCCGTGCCAAACTGGACCGCCCCATCCGTGTCTGCGGCATGGTCAAGAACCTGGGCGAGCCGGGCGGCGGCCCCTTCATCATCCGTGAGAAGGACGGCTCCACCTCCCTGCAGATCCTCGAAGGCGCGCAGATCAACCCCGACGACCCGCAGGCCGTCGCCGCCCTCAAGGCCGCCACGCACTTCAATCCGGTGGACCTCGTGTGCATCCTGCGCCGCCACGACGGCACCCAGTTCGACCTGCTGGACTACGTGGACGAGGAGACCGGCCTGATCAGCTCCAAGAGCTACCAGGGCCGCGAACTCAAGGCGCTCGAGCTCCCGGGCCTGTGGAACGGCTCGATGTCCGACTGGAACACCCTCTTCGTCGAAGTCCCGATCGAGACCTTCAACCCGGTAAAGGTGGTGCTGGACCTGCTCCGCGACGCCCACCAGTAATCCTTCACGACGGCCATGGAGCAGGAAAGGAGCATCGACCGGCTGGCCAGGCTGGCCATCGGGACGGCGGTTTTCACCGTCATCGCGCTGCTGTGCTGGTATTTCCGCAGCGTGCTCGTCTATATCATCGCGGCCTTCGTGGTCTCGCTGATCGGCCAGCCCGTCATCCGGCTCCTCCGACGCATCCGCATCAAAGGCCGGAGCGCGCCGGACTGGCTGCTCGCCATCTTCACGCTGATCGTCATCATCGGCCTGCTGGCCCTCGTCGTCACCCGGATCGTCCCGATCGTTTCCGGCATCGTCCGGGTGGCGGCCAGCGGCAGCCAGAGCCTTCCGGACGGCAACCTGACCGACCGCCTGAACGAGTGGCTCATCGCCACCTTCCCTGCCCTGGGGCCCGATTTCGACGCCATCACCCTCCTGCTGGAAGAACTCAAGGGGCTGACCAGCCTGTCATCCGTGTCCGGCATCCTCGGCTCGGTGGCCTCCGCCGTCGCGGGGGTGGTGGTCGGCGCCTTCGCCACCGTCTTCATCTCGTTCTTCTTCATCAAGGACGACCGACTGTTCGGCAAGATCGTCTCCGCCCTGGTGCCCGACCGGCAGGAGGCGTCCGTGAACCGCGCCATCCAGGAGATCGAGGGCCTGCTGTCCCGCTACTTCGTCGGCCTGACCATCGAGGTGCTCGGGGTGATGCTGGTGGACTTCCTGCTGCTCTGGCTGGTTGCCGGGATCGGCGGCCGGAACGCCCTCGGCATCGCCTTCATCGCCGGCATCCTCAACATCATCCCCTACGTGGGTCCGCTCCTGGGCGAGGTGATCGGCGTAGTGCTGTGCGTCATCCTCAAGTACAGCACCGGCGTCGGCCTGGCGGTAGGCATCGGCTGGTTCGCCATCATCGTGTTCGGCCTGATGCTGGCCGCCCAGCTGGTGGACAACTTCGTCTATCAGCCGCTCATCTACTCCACCAGCATCAAGGCCCATCCGCTGGAGATCTTCATCGTCCTGCTGATCGCGGGCAACATCGGCGGCGCCCTCGGCCTGCTGGTCGCCATCCCCTCCTACACCGTCGTCCGGGTCATCGCCAGCCGATTCTTCTATCATTGGAAGCCCGTGCGGCGCCTCATCCCGGACCGGGAGCAGGGCGGTTCCGAGGACGAAGAGACCGAAATGGGCCGTTCCTGAAACTTTTTGGCCCAAGCCGATGGTAATTCCAAAAAGATTTGTATCTTTGCAGTCCCTTTCGAGGGCATCTGGGTGTGGCGCAGTTGGTAGCGCACCTGGTTAGGGACCAGGAGGTCGCTCGTTCAAGTCGAGTCACCCAGACAGAGAAAAGCCGCAGGCATCAACCTGCGGCTTTTCTCTGTCTGTGCGTCGGGCTCCATTTTAATCATTCACAGGTCTCCAGCAAAATGCCGTTCTGTGCGTTCTGTGTGGCGACCTGTCGGTGTTTTTGCCTGAAATGGTGCCCGTTCAGGGGGAGGTCGCCACACAGAACGTGTAGATTGCGGTTTTTGTGGAGACCTGAGGAAAGTGGGATTTCACCATCTGCTCTTCTCCACGTGCTCGTTGCAGTTGAGCGCATTGAGCACCGAGAAAACAGTGTTCTCTTGCATAGAAGGTTGTTTAAAGGGTTGTTATGTCTTAATTGGTTTTGTGTTATTACGGGTTATGCGTATCTTTAACCGATAAATCGGAATTTACCATCATGATTCACGTATGAAAAGGATCGTCATCGCACTAAACTTGG
>CAMVGM010000003.1 GCA_947167015.1 uncultured Bacteroidales bacterium
TTCCGCATCGACCACATCCTCGGCTTCTTCCGCATCTGGGAGATCCCCACGGAGTACAAGAGCGGCATGATGGGCCACTTCAACCCGGCCCTGCCGTATTCGCCGGAGGAGATCTCGGCTCTGGGCCTGCCGATGGAGGGTCTCTTCCATCCCGACCCGCGCCATCCGGGCATGTACCAGCCGCTGATCGCGCCGGCTTCGGCCGACCTGCCGCAGTGGCAGCAGGAGCGCTTCGGCGCCCTGTACAACGACTTCTTCTACCACCGCCACGACGAGTTCTGGCGCCGCAACGCCGAGCGCAAGCTGCCCGAACTGCTGGGCGCCACGGGGATGCTCGCCTGCGGCGAAGACCTCGGCATGGTGCCGGACTGCGTGCCCGGCGTGATGGACCACGAGAAGATCCTCTCGCTGAAGATGCGTGGGATGGAGCAGGAAGGCCCGTGGAAGTACCTGAGCGTGTGCGCCACGTCCAGCCACGACATGGAGACGCTGCGGATGCAGTGCGACCACGACCCGGAGCCCTGGGAGGTGCGCCGCATGCTGTGGGAGTTCCTGGATTCCCCGTCGATGCTCGCCATCTTCCCGCTGCAGGACTGGGTGGCCCTGGACAAGGGCCTGCGCCGCGCCGACCGCATGGCCGAGCGCATCAACCAGCCCGCCGACCCGCACCACCACTGGCGCTTCCGTCTGCACTTCGATGTGCACGAGCTGCTGAAGGCCAGCGAGTTGAACGTCGCCGTGGAAGGCCTGGTCAAGGACGCCCGCCGCGCCGCCTAGCCGCCGGCTCCGTTTTCGGCAGTTTTCGATACAACCAGTCCTTTTATTCAGTACCTTTGCCGCTCCAAAGATAAAAAGACAATGAAACGATTTATAAAATATACCGTTTCCCTGGCCGCCGCCGCGCTGCTGCTGTCGCTCGGCGCCTGCAATGACCTGGAGCCCTGGCCGGCACCGCTCACCGAACGGGGGATATCCCGGGAAGTAAGCAAGGATTTCTTTACCCGGAATGGCGGCAACGTCCGCATCCTGGAGGCGTATCACCTGCAGGATGAGGGCCGCGACGTGATTTCTTTCCGGGACGCGGACGGCGTGGAGGGGCGCAGCGAGTACCTGGACGGTACGTGGCAGATGACCGTCCGCACCCTCGATCCGGACCGCCTGACGGCGTCCCTGCCGCTGAGCGTGATCCAGGCCTTTGCCGGACTCGGGCTCGGCACGCCCTGCTTCGTGGAAAGCATAGACCGTATCGCTGAGATCACCCGCGCCGGCATCGCGCACACGATGTACGATTTTATCTTCGCAACGGACCTGACCGGCGCCGGGAATCATTTCCTGAGGCACTACGTGCTGATCAACGAGGACGGCATCGTGCTTGCCAACGACAACGCTTCTTCCAATCCGGCCGAATGGTTCCGGGACTTCGACCAGGCCCTGGGCTACATCCGGGATCGCTATGCGGACTGCGATGTCCGCGGGCACGCCAACCGCAGCGGCATCGATACGTTCTATATCCTCCACGACGGAAAGATGAAGCAGGTCCGCTTCCATAACAATTTCCAGGTCAACTATCCCGACATCCGGGAGGCCTGGGAGGAAACGGAGTACGAACTGGATCCGACGGAAGTTCCCGCCGAGGTGCGCGAACTGTGCCGGAACTGGCGTGAAAGCGATCCGCAGGCCGATACTTCCTATGAGAAGTACTATTTCCTGGAGAATGCGCGGGGCGGTTTCTACGGCTACCAGATCAGTGAAAATTCACAGGAAACCCTGCTGACCCAATACACCGCCATCGCAGAGTAATACCATTCCCCGCCTGCCGAGAATTCCCGGGCCGTATCCTCATTTATGGGGATGCGGCCCGGTTTGTTTTTCATCATTTTACGGGATTGACCTGAAGGGGGCGGCCGCGTAATTTTGCATCTCGGTTTCTAAGAACTTAGAGATGAAAAATAGTGTGTGTGTTTTGCTTGGCCTCCTGCTGGCGGGCTTTCCGATGTCCGCCCAGGTGGCCTCGCAAGTTAATGGCCGCCTGACCGTCGGCGGTTACGGGGAAGTGGCGCTGACCCGGAATTTCTACAGCGACAACGTCTATCGTTATTCCCATCCTTCTGATTATAAAGACGATCCGTCACACGGCCGTTTCGACGTGCCGCACGCCGTCATTTACCTGGGCTACGACTTCGGCAAGGGCTGGACGATGCAGACCGAGATCGAATTCGAGCATACCGGCACCGGCTCCGCCGTGGAGAAAGAGTTCACCGAGGCGGGCGAGTGGGAGGCCGAGATCGAGAAAGGCGGCGAAGTGGAACTGGAACAGTTCTGGATCCAGAAGAGCTTCGCCCCGCAGCTGAACGTCCGCATCGGCCACCTGGTGGTGCCCGTGGGCGGCCTGAACAACGCGCACGAACCGCTGAATTTCTTCACCGTGTACCGCCCCGAAGGCGAATACACCATCCTTCCCTCCACCTGGCACGACACCGGCGTCAGCCTCTGGGGCCGCGCCGGCGCCTGGCGCTACGAAGCCCTCGTGATCGCCGGGATGGACGCCTTCATGTACGACCGCGACAATTTCATCAAGCACGGCGCCGGTTCGCCCTACGAGTTCAAGGTGGCCAACAACCTGGGCTTCGCCGCCCGCATCGACAATTACTCCGTCAAGGACCTGCGGCTGAGCCTGAGCGGCTTCTACGGGCAGGGGATGCACAATTCCTATCCGCACGACATGTGGAACACCCGCTACGCCGGCATCAAGGGGCACACCGCCTTCGGCGCCTTCGACTTCGCCTACACGGGGCCGTACCTGACCGTCCGCGGCAACGCCGACTGGGGCTTCGTGAGCGACGCCTCCACCATCAGCACGGTCAAGCGCAACCTCACGTCCGGCTCCGCCCCGTACCGGAAGACGCCGGTGGGCAAGGGCGCCTGCGCCGCGGGTATCGAGGCAGGCTACGACATCCTGCACCTCTTCAGCGGCGTCCGCGACAAGGAGCAGAAGTTCTACCTCTTCGGCCGTTACGAATACTACGATTCCTATATCCCGGACAGCGACCAGCCGGACTATCCCTATACCGACCGGCACCGCATCGCCGTGGGCTTCAACTGGCTGCCGCTGCCGCAGATTGCGGTGAAGGGCGAGTACTCGCACCGTTTCCTTCCCAGCCAGTACAACAACGAGCCTTCCGTGTCGGTGGGCGTCGCCTATATGGGATTCTTTACCCGATAATCACTTAAAAAACAAACTGATATGAAAAAGTTCCTTTCTTTGATTGCCCTGGCCGCCCTCTGTGTGGCGGCGGCATCCTGCAATGGCAACGGCCGCGAGACCGGCGGCCTGAGCGACGCTGAAAAAGCGATGAAAAACGTAGCGGCCCAGTATGTTCCCGGCGTGATCTACGCCACCTACGGCGACCTCGCCAAGGAAAGCGGCGAACTGTACGACCTGCTCGCCGCGGCCGCGGTCAAGGGCCCCGGCAAACTCAGCCAGGGCGACGTGGACGCCATTTGCGCCAAATTCCTCCAGGCCCGCCAGAGCTGGGAGGAGTCCGAAGCCTTCCTGTTCGGCGCCGCCACGGACTTCGGCATCGATCCGCACATCGACACCTGGCCGCTGGACGTGGACGGCCTCGCCACCGAACTGTCCAACGCCGAGAAGGTAGAGGCCCTCAAGGGTGAGGACGGCATCGCCTACGCCGCCGCCAAGCTGGGCCAGGAACTCCTGGGCTTCCACGGCATCGAATTCGTCCTCTTCCGGGACGGCAAGAACCGCACGGTGGCCGCCCTGCAGGGCAACGAGGACCACGACGCCTTCGCGGGCAAGACCGTGACCGGTGCGCAGGAACTGATCTACGCGGCCGCCGTGGCCGGCGACCTGCGCGACAACTGCTACCGCCTGTGCGTGTCCTGGAACCCCGCATCTCCGAAGGCCTACGTGGACCGCTGCGAGGAACTGGAAGTGGCCGTGACCGTGACCGGATCCGACCTGAGCTACGGCGAGAACCTGCTCGGCGCCGCCGAGGCTGGCAGCTCCTACAAGACCTGGCAGAGCGCGATGGCCTCCATCCTGAAGGCCGGCTGCTCCAACATCTGCGCCGAGGTGGCCGACGTGAAGATGGGCAACGCCCACACGGGCGAGGACATCAACTACATCGAGTCCCCGTACAGCAAGCAGTCCTTCCAGGACTTCATCGACAACATCCTGAGCATCCAGTACAGCCTCTACGGCAAGGCCGGGGCGACGAGCGCGCAGGCCGGCAGCCTGATGGACTTCTTCGCCACGCAGAAATACAGCGGCGCCACCGCCCTCCAGCAGGCGCTGGACGCTTCGCTCGCCGCGCTCAAGGCCTGCAAGGCCAAGGGAGCCTTCGTGGACATCTACGCCGACGCCTCCGTGCAGAAGGCGATGGACGAGATCAGCGCCCTGGACGACGAGATCAACAAGGCGGCGGACTGGATCCTGAGACAGTAAAAAAGCATCTGCCATGAAACACACTATTTTGAACCTTCTCCTTCCGGGCGCCCTGGCGCTGCTTGCCAGCGGCTGTTTCCCGGAGTCTTACGATACCCGTTTCGGGGACGACAAGCGGGAATCCGACGCCAAGTACGTCGGGCAGGCCGTCGGCAATTTCTCGGCGGAGGAATGGTATCCGGGCGGTGTGCTCGGCACCACGGACAACGTGACCGAAGGCTGCTATGAAGACGAGACGCCCGCCACGGAGCAGCAGGGCCTGATGCAGGCCTTCAACCTCGGCGAGGCGGCCTTCGAGCGCAACTTTACGATCAATACCGCCCCGTTCAAGGGCCTCGGCCCGGCATACCTGCGCACCTCCTGCCTGGACTGCCACCCCGGCTACGGCCACGGCAAGCGCCAGCCGTACTACAAGGCCGGCTTCGGCAACGGCTACCTGCTGGTGGTCTATCACCCCGCCGACGGGGCCAACAGCGATGACGGCCCTTACGTGGCCGAGGTGACCGGCATGCCGCAGACCAAGGCGGTCGCCCCCTTCCTCCCGCCCATCGACGAGGACAAGATCCGGATGGACTGGCTGCCCGTCACCGCCATGGAAAGCGGGCTGCCGATGACCTTCCCGGACGGGGAGCGTTACGAACTCATCTACCCGGAACTCTCCATCCCCCAGGATGCCTTCAACACCGACCCGACCCCGTATGAGACCGGAAACCAGGCGGTTGCGTTCCGCCTCGAGTCCACGATCGGCATCATCGGCACGGGCCTGCTGGACGCCATCCCCGAAGAGGACATCAAGGCCCAGTACCAGGCGGAAGCCCCCTACGTGGAGCTGAACCCGGCCTTCTGGGACAAGGAAGCGAATGATTTCGCCCCCACGGCGTGGTATTCCCTGGCCGCCGGGCAGTTCGCCGACGGCACCCCGGCCCCCGCGGGCACCAAGAAACTCAAGCGCTTCACCTATGCGATGACGCGCGCCTCCCTGCAGGACGGCGCCGGCGCCAACGCCATCTGGAACATCACCAACGTCAGCCGCGCCGACCGCCCCTTCCTCTACACCACCAAGGCCTGGGCCAAGGCGATGTCGGAGAATGCGGGGGTGATCGCCGCGATCCAGAAGGACCCGTCTTCCCCGTATTATGCCGACGGCACGCCCGAAGGCATCGCGGACGCGGTCCTGCACCTGCTGGACCCTTCGACCAACCAGTTCGACAACGCCTGGCACAACTTTACGCCGGAGATGAGCGACGACCAGTACTACAATTTCCTCGTCTGGCACCGCGGCCTGTCCATCCCGCGCGCCCGCGACCTCAACCGCAAGGACGTCCAGCGGGGCAAGCAGGTGTTCACGGAGATCGGCTGCGCCAGCTGCCACCGCCCGTCCTGGAATACGAAGTCCGACAACTACTGGGCGCCGGCCATCGTGGACGGCAAACCCTTGCCGCGCTACGAAAACCAGACCATCTGGCCTTATACCGACATGCTCCAGCACCGCCTGTACATGAAAAACGGCATCCACGGCAGCTGGTGCCGCACCACCCCGCTCTGGGGCCGGGGCCTTTCGAAGGCCAACACCGGCGCCGAGGACCGGCTTCACGACGACCGCGCCCGCAACGTGATCGAAGCCATCATGTGGCACGGATATAGCAAGAAAAGCGATGCCTACCCGGCCACGGAAAAGTTCTACAAGCTCTCCAAGGAGGACCGGGAGGCCGTAGTAGCCTTCATCGATGCAATCTAAGACACTCAAGATCCTGAGCTACGGCTCCATGGCGGTCGTCATCGCGATGATGATGGCCGCCACGTTCGTGGAGCGCCTCCACGACACCGACACGGCCCTGCGGGTCATTTATCACAACCCCGTTTTCTTCGTCCTGTGGGCGGTGGCGGCCGTTTCCGGCTTCGCGCTCCTGCTGCGCCAGGGCGGGGCGAAGCGCCCGGCGACCCTGCTGCTGCACGTCGCCCTGCTGCTGATCCTCGCCGGGGCGCTGATCACCCACCTGGGCGGGAAGAGCGGCAGCATCCATCTCCGCGAGGGCGTGCCGAGCAGCGCGCTGGAACTGGACGACGGGACCTCCGACGTCCTCCCGTTCTCGCTGGAACTTAAGGAGTTCCGCATTGAGTACGACCCCGGCACCGAGAACGTTTCGGATTACGTTTCCGAACTGGTGTGCGAGGGGGAACCCGTCACCATCTCGATGAACCATATCCTCAAGCACGACGGCTGGCGCTTCTACCAGGCGGATTACGACGAGGACGGGGCGGGCAGCATCCTGGCCGTGAGCCGGGATCCCTGGGGCGTGGGCGTCACCTACGCGGGTTACCTGCTCCTGCTGGTCGCGATGATCGGCTATTTCTTCCAGCGGGACAGCACCTGGCGGCGGGCGCGGACCGCCCTGCGCGGGCCGGAGAAGGTCCGGCGCCGGCGCGCGCTTCCCTGGGTGCTCGCCGCGGCCGGGGCCGCGATGCTGGCCGCCTGGCTCATCAGCGTCTTCCCGAAAGGACCGCTGATGCCGGTGCTGCGCTCCCCCCTGCTGTTCATCCACATGCTCCCCATCATCGTCAGCTACGCGCTGTTCGGGCTGACAACCCTGCTGGGCCTGGTGGGCCTGTTCGTCCGCGAGAACACCTCGGAACGCCTGCGGAACGTGAGCCTGCGGGTGCTGTTCCCGGCCGTGTTCCTGCTGACCTTCGGAACCTTCCTGGGGGCCGTGTGGGCGAACATCTCCTGGGGCAGCTACTGGGCCTGGGACCCCAAGGAGACCTGGGCGCTGGTGACCCTGCTGGTCTATTCCTTCGCCCTGCACGCCGACACGCTGCCGGTGCTGCGCAAGCCGCGCGTCTTCCATCTGTTCTGCGTGCTGGCCTTCCTGGCGGTGCTGACGACCTATTTCGGGGTCAACCTCTTCCTGGGCGGGATGCACAGCTACGCATAGAAGCGGCTGATTTCAAGCTTTTTGCTTTCGGGGTCCGCATTTGGACCTTCGAAAGCATTTTTTTATATTTGTAAAGTATATATCTCTCTGCTATGTGGTGGATCGTTGTAACCCTGTTGTTGTTGGGCGTCATCCTGATGCTCGTTGAAATGCTCCTGGTCCCGGGCGTCGGGATCGCCGGCTTCCTGAGCCTCGGCTCGCTGGGCGTCGCCTGCTGGTACGCCTTCACCTCGATATCCACGGCCGCCGGCTGGTGGACCACCCTGGCCGCCATGCTGCTGCTGGGCGCGATGGTGTTCTTCGCGCTGCGCGCCAAGACCTGGCGCCGCTTCGAACTCAAGACCGAAATGACCTCGAAGATGGGCACGGAGGCGAAAGACGTGCGCGTGGGCGACCGCGGCGTCGCGTACACGCGCCTCGCGCCGCTGGGCACCGGCCGCTTCGGCGAGGTCAACTGCGAGGTCAAGAGCTACGACAACCAGATGATCGCCGCCGGCACGCCGCTGGAGGTCGTCTCGATCGAAGAGAACAAACCCCTTGTCAAACCCATAACGAACGAATAACATGAACCCCATCATCTGGATCGTCATCGCGATCGTCGGACTCATCATCGTCCTCTGGTTCTTCCCCGTGGCCCTATGGTTCCAGGCCCTCCTGTCCGGGGTGTACGTATCCCTCATCCAGCTCGTGCTGATGCGCTGGAGGGGCGTGAACCCCCGCACCATCGTGATGGCGCTCATCACGGGCACCAAGGCCGGGCTCACGCTCAAGGCCAACGAACTTGAAGCCCATTATCTCGCGCGCGGTAACGTTACCAAGGTCGTGATGGCGCTCATCTCCGCCAACAAGGCCAACATCCCCATCGACTTCAAGATGGCGTCCGCCATCGACCTCGCCGGCCGCGACGTGCTCGAGGCCGTGCAGATGTCGGTCAACCCGAAGGTCATCGACACCCCGCCCGTCACCGCCGTGGCAAAGGACGGCATCCAGCTCATCGCGAAGGCGCGCGTGACCGTGCGTGCGAACATCAAGCAGCTCGTCGGCGGCGCCGGCGAGGAGACCGTGCTCGCCCGCGTCGGCGAGGGCATCGTCTCGTCCATCGGTTCGTCCGACAGCCACAAGTCCGTGCTGGAGAACCCCGACAGCATCTCCAAGCTGGTGCTGAGCAAGGGCCTCGACGCCGGAACGGCCTATGAGATCCTTTCCATCGACATCGCCGACATCGACGTGGGCAAGAACATCGGCGCCGTGCTCCAGATGGACCAGGCCGATGCCGACAAGAACATCGCCCAGGCCCGCGCCGAGGAGCGCCGCGCCATGGCGGTGGCCCAGGAGCAGGAGATGAAGGCCAAGGCCCAGGAGGCCCGCGCCCGCGTGATCGAGGCCGAGGCCCAGGTGCCGCTGGCCATGGCCGAGGCTTTCCGCAGCGGCAATCTCGGCATCATGGACTACTACCGGATGAAGAACATCCAGGCAGACACCGAGATGCGCGAGAACATCGCCAAATAGGCGCCTTTTCGTGCAATATTCACAAAATCAGCCCGCAAAGTTTCTTTGTTTTGAGAAAAATACTAACTTTGCGGACTATTTTGTGACTTATATTTAATTTACCATACTTATGCAAAGCAAAGGTGCTATCAGAATCGTCACGATCTGCCTCCTGCTCGCCTGCCTCTGGCAGCTGTCCTTCACCGCGGTGACGGCCATCCACAACCGGAAGGCCGAGAAGCGCGCTGAACAGATTGCCCAGGCCGCGAACCTGGGCGCCATCGCCGAGGCGGACCGTGCTTTCTATCTCGATTCCATCCGGAAGATCGAATCCCGCCGTTATACGGATTCCATCTCCGGCGAGAAAGTTTATTTGGGTTATACTTTCAAGCAGGTCCAGAACCAGGAGATCAACCTCGGCCTCGACCTCAAGGGCGGTATGAACGTCATGCTGCAGGTCCAGCTCGAGGATCTGGTGCGCGCCCTGTCCGGCAACAACCAGAGCCCGGAATTCCAGCGCGCCATCGCCCTCGCCAAGGAGCGCATCGTCAACTCCCAGTCCGACTTCATCACCCTCTTCGCCGAGGCGATGAAGGAGACCGCCCCCGGCACGCGTCTCGCCCAGATCTTCGGAACCTATGAGATGCGCGACCGCATCAAGCCCGAGTCCACCGACGAACAGGTCGTTTCCGTGATCAAGGAAGAGGCGGAGAGCGCCGTGGCGAACTCCTTCAACGTCCTGCGCAACCGTATCGACCGCTTCGGCGTCACCCAGCCGTCCATCCAGAAGATCGGCAACACCGGCCGCATCCTCGTGGAACTCCCCGGCGTGAAGGAACCCGAGCGTGTCCGCAAGCTGCTCCAGGGCACCGCCTCCCTCGAATTCTGGCCGACATTCACCTTCGATGAGATGTCCGCTTACCTCGACGAGGCCAACAGCCGCCTGGCCGAGCTGCTCGCCGCCAATGCCGCCGACGCGCCCGCCGAGACCGCCCCGGCTTCTGACGACCTCGTGTCCCGCGAGATCCAGGCCCAGGAGGCCAACTCCGAGGACGCCGGTCTCGAGGCCGCCCGCAAGGCCAACCCGCTGTACGCGATCCTCAGCCCGTCCGGCATGCGCGGCAACGCCTGCATCGCTTTCGCCGCTGCCGCCGACACGGCCCAGGTCAACAAGTACCTCCGCATGCCGGAGATCGAGGCCATCTTCCCGGCGGAATTCCGTCCGATGTGGTCCGTGCAGCCGTCCGAGTACATGCAGAGCGACAACATCTACGAGCTCGTGGCGATCAAGGCCACGTCCCGCGACGGCAAGGCCCCGCTCGACGGCGGTGTCGTGACCGACGCCCACGTGGACTATGACCAGCGCCGCGGCGGCAACCCGGGCGTTTCCATGACCATGAACGCCGAGGGCGCCAACACCTGGGCCCGCCTGACCAAGGAGAACATCGGCCGCCAGGTCGCCATCGTGCTCGACGGTACCGTGTACTCCTACCCGACCGTCCAGACCGAGATCACCGGAGGTTCCTCCTCCATCACCGGCAACTTCACCATCGAAGAGGCCACCGACCTTACCAACGTCCTCAAGTCCGGTAAGCTGCCCGCCCCCGCCACCATCGTGCAGGAGCAGGTCGTCGGTCCGTCCCTCGGTGCCGAGTCCATCCGCGCCGGTCTCATCTCCTTCCTGATCGCGTTCTGCCTCGTCCTCATCTACATGCTCTTCTTCTACCAGGGAGCGGGCGTGGCGGCCGATATCGCGCTGCTTTCCAACGTCGTGCTCCTCTTCGGCACCCTGTCCGCCTTCGGCGCCGTCCTGACGCTGCCGGGTATCGCGGGTCTCGTGCTGACCCTGGGTATGGCCGTGGACGCCAACGTAATCATCTATGAGCGCATCAAGGAAGAGCTCAAGGCCGGCAAGGGCCTGAGCAAGGCCGTCGCCGACGGTTACAGGAACGCTTACTCCGCCATCATCGACGGCCAGGTGACCACCCTCCTGACGGGTTTGGTGCTGTTCTTCTTCGGCTCCGGTCCGATCAAGGGCTTCGCGACTACCCTCATCATCGGTATCATCACCTCCGTGTTCACCTCCATCTTCGTCACCCGCCTGATCTTCGAAGGCCGCATCACGCGCGGCAAGAACATCACGTTCGAGAACAACCTGACGAAGAACTTCCTGAAGAACACGCACATCAACTTCCTGGACGGCCGCAAGTGGTCCTACATCGTCTCCGGCGCCCTCATCCTCATCGCGCTCGGCTCGATGTTCATCAAGGGCTTCACCTACGGTGTCGACTTCACCGGCGGCCGCACCTACGTGGTCCGCTTCGACAAGCCCGTGACCGCCGAGGACGTCCGTTCCGCCGTGAACAAGACCTTCAACCTGGCGGATCCCGAGTCCTCCGTCGAGGTCAAGCAGTTCGGTGGCGACAGCCAGATGAAGATCACGACCTCCTACAAGTTCGAGGACGAGACCTCCACCGTGGACGCCGAGATCGAGCACATGCTCTTCGACTCCCTGAAGGACTTCTACGTGGAGCCCGTCACCTTCGAGAGCTTCACCTCCACGCTGGAGAACCCGAACGGTATCATCTCCTCCGACAAGGTGGGCGCCTCCATCGCCAACGACATCAAGCGCAACGCCATCATCTCCATCATCCTCGCCCTCATCGTCATCTTCGCTTACATCGCGATGCGGTTCAAGGGCTGGAACTGGGGTCTCGGCGGCGTGGTCTCCCTGGCACACACCGCGATCATCATCATCGGCTTCTTCTCCCTGTTCAGCGGCATCCTGCCGTTCAACCTGGACGTGGACCAGACCTTCATCGCCGCCATCCTGACGATCATCGGTTACGCCATCAACGACAATGTGGTGATCTTCGACCGTATCCGTGAGAACCTCGCGCTCCACCCGAGCGACGACTTCAAGGAGACGGTCAACAAGTCCCTCAACGCGACCCTGACCCGTACGGTCAACACCTCGGTCTCGACCCTCCTCCCGATGCTCGCGATCGCGATCTTCGGCGGCGAGTCCATCCGCGGTCTGTCCGTCGCGCTCTGCCTCGGCGTGCTCATCGGTACCTACGCTTCCATCATGATCGGTACCCCGATCATGTACGATGCGGAGATCCGCAGCCGCCAGAAGGCCGCCGCGAAGACGAGCAAGAAGTAATCCCGTCCCGGGATATCCGAAAGAGAGACCCGGCCTGTCGAAGGCCGGGTCTCTTTTTGTCTTTCGGCGCGCCTGCCGGCGGGTCTATTTGTGTGAGACGTTGTACATCACCCCCAGCCGCTGGAGGGCCGAGATGAAGGGCTCGTTCACGCCGACGGAGAATTTCTTGGAATAGAACTCCAGGTTGTAGCCCGTCGCCTTGTCGTGCAGGTACAGCGACAGGGGTACGCCGCCCTTGTTGGCCTTCAGGGTCTTGACGAGTTTCGTGCGGAACTCCTGGCTGAGGCGGTCGGATTCCAGCACGATCGTAAATCCGGTGATCAGGTCCTCCCCGAGGTTGCCCAGCAAGGTGATCTTCTTGATCTTGAAGCCGTAAGGAGCCCGCTTGCCAGCCGCCCGCTCTTCCGGTTTCACGAAATAGCGCGGCGAGATCTCGCCTTCCACGAAGATCTGGGCGTGCAGCTGCATGAACGGCAGCTGTTGCTGGTAGTCTTTGCCGAACAGGGCGAATTCGTAGGTTCCGCTATAATCTTCCACCGTCACCCGCGCGCCCGGCGTGCCGGTGCGCGTGGTGATGGTCTTGACATCCGTGACGATGCCCGCCACAGCAGCCTTGCCCGCCTTGTCAGCCGACTCACAGGCGTCGATGCGCTCCTGGAGGCCGGACAGAGCACAGTCCGTAAATGTTTCTATCTCAAAGCGGTAGCGGTCCAGCGGATGGGCGGACAGATACATTCCCACGAACTCCTTCTCCTGCTGGAGCAGGGCCAGGACGTCCTCTTCCCCGACCATCATCGGCGCCTCCGGCCGGACCGGCTTCAGTTCCTCGGCCTCGCCGAAGAGCGAGGTGGAAGAATCCAGCTGGTCGTTGCGGTAGAGGCCCGCGTATTTGACGACCTCGTCGATGAACAGTTCCCCGTTCTTGCAGGGCAGGAAATACTGCGAACGCTTCAGCCCGAAGGAATCCAGCGCGCCCGAATAGACCAAGGTCTCGAGGCTGCGCCGGTTGAGCATCTCGGCGTTCCGCTCCACGAAATCGAAGAGGTCTCCGAAGGGCCCGTTCGCCGCCCGTTCGGCGATGATGGCCTCCACCACGTTCTCGCCGAAGCCCTTCAGGCCGCCCAGGCCGAAGCGGATGTCGCCGTTCTTGTTCACGGAGAACTGTGCCGCGGACTCGTTCACGTCCGGGCTGAGCACGTTGATGCCCGCCTTGCGGCAGTCCGCCATGATCTCCTTCATCTCGTCCATGTTCGAGATGTTCTGTGTCAGGTTGGAGGCCTGGAATTCGGACGGGTAGTGCGCCTTGATCCACGCGGTCTGGTAACTCACCCAGGCATAGCAGGTGGCGTGCGACTTGTTGAAGGCGTACTTGGCGAAAGCCTCCCAGTCGGACCAGATCTTCGTCAGGACCGCCTCCGGATGTCCGTTTGCGAGCGCCCCTTTCATGAAGGATTCCTTGAGGGAGTCCAGCACGGCTTTCTGCTTCTTGCCCATCGCCTTGCGGAGCTTGTCCGCCTTGCCCTTGGAGAAGCCGGCGAGTTTCTGCGACAGGCGCATCACCTGCTCCTGATAGACCGTCACGCCGTAGGTTTCCTTCAGCAGGTCTTCCATTTCCGGCAGGTCGTAGCGGATCTTGGACGGGTCATTCTTGCCCGCCACGAAGTTCGGGATGTAGTCCATCGGGCCCGGACGGTAGAGGGCGTTCATGGCGATCAGGTCCTCGAAACGCTCGGGGTGGAGGCGGATCAGCCACTCCTTCATGCCGCCGGATTCAAACTGGAAGATGCTCTTGGTGTCGCCCCGGGCGTAGAGTTCGTACACCGCCGGGTCGTCGATGGGGATCTTCTCGATGTCGATGTCCTTGCCGAAGCGGTTCTTGACCAGGTCCAGCGCCCGCTTGATGATGGAGAGCGTCTTGAGTCCCAAGAAATCCATCTTCAGCATGCCCACGTCCTCGATCTTGGTGCCTTCGTACTGGCTCAGCCAGACTTCCTGGCCCGTGGCCTTGTCGGTACCCAGCGAGATGGGGATGTAGTCGGTGAGGTTGCCGCGGCCGATGATCATCGCACAGGCGTGGACGCCCGTCTGGCGGATGCAGCCTTCCAGCTGCAGGGCGTATTCGAGTACCTCCCGCACCAGCGGGTCCCCGTTCTCATATTCGTTCTTCAGGGCGGGGACGTATTTGACGCTGTTGGCGAGGGTGGGCTTGTATTCCTTCTCCTCACCGTTTTCGCGCACGATGATCGGGCGGTCGGGGATGAGCTTGGTCAGGCGGTTGGATTCCGGCAGCGGCAGGTTGGAGATGCGCGCCACGTCCTTGACGGCCAGTTTGGCGGCCATCGTGCCGAAGGTGATGACGTGCGAGACGTGGTCGGCGCCGTAGCGGTCCTGGACGTACTGGATCACGCGGTAGCGGCCCTCGTCGTCGAAGTCCACGTCGATATCCGGCATCGAGATGCGCTCCGGGTTAAGGAAACGCTCGAACAGGAGGTCGTAGCGGATCGGGTCGAGGTTGGTGATGCCGAGGCAGTAGGACACGCAGGAACCGGCCGCAGAGCCACGCCCCGGACCCACCGAAACGCCGTTGCGCCGCCCCCAGTTGATGAAATCCTGGACGATGAGGAAGTAGTCCGGGAAGCCCATGTAGGAGATGGTCATCAGCTCGAAGTGCAGGCGGTCCCGCTGCTCGTTGCTGAGCGTCTCGCCATAGCGCTGGCGCGCGCCTTCATAGGTCAGATGGCAGAGATAGGCCACCGAACGGCAGAATTCGTCGCCGCGGTAGTTCTTCACCTCGTGCCCTTCCTTGTCCTTGGAAATCTCGTACTTGCCGTTCTCGATGATGTCGGCGTATTTCTCCAGCTGTGCGTCGATGTCCGCGAGGAAGTCCGCCGGCAGCTCGAACTTCGGCAGCACGTGGCCGCGGTCGATCTCGAAGCGCTCCACCTTATCCAGCACCTCGAGGGTGTTAGCGAGCGCCTCCGGGTGTTCCGGGAACAGGGCCGCCATCTCCTCCTCGCTCTTCAGATACTCCTGCTGCGTGTAGCGCAGGCGCTTGGGATCATCCACCATCGCATTGGTGGTCAAGCAGATAAGCCGGTCGTGCGCGGGGCCGTCCTCCTTGCGGACGAAGTGCACGTCGTTGGTTGCGACCACCTTCACGCCGTGTTTGACGGCAAGTTCGAAGATGCGGGTGGTGTATTCCTTCTGGCGCTCGTACAGCTCGGTCGTCATGCCGGGGACCTCGGTCTTGTGGAGCATCACCTCCAGGTAGTAGTCTTCCCCGAAGACGCGCTTGTGCCATTCGATGGCGCGGTCCACACCTTCCGCATCGCCAGCCAGGATCCCGCGCGGGACCTCTCCCGCCATGCAGGCGGAGCAGCAGATGAGCCCCTCGTGGTACTTTTCCAGCACCTCGTGGCTCACGCGCGGCTTGTAGTACATGCCCTCGATGTGCCCGGTGGAGACGATCTTCATCAGGTTCCGGTAGCCCGTATAGTTCTTGGCGAGCAGGATGAGGTGGTAGTACTTCTTGTGCTCGTTGTCCTTCAGGCGGTGGTCGTAGTGCTGCGTGACGTAGATCTCGCAGCCGAGAATGGGCTTTACGCCGGCGTGCTTCTTCGCCACGTCGCAGAAGTCCTTCACGCCGTACATGTTGCCGTGGTCGGTGATCGCCAGGCCCGGCATCCCCAGTTCTTCCGCGCGGCGGAAGAGCTTCTCGATGTCGCTCATCCCGTCGAGGATGGAGTATTGGGTATGGACGTGCAGGTGTACGAAGGACATGGTTGTACAAAGATACAGAAAAACACCCGACCTTCAGCGGGTCGGGTGTCCGATTGTTGATAAAAAATCTTTGATTCCGCGACTGTACACATCGCCGACGGGAATGTGGGTCCCGTCGTCCAGGACAACCCCTTCGCGACCGGCTTCCCGTATCCGCGAAAGGTTGATGATATAAGACCGGTGCACGCGCAGGAAGCGCCCGGCGGGGAGTTTTTCCTGCAGGTTCTTGAGCCGTTCCAGGACGATCAGGGGCTCCGGCTCGCCGTCGCGCCAGATCTTGACATATTCGCTCATCCCCTCGACATAGCGGATCTGTTCCGTCCCGACAAGCACGTCCCTGCCCTCGGACCGGAAGGTCATCGTATCCTCCAGGGGAACGGCAAACCGGACCTGCTCGTCCCGCTGCCGGATTTCGCTTTCCAGCTCGCGGATCCGGGCGGCCGAGCGCGATGCCCGGAACACGTAAATGATGCCGATGTTCGCCGCCAGCATCAGCACGCCCGACAGGATTTCCAGCCACTCCGGCCGCAGCGGCCCCCTGCCATCCGGACCGCCGGGTCCCGGCGGAGGAGGGGGTGGTCCCCAGGAAGCATCCGGGGGAGGAAATCCGTCTTCCGGCGGCGCGGGCGGCGGCATTTCCGGTCCGGGGCCGCCGTGCGCCAGCAGCACATACGCCACGAACGCCGCCAGCAGGACGATCGTCACGGCAGCATACACCCTCGGCTTGTTCTTGCGAACCAGCCAGGGTGCTGCCAGGAACGTATGCAGCAGGAGCAGAAGCAGGAAAGCGATGATCATTTATGCAAAAATACGCATTTTCGGCAGACCCCCTCCTTCCGTTTCGCTGAAATATTCCGCCCGTTCGCTGAATCGCGTGGAAAACGGCAGATTATTTGTGTTTCGGAGCGTCGTTACTAAAACCGCAATATGATGAAAACCCGAATCAACCTTCTTCAATTGCCGCTGCTGCTGCTTCTGGCCAGCGCCTGCAGCGATGACGATCCCCTCTCGCCCTTCGGGCCGGAGGGCGGCTTCCCGGGCGGTTTCTCCGGCACGGGGGCCACGACCACACCTGTCGATCCGGTAACCCCGGACACCACCGTCAAAGACAATTTCGTCCTCGAAGACAGCGAAGACGACATTGCCAACACTACCTTCACCCGCACGATTTCCATTGTCTTCGGCAGCGCGGGCGCCACCGTGACCGGAGATGAAAAAGGCCTCGTTTCCGTGTCCGGAAACGACGTGACCGTCAACAGTACCGGCAGCGGGGAAACCATCCGTTACGAGCTCTCAGGGGCCGCTTCCGACGGATTCCTGAAGATTTACGGCGACAAGAAACAAGCCCTCGTGCTCAAGGGACTGGACCTGACCAACCCCGACGGCGCCGCCATCAACAACCAGAACAAGAAGCGCACGTTCGTCGTGCTGGAAGGCGCCAACAAGCTCGCAGACGGCAAGAAATACGCCGACACCCCGGAAGGAGAGGACGAAAAAGCGGCTCTCTTCAGCGAAGCGCAGCTGGTCTTCAGCGGCTCCGGTTCGCTGGAAGTCAATGCCACGGGCAAGGCCGGCATCACATCGGATGACTACGTGCGCGTGCTGGCGGGTCCGACCCTGACGGTCTCTTCGACCGGCGGGCATGGCCTCCGCGGCAAAGACGCCGTCGTGCTGACCGGCGGCACGCTGGACATCACGGTCAGCAAAAAGGGCAAGAAGGCCGTCTCGTCCGACGGTACGGTGCGCATCGACGGCGGACAGGCCCGCCTGACAGTCTCCGGCGGCGTGGACGATTCCGACCTGACCGACCTGTCCTCTTCGTCCGGCATCAAGGCCGACTCCACCTTCGTGATGACCGGCGGCTCGCTCAGCATCTCGAACAGCGGCCAGGGCGGGAAAGGCATCAGCGGTGACGGAGATGCCCTGATTTCCGGCGGCACCGTGGAAATCTCCGTCACGGGCACCAACTACGAGGTCACGGGGGCGGACGCCGTCGGCCTGGAAGACACGACATCCTCCGCCAAGGGCATCAAGTTCGACGGCAAACTCGTCGTCACGGGCGGGACCGTCCGGGTGTCTGCCAAAAACCACGAAGCCATTGAGTCCAAGGGAGATATGGTCATCACGGGAGGAGAGGTCTATGGCAATTCTTCCGACGACGCCATCAACGCGGGCGGCAACCTGATCGTGAACGGCGGCCGGGTCTGCGCCTGGTCCACGGGCAACGACGGCATCGACGCCAACGGGAACTGCTACATCCAGGGCGGCATCGTCTATGCCGTCGGATCCGGCACGCCCGAGGTCGCCATCGACGCCAACACCGAAGGGGGATTCAAACTGTATGTCATCGGCGGGACGCTCGTCGCCGTCGGCGGCCTGGAAAACGGCGCGAACCTCTCCCAGGCCTGCTATCAGGCCACTTGGAGCCAGAGTACCTGGTATGCCCTCTACGCGGACGACAAGCCCGTCTTCGCGTTCAAGACGCCGGAGCGCGGCGGCAATTCCCTGGTCGTTTCCACCTCCGGGACGCCGGCCCTGAAGTCCGGCGTGTCCGTCAGCGGCGGGACGTCCCTGTTCGACGGCCAGGGCGCCGTGGACGGCAGCGTGTCCGGCGGCAGCGCCGTCTCCCTGTCTGCCTACAGCGGCGGCATGGGCGGACCCGGCGGCGGCCCCAGGGGTTGGTAGCCTACCAACCCTGGGCTGAAACGGGGTGCTCCAGGCCGTCGGGCGAGACCAGCACAGCCCCGACCTCCGGCTGCGCCAGGTGGCCGATGATGTCGAATGTCTGGAATTCCGTACGGAAACGCTCGTACTGGGCAATCGGAACGACGTACAGGAGGTGATAGTCCTCGCCGCCGTTCATCGCCGCGGACACGGGGTCGAGGTTGAGCTCCCGGCCCAGGTCGAAACTGCCGCCCTCGAAAGGAATCTTGTCGGCATAGACCTTGACCCCCAGCCCGCTGTCGCGCCGCAGGCGCAGCAACGCATCCGCGAGGCCCCGGGTGACGAAATAGCCGTACGCCGGGGCGACTTTCGCCTCTTCAAGCTGCGCAGGCAGGTCCGGACCCAGTTCGGGCCGCAGATAGGCGCCCACGAGCATCCTGTACTTCTCGAGCGAGGCCTGGTCGGTGGAACCCTTTTCGAACTTGAGCCGTTCGCGCTCGAGTACCTGCAGGCCGAGGAAAGCGGCGCCCAGGGCCCCCGACACGCAGACCAGGTCCTTGCTCTGCGCCACGGGGCGGGCGGCGGAAACGGCTGCGCTATGGCGCCCGGTGGCCGCCAGGGCCAGCGTCAGGCCGTTGCGGGAGGGCTGCAGGTCCAGGCTGAGATGCTTGTAGCCGTGCTCCTGCGCGGCGGCGACCAGCCCGCTCCAGAGTTCCTGTACCTGCGGGAAATCCAGTTTCGCGGAGACGCCGAGCTGCACCGAAAGGCCTTCGGGGTGCGCCAGGACGGCGTACAGCTCGCCCGTGACCTTCAGCACGGCCTTGCGCCCGAGGTGTTTCAGCGGGAAATAGACCAGGTCGAAGTCGATCCCTTCCAGCATCAGGCCGGAAGCCGTGGTAATGCACTCCTGCGGCTTCGCTTCGAGCCACAGCGGCTCTTCGAAGGGGCGGTAGGGCGTGCCTTCGAAAAGCTGCCTTACCGCCTCGATACGGCCCAGTTCCGAGAAGGTCTGCGCCATCCGTTACAGGTTGCGGAGAAGGTTGTTGAGGTTCACCTTCGCGTCGATCATCGCACGGAGACCGTCGATGGGGACGCGCTCCTGCTGCATCGTGTCGCGGTCGCGCACGGTGACGCAGCGGTCGTTGAGGGACTCGTGGTCCACGGTGATGCAGAACGGGGTGCCGATGGCATCCTGGCGGCGGTAGCGCTTGCCGATGCTGTCCTTCTCCTCGTACTGGCAGTTGAAGTCGTATTTCAGCAGGTCCATCACCTCCTGGGCGAGTTCCGGCAGGCCGTCTTTCTTGACGAGCGGCAGCACCGCGGCCTTGACGGGCGCGAGCGGGGCGGGGATGCTCATCACGACGCGGGTTTCGCCGTTCTCCAGCTGCTCCTCGTGCAGGGAGTGGGACAGGACGGCGAGCACCATACGGTCCACGCCGATGGATGTCTCGACCACGTACGGGGTGTAGGCGGCGCCTTCCTCGGGATCGAAGTATTCGATCTTCTTGCCGGAGTACTTCTGGTGGTTGCCCAGGTCGAAGTTCGTACGGCTGTGGATGCCCTCCAACTCCTTGAAACCGAAGGGGAAATTGAATTCGATGTCTGTCGCGGCGTTGGCGTAGTGGGCCAGCTTCTCGTGATCGTGGAAACGGTAGTTCTCGGCGCCCATGCCGATGTTGACGTGCCACTTCATGCGGTTCTCCTTCCACTTGGCGAACCACTCGAGTTCGGTGCCCGGCTTGATGAAGAACTGCATCTCCATCTGCTCGAACTCGCGCATGCGGAAGATGAACTGGCGGGCGACGATCTCGTTGCGGAAAGCCTTGCCGATCTGCGCGATGCCGAAAGGAATCTTCATGCGGCCGGTCTTCTGGACGTTCAGGTAGTTCACGAAGATGCCCTGGGCGGTCTCGGGACGCAGGTAGATGGTGTTGGCGCCGTCGGCGGTGCTGCCCATCGAGGTGCTGAACATCAGGTTGAACTGGCGGACGTCCGTCCAGTTGCAGGTGCCGCTGATGGGGCAGACGATGCCGCAGTCGATGATGATCTGGCGGTATTCCGCGAAGTCGGAGGCCTGCTCGGCGGCCACGTAGCGGTTGTGGACCTCGTCGTACTTGGCCTTTTCACGCAGGACATTAGGGTTGGTGGCGCGGAACTGCGCCTCGTCGAAGCCCTCGCCGAATTTCTTGCGGCCCTTCTCGACCTCCTTGTTGATCTTCTCCTCGATCTTGCCCAGGTAGTCCTCGATGAGGACGTCGGCGCGATAGCGCTTCTTGGAGTCCTTGTTGTCGATGAGCGGGTCGTTGAAGGCGCTCACGTGGCCGGAAGCCTCCCAGATGCGGGGGTGCATGAAGATGCAGGAGTCGATGCCCACGATGTTCTCGTGCATGCGGGTCATCGCGTTCCACCAGTATTGCTTGATGTTGTTCTTCAGTTCGACGCCCATCTGGCCGTAGTCGTACACGGCGGCCAGGCCGTCATAAATCTCGCTGGACGGGAAAATGAAACCGTACTCCTTGCAGTGTGCCACGAGTACCTTGAACAGTTCTTCTTGAGTCATATCTTCTTTTACTAACTGATTATCAATTTATCAATCGGGCAAAGGTAATCATTTCTGCGGAAAAATCTCCGCGAGCGGGCGCATAATGAACTCCCGCTGCCGCATCAGGGGGTGCGGAATCTTCAAATCGGGCGTATCGACCGTCAGATCGCCGTAGAGCAGGATGTCGATGTCGATGGGGCGGTCGCGGTAGATGCGGCGCCCTTCGGCGTCATATTCCGGCGCTCCGCGGCGGCCCATCGCCCGCTCGATCCGCTTGCAGATGTGCAGCAGCGTCTCCGGCCGCCGGGCGCTGCGGTAACGCACGACGCAGTTCAGGAACGGGGGGCCGTCGAAGCCCCACGCGGGCGTTTCGATGATGGAGGAAAGGGCCTCGTAGGGGCGACCCAGGGCCTTATCCAGACGTCGCAGCGCCTCTTCGATCCGGGCCCGGCGGTCGCCCAGGTTGGATCCGAGGGAGAAATAGACGTCCTGCTGCTTCATCGCTAGAGTTCGGGGTCCCAGCCCAGGGCCACGCGGGCTTCGTCGGACAGGAGGCTGGAATCCCAGGCGGGCTCCCAGACCAGTTCGATCTCGCATTTCGTCACGCCGGGCGTGTTTTCCACGCTGCGCTGCACCTCCGCGATCACTTCGTCCGCCATCGGACAGTTGGGGGCGGTGAAGGTCATCTTGATGAACACCTCGTGTTCCTTGTTGATGTGGAGTTCATAGACGAGGCCCAGGTCATAGACGTTCACCGGGATTTCCGGGTCATAGACCTGCTTGAGGGACAGGACGACGTTCTCGTAGAGCGGGGCGAGTTCCTTCACGTCCTCGGGGGTCAATACTTCTTTCGGATCCATCTCACACGTATTTTCGGGCCGTTTCACGGATGGTGGCGATCATCGAAGCCAGGCCTCCCGCACGTGTCGGGGAGAGGTTTTCACGCAGGCCGAGCCGGTCCACGAAGGAAAAGTCGTCCGCGGCGATCTCGGCGGCCGGCCGGCCGGAATAGACGCCGACCAGCAGGGAGATGATGCCCTTGGTGATGATGGCGTCGCTGTCGGCCCGGAAAACGAGATTGCCATCTTCCAGCGTCGTGTCCAGCCACACCCGGGACTGGCAGCCCTTGATCAGGCGGTCTTCGGTCTTCAGTTCCTCCGGAAACGGGGGGAGCCGGTGGCCGAGATCGATCAGATATTCATATTTGTCCAGCCATTCGTCGTACATCGAGAAATCCTCGATAACCTCTGACTGGGCTTCCTGTAATGTTTTCATCCTTCCAGCATTTTGATCGCCCGTTCGAGCGAATCCATCAAATATTCCGCCTCCTGCAGCGTGTTGTACGGCGCGAAGGAAACGCGGAGCATGCCCGTCACGCCGAAGCGGTCCATCAGCGGCTCCGCGCACATCTGCCCGGAGCGGACGGCCACGCCCATTTTGTCCAAAATGAGTGCCAGGTCCTCGTGATGCAAATGTTCCACGGAGAACGAAAAGAGGGGAATCTTGTCTTTATCGTCCGTCGGATCACCGAAGAGCCGGATGCGTTTGTCGGAACGCAAACGGTTCAGCATGAACGACTTGATTGCTTCCATGTTTTCCAGGACGGCGGGGTCGCGCATCGCTTCAGCCATCTCGATGGCCGGACGCAGCGTGGGCGTTCCGGCGATGTTCTGGGTGCCCGCCTCGAATTTCTGGGGCAGCGGGGCATAGGTCGTACCGGACCAGCGGACCGTACCGATCATCTCGCCGCCGCCCATATACGGCGGCATCTGATCCAGGAGTTCCCGACGGCCATAAAGCACACCCGTGCCCGGGGCAGCATACAGCTTGTGTCCGGAGAAGGCGTAGAAATCACAGCCCAAGTCGCGCACGTCGACACCTTCGTGCACGATGCCCTGCGCACCGTCGACCAATACTGCGCAATTTCTTGAATGACAAATATTTACAATCTCTTTTACAGGACTGACGATACCCAGGACGTTGGAAATGTGCGCAACGCATAGCAGCTTCGTGCGTTCCGTCAGTAGTTCCGGCAGGCGTTCGATGCAAAGGCGGCCGCGCTCGTCCACAGGAAGCACTTTCAGCACGGCTCCCTTGCGCTCGCAAAGCATCTGCCAGGGGACAATGTCGGAATGGTGCTCCGCCTCGCCGACGACGATCTCGTCGCCCGCATGCACGAAGGCCTCGCCGAAGGAGAAAGCGACCAGGTTGATGGACGCCGTAGCGCCGGAGGTAAAAATGATCTCTTCCCGGCTCCCGGCGTTCAGGAAATCGCGGACAGCGTCCCGCGTCGATTCATATTCGGCGGTGGCCAGGTCGGCGATGCGGTGGACGGCGCGGTGCAGGTTGGCGTTGTATTTCTCCGACATTTCCGTCCACTTCCGGATGACGGAAAGCGGACGCTGCGAGGTGGCCGCATTGTCCAGATAGACAAGCGGTTTTCCATAGACGCGCTCCCCCAGTTCGGGGAACTCCTGCCGTATTTTTTCGACCTGTGTCATAGAGAAATGCAAATTTAACATTATTTTTGTGAAACGAGCAGAGTTACCATGATAGATTACATTTCCGGAAAGCTTGTTACGCTCACGCCCACGATGGCGGTGATCGACAACCAGGGCATCGGCTACGCCCTCGAAATCTCCCTGCAGACCTACGATGTCCTGAACGGCAAGGACACGGCCACCGCCTTTGTCCAGCGCCAGCTCAACCCGCGCGACGGCACCGACGTGGACTACGGTTTCGCCACGCGCGAAGAGCGGGAACTCTTCCGCCAGATCACGAGCGTATCCGGAATGGGTGCCGCTTCGGCCCGGATGGTTCTCTCTTCCCTTTCCGCCGAAGAACTCCGCAACGCCATCCTCGCCGAGGACGTCGCACGCCTGAAATCCGTCAAGGGAATCGGCCTGAAGACCGCCCAGCGCATGGTCCTCGAACTGAAGGACAAGATCGTCAAGGGAGACGGCGCTGAACCCGGGGTGCTGCTGCGCAGCGACGTTAACGCCGCGGCCGAAGAAGCCGGCACGGCGCTGCAGATGCTCGGCTTCAGCAAGCCCAATATTAATAAAGCTCTGCAGGCCATCCTGAAGGCAAACCCGCAGGCCAGCGTGGAAGAGCTCATCAAGGCCGCCCTCCAGCGGCTCTGAGACTAGCGGCCGAAATACACCAGCAGGACGGAGATGTCCGCAGGCGAGACCCCGGAAATCCGGGACGCCTGGGCAATGGTGCGCGGCTGGTAGCGCGCCAGTTTCTGCCGGCATTCGATGGTCAGGCCGCTCACCCGGTCGAAATCAAAATCCTCCGGAATCTTCAGGTCCTCGAGGCGCTGCAGTTTCTCGGCCATCGCGAGTTCGCGGTCGATGTAACCCTGATAACGCAGCGAGATCTCGACACTCTCGACCACTTCCCTATCGTACGTTCCACGTGGAACGATTTTTAACAATTCCGCAAGTTCCACTTCCGGACGTGTCGCCAGGTCTGAGATCTTTTTGGATTCCGTGATGGCACTGGACCCGACCGACTCCAGGTACGGGTTCGCCTGCCCGGCTGTCAGATTCTTGCTTCGGCAGAACGCCTCCAGTTCATCCACACGTTCGTACTTGCGCATCGTCGCGGCATAGCGCTCTTCGTCGGCCAGGCCGATGGCGTGGGACAGCGCCGTCAGGCGCCGGTCGGCATTGTCCTGGCGCAACAGGATACGGTATTCGGCCCGGGAGGTGAACATCCGATAGGGCTCGTCCACGCCTTTCGTCACCAGGTCGTCGATGAGGACGCCCATATAGGATTGGTCGCGTCGCAGGACGAACGGCTCTTTCTCCCGGATCTTGAGATGGGCGTTGATGCCCGCCACGATCCCCTGCGCCGCCGCTTCTTCGTAACCCGTCGTTCCGTTGACCTGTCCGGCCAGGAAGAGGTTTTCGATGCTCCTCAGTTCGAGCGTGGGGCGAAGCTGCGTCGGGTCGAAATAGTCATACTCGACCGCATAGGCAGGCCGGAAGATCTTGACCTCCTCGAGTCCCTCGATCGCATGGAGGGCATCCAGCTGGACTTGGAGCGGCAGCGAAGAAGAAAATCCCTGCAGGTAGTATTCGTTCGTCCAGCGGCCCTCCGGCTCGAGGAAAAGCTGGTGCGCGCCGTTCTCCGGAAAGACGCGAAGCTTGTCCTCGATGCTCGGGCAATAGCGCGGGCCGCGCCCGTGAATCATCCCGGTGAAGAGCGGAGATTCGTCGAATCCGCTGCGGAGGATGTCGTGCACCGCCTCGTTGGTATGGAGGATAAAGCAGGGCATCTGGCTGCTGCCGGGCCGCTGCACGGCGGACGCTTCGGCCAGGAAAGAGAAGCGTGCGGGATCCGGATCGCCGAGTTGCAGTTCGAGCCGGCCGGTATCGACGGAGGAGATGTCAATGCGCGGCGGGGTCCCGGTCTTCATCCGGTCGGAGACGATCCCCATTTCCCGGAGCTGTTCCGTCAGTCCGTGCGACGCGCTCTCGCCGAGCCGGCCGCCTTCCATTTCATGGCGGCCGATGAAAAGCTTGCCGCCCAGGAAGGTTCCGGCGGTCAAAATAACCGCTTGAGACTTGAAAATTGCGCCGGTATTCGTACGGATGCCGCAGATTTTTGAATTCTCAACGAGAAAAGAAGTCGCAGAATCCGCGTAAATATCTAATTTACAGGCACTTTCAAGAATTTTGCGCCATTCCAGCGAAAACTGGATTTTATCGCACTGCGCCCGGGGGCTCCACATCGCGGGCCCCTTGGAACGGTTGAGCATCCGGAACTGCAGGGTGGTACGGTCCGTGACGATGCCGCTCCATCCGCCGAGCGCATCGATCTCCCGGATGATCTGTCCCTTGGCGATTCCCCCCATCGCCGGGTTGCAGGACATCCGGGCGAAACCCAGCATGTCCATCGTGACGAGGAGCACGGACGATCCCAAGCGGGACGCGGCCATCGCGGCCTCGCATCCGGCGTGCCCTCCCCCGACGACGATGATGTCATAACGCTTCTCCATCACAGGGACGCCTTCATCTTCAGATAATAATCTTCCTTGGCACGCATCTGCGCGATTTCTTCCTCGGTGTGGTCGTCATAACCGATCAGGTGGAGCAGGCCGTGCACCATCACCCGGTCCAGTTCGTCCGGGAAAGGGACGTCATAGAACAGGGCGTTCTCGCGGACGGAGTCGATGCTGATGAACAGATCCCCGGAAAGGATGTCTTTTTCGCAGTAATCGAAGGTAATGATGTCCGTGAAGTAGTCGTGCTGGAGATAACGCATGTTGACGTCGAGGATATAGTTGTCCGAGCAGAAGATGATGTTCACCGCGCCGATGCGGCGCATCTCGCTCCCGGCTACCATCTTGAGCCAGCGGTTGTTCTGCATCTTCTGCTTCAGTTCAAAGCGTATATCTTCCTGGAAATAGCGTATCATGGGGAAACTTTTTTGCAAATTTACACCAATAATTGGAATTGAAATTATTTATTTCTATCTTTGAGACTCGAATGGATTATTAAATTTAACCACAGATATGGAAGTCAAGAAATCACCCAAAGCCGATCTGAACAACAAGAAACTCTTGTTCGTCGAGATCGGACTGGTCCTGTCCCTCCTGATCACCATCGGTGCTTTCGAGTACAAGACCAAGGAGAAGCAGGAAAGTATTCTCACCGCAGAGAATACGGAACTCATTGAGGAAGAGATTATTCCGATCACACAGGACACCCCTCCGCCGCCCCCCGAGGCTCCGAAGATCCCCATCCTCTCCGACCAGATCGACATCGTTGACGACAACATCAAGGTGGACGACAGCATCCTCAACCTCGAGGATGACGCCAATCTGGGCGTAGAGATCATGGACTATGTCGAGGAGGTTCAGGAAGAGGTCGTCGAGGAGGAAGCGATTCCGTTCGCCCTCGTCGAGGAGAAGCCCAAATTCCAGGGCGGTGACGCCAACACCTTCTCCAAGTGGGTCTCCCAGCATCTCGAGTATCCTGAAATCGCGAAGGAAAACGGCGTATCCGGCCGTGTGATGGTGCAGTTCACCGTCAACCCGAACGGTTCCGTCTCCGACGTGAAGGTGCTCCGCGGTGTCGATCCTTCCCTGGACAAGGAAGCCGTCCGCGTGATCCAGAGCTCCCCGAAGTGGACTCCGGGCCGCCAGCGCGACCGCGCCGTCAAGGTGACCTATCAGTTCCCTGTGATCTTCCAGCTGCGATAATCCAAGCAGAACACCTACAAAGAGGCCGTCCGTACGCGGATGGCCTTTTTTTGACCGAATATGGAGAACAAGAAAGAAGAGAAAGCGGTATTTGTCGGCATCATCCGCCAGGATGACGATGAACAGAAAATCTACGAGTACCTGGACGAACTCCAGTTCCTGGCGGAAACGGCGGGCGCCAGGGGCGACAAAAAATTCGTCCAGCGGGTGGACCGCCCCGACAAGGCAACCTATATCCGGACCGGAAAACTCAAGGAAATCGCTGACTATTGCGAAGAAAACCAGATCAACTATGTTATCTTCGATGACGAGTTGACTGGAATGCAACAGCGTAATATAGAGAAGGTTATCAAGACGTCGGCAGTCATCGACCGGACCAGCCTGATCCTGGAAATCTTCTCCCAGCGCGCCCAGACTGCCTACGCCAAGACGCAGGTGGAACTGGCCCGCTACAACTACATGCTCCCCCGCCTTGCCGGCATGTGGACGCACCTGGAGCGCCAGCGCGGCGGCATGGGCACCCGCGGCGGCATGGGTGAGACCCAGATCGAAGTGGACCGCCGCATCGTGCGGGAGCGTATCTCCAAACTCAAGGAAGACCTGAAGAAGATCGACAAGCAGATGGCCACCCAGCGCAGCAACCGCGGGCAGCTGGTCCGCCTGTCGCTGGTGGGCTACACCAACGTGGGAAAATCCACGCTGATGAACCTGCTCTCCAAATCCGACGTATTCGCCGAGAACAAGCTGTTCGCCACCCTGGACACCACCGTCCGCAAGGTCGTGATCAGCAACGTGCCCTTCCTGCTGAGCGACACCGTCGGCTTCATCCGCAAACTTCCCACCCAGCTGATCGAGGCCTTCAAGAGCACCCTGGACGAGGTCCGCGAGGCGGATATCCTCGTGCACGTGGTGGATATTTCACACCCGGACTACGAGGAGCAGATGGAAGTCGTGGACAAGACGCTGAAGGACATTTCCGCGGCGGACAAGCCCGTGTACGTGGTTTTCAACAAGACCGACGCCTACACCTACGAACCCTACGACGAGTTCTCCCTGCAGCCCAAGACCGAGCGAAACTACACCCTCGACGAGGTCAAGTACAAGTGGATCAGCGGCCGGAAAATCCCCTGCATCTTCATCTCCGCCATCAAGAAGGAGAACATAGAAAAACTCCGCGACGACATCTACAAGATGGTCGCGGAGATTCACGCGGGACGTTATCCCTTCAATAATTTCCTCTGGTAACTAATCAGAGAATTTCGCCTTCAGGAACTCGCGGTTCAGGCGCGCGATGTGCGAGACGGTGATGCCCTTCGGGCACTCCAACTCGCAGGCGCGGGTGTTCGTACAGTTGCCGAAGCCCAGTTCGTCCATCTTGGCGACCATCGCCTTGGCACGGCGTTTCGCTTCCGGACGGCCCTGCGGCAGCAGGGCGAGGGAACTGACGCGGGCGGCGACGAAGAGCATCGCAGAGCCGTTCTTGCAGGTGGCCACACAGGCGCCGCAACCCACGCAGGCCGCCGCGTCCATGCTCTCCTCCGCCTGGTCGTGCGGAATGAGGATATTGTTGGCATCCTGGGCGGAACCGGTGCGCACGGAAATGAATCCGCCGGCCTGCAGGATCTTGTCGAAGGCGGTACGGTCCACGACCAGGTCCTTGATGACCGGGAATCCGGCGCTGCGCCAGGGCTCCACCGTGATGGTGGCTCCGTCCTTGAAGTGACGCATGAAGAGCTGGCAGGTGGTCACGTGATCGTCCGGACCGTGCGCACGGCCGTCGATATACAGGCCGCAGGCGCCGCAGATGCCTTCGCGGCAGTCGTGGTCGAAGGAAACGGGGCCGCTGCTCTTGCATCCGCGCTCCACGGCCACGGGATCGCAACCCTCGCGGATCAGCTGCTCGTTCAGGATATCCAGCATCTCCAGGAAAGAAGCATCCTCCTCGATCCCGGCAATGTGGTACGTCTCGAAATGACCCTTGACCTTGGCGTTCTTCTGACGCCATATTTTCAGATTGAATTCCATCTCGCTTAGTCTTTGTAATTTCTCGTTTTCACCTCGATAAACTCATACTTGAGCGGCTCCTTGTGGAGTTCCGGCTCCTGGTCTTCGCCCTTGAATTCCCAGGCCGCCACGTACATGAATTCGTCGTCTTTCCGCTTCGCCTCGCCCTCTTCGGTCTGGCTCTCGATGCGGAAATGACCGCCGCAGGATTCGGCGCGGTTCAGCGCGTCGCGCGCCATCAGCTCGCCGATATCGAAGAAATCTTCCAGGCGGAGGGCCTTCTCAAGTTCCTGATTGAACTCGAACTGGCTGCCGGGCACATTGACGTTCTCATAGAATTCCTTCTTGAGCGCCTTGATGTCTTCGATCGCCTTCTTGAGTCCCTTCTCGTCACGCGCCATGCCCACATAATCCCACATGATGTTGCCCAGACGCTTGTGGATGGAATCCACCGTCTCCTTGCCCTTGATGGAGAAAAGACGGTCGATACGGGCCTGGACGGCCTTTTCCGCAGCATCGAACTCCGGCGTGTTCACGTCGGTCTTGGGCTCCGCGAACTTGTAGGACAGATAGTCGCCGATCGTGACGGGCAGGATGAAGTAACCGTCCGCCAGACCCTGCATCAGGGCGGAAGCGCCGAGACGGTTTCCGCCGTGGTCGGAGAAGTTGGCTTCGCCGATGGCGTACAGACCCGGAATGGTGGTCTGGAGGTCGTAGTCCACCCAGATGCCGCCCATCGTGTAGTGGATGGCCGGATAGATCATCATCGGCTCCTCCCAAGGGGAAGAGGCGGTGATCTTCTCATACATCTCGAAGAGGTTGCCGTAGCGCTCGGCCACCCGCTGGCGGCCCAGGCGCTTGATGGCGTCCGCGAAGTCGAGATAGACGGCCTTGCCGGTCTCGTTCACGCCGAAACCTGCGTCGCAGCGCTCCTTGGCGGCCCGGGAAGCCACGTCGCGCGGCACCAGGTTGCCGAAGGCCGGATAGCGGCGCTCGAGATAGTAGTCACGGTCCTCTTCGGGAATCTGGGAGGCCTTGATCTCATGCTTGCGAAGCTTTTCCACGTCTTCCTTCTTCTTAGGCACCCAGATGCGGCCGTCGTTACGCAGGGACTCGGACATCAGGGTCAGCTTGCACTGCTGGTCACCGTGCACGGGGATACAGGTCGGGTGGATCTGCGCGAAGCAGGGATTGGCAAAGTACGCTCCCTTCCTGTAGCACTGCATCGCGGCGGAACCGTTGCTGTTCATCGCGTTGGTAGAGAGGAAGTAAGTATTGCCGTAGCCGCCCGTTGCGATCACGACGGCGTGGGCACCGAAACGCTCCAGCTCGCCTGTCACGAGGTTGCGGGCGATGATGCCCTTCGCCTGTCCGTTCACGATCACCAGGTCCAGCATCTCGTGACGCGGATAGGACTTCACACTGCCGGCGGCGATTTCTTTGTTCAGGGATGCATAAGCACCCAGCAGCAGCTGCTGGCCGGTTTGGCCGCGGGCGTAGAAGGTACGGCTGACCTGCACGCCGCCGAAGGAACGGTTCGCCAGGTATCCGCCGTATTCGCGGGCGAAAGGAATTCCCTGTGCGACGCACTGGTCGATGATTGCAGCGCTCACCTCCGCCAGACGGTACACGTTCGCCTCGCGGCTGCGGTAATCGCCGCCCTTGATCGTGTCATAGAACAGACGGTACACGGAGTCGTTGTCGTTCTGATAGTTCTTGGCGGCGTTGATACCGCCCTGCGCAGCGATGGAGTGCGCCCGGCGGGGCGAGTCGCTGATGCAGAAGATCTTCACATTGTAGCCCAACTCGCCCAGGGAAGCGGCTGCAGAAGCGCCGCCCAGGCCGGTTCCGACCACGATGATCTCAAGTTTTCTCTTGTTGTTCGGACTCACGAGACGGATTTCCGACTTGCGCCGGGTCCATTTGCTCTCCAGCGGTCCTGCAGGAATCTTGGAATTTAACTTGTCAGACATTTTCGGGTATTTGTATTTATTCTTGCTTTATTTTAAAACAGGGTGTTTGCATTGTTCTGATAAGGATCCAGGCCCAGATGCTTGTAGGAAAGTTCCGTCGCGACGCGCCCGCGCTGGGTGCGCACGATGAATCCTTCCTTGATCAGGAAAGGCTCGTACACTTCCTCGTACGTGCCCTGGTCCTCCCCGATCGCCGTCGCAAGGGTATTCGCCCCGACGGGACCGCCCTTGAAGGTGGAGATGATCGTCCGGAGGATCTTATTGTCGATGGCGTCCAGGCCGCGCTTGTCGATGTTGAGCTTGTCCAGGGCATAGCGCGCGATCTTGAGGTCGATGTGTCCGTCTCCCATCACCTGGGCGAAATCCCGGACGCGGCGGAGCAGGGAATTGGCGATCCGGGGCGTACCGCGGCTGCGCAGGGCGATTTCCCGGGCGGCTTCCTCTTCGATCTCGACCTTCAGGATGCCCGCGCTCCGCTTCACGATCCGGACCAGGTCGTCGGTATCGTAGTATTCCAGCCCTTCGGTGATGCCGAAACGAGCCCGCAACGGCGCCGTGAGCAGACCCGCGCGCGTGGTCGCGCCCACAAGTGTAAAAGGATTCAGGGAAATCCGCACCGACCGGGCCCCGGGCCCCTTGTCGATCATGATGTCGATGACATAGTCCTCCATCGCGGAATACAGGTACTCTTCCACCTCCGGGGAGAGCCGGTGGATCTCGTCGATGAAAAGCACGTCTCCCGTTTCCAGCGAGGTCAGCAGGCCGGCCAGGTCGCCGGGGCGGTCGAGGACCGGTCCCGAGGTGATCTTCATGTTCACCCCCATCTCGTTGGCGATGATGTGTGCGAGGGTGGTCTTTCCCAGACCGGGAGGACCGTGGAAAAGGGTGTGGTCCAGCGATTCGCCGCGCATTTTGGCGGCCTGGATATAGATTCTGAGCCGGGATACGATTTCACCTTGTCCCGTGAAATCTTCCAGCTCCCGGGGCCGGATAATTCCGTCCAAATCCTTATCTTTGCCGTCGCTGATATTATGTGGGTCGAAGTCTGGCATAAAAGTCGGTGACGATTAGAATACAAATATAGTTCTTTTATTTTGAAAATCTGTTCTTCTTGTTAGGTTTGTTGAAATGTTGATAAATCTATCAAACGTTTGATTATCAGATTTTTAGAAAGAAAGAGAATAGTTAGTAAAAAGGTTGAAAAGTTGTTTTTAGCGATGTTGAAAAACCGGCGTCTCCCGTCATCAACAGGAAAAAAAGTTTTTTCAACGGATTATCAACAGGGTTTTCAACCGCTATTACAGGATGGATGTTGATAAGTAAGAAAGCATCGGAACTCCTGCGTGACAGAATACAATCCGGACGGGAAGTATTCTGCCGCGGGCTATTTCTGTCCGCCCGCTGGTTCGTCCTTTCCCAGGTAGCCCGGGAGGGGATGCAGGTTGTCGTGCTGCCGAACAAGGAGGCCGCCGAATACTGCGCGGCCGACCTCTATCATCTGATAGAGGGAGACCGTGTCTTCTTCCTGCCGGAATCCGGGAAGAACGTGGAAAGGAGCAATTACAAGTCTTCCCTGGGCGTCCAGCGCACGGCCGCCATCGGAAAGATCCTTTCTTTTTCCGCCGGATCCGGTGAACTGCTGGTCATCGTCAGCTATCCGGAGGCCCTGGCGGAGGAGATTCCCGCCACCCGGACCATCACCGATTCGGTACTCCACATCCGGGTAGGAGAGGAACTTTCCCACGAAGAGATCATCCGGGTGCTTTCGGGACAGAACTTCGAGAAAGTGGATTTCGTGTCCGCGCCGGGGCAGTACGCCATCCGCGGATCCATCGTGGACATATTCTCTTTCTCGGACAGCAATCCATACCGCATTTCTTTCTGGGGCAATGAGATAGAGGCCATTCATTCTTTCGATTGCAATACCCAGCTTTCCAGGGAGCAGGTCAATGCCGTGGATATCGTTTCCGATGTACTGAGCGGTGCTTCCGGAGCGGCGGGACAGCCCCTGTCCGACATCTTTCCGGAAGACAGCTGCGTATGGCTGGATTCTTCGGACATGTATGCGCGGGAGGCTTTCTTCGGCGGCCTGGCCCGTTTCCGGCGGGTTTTCATCGACACTCCCCTCTCGCACGACGGCGACGATTTCGTCCAGTTCCACATTTCTCCGCAACCTTCCTTCAACAAGAACTTCGAGATCCTGACGGAAGACATCCGCAGCCGTATCGAATCGGGATACAAGGTCTATATCTACGGCGAGAAGGAATCCCAGCTGGAGCGCATCCGGTCCATCCTGGGACAGAACGGCGGCATCATCCCGGAGTTCGTCAGCGGAAAGAACATCCACAACGGCTTCATCGATGCGGACGAGCAGGTCTGCTGCTATTCTGACCACGAGATTTTCGACCGTTTCCACCGGGTGAACATCCGCCGCACGGTCGAAAAAAGCGAGCAGTTGACGCTCAACGACCTGAATTCTTTCAATATAGGGGATTACGTCGTACACATCGATCACGGTGTCGGCGTGTTCGGCGGCCTGGTCCGCCTGCGCGACGACTACGGAAGGATGCGCGAGGTGGTGAAAATCACCTACAAGGACGGCGACGTGGTGTTCGTGTCCGTGCACGCGCTGCACAAGATTTCCCGTTTCCGTTCCCGGGACGGAGAGCCTCCGCGGATCAACAAACTGGGATCCAAGAGCTGGACGACGCTCAAATACAATGCGAAGTCCCGCGTTAAGGACATCGCCAAGGACCTCATCCAGCTTTATGCGAAGCGGCGGGCGTCCAAGGGCTTCGCCTACTCCCCCGATACCTACCTGCAGGAGGAACTGGAGTCCTCGTTCATGTATGAGGACACTCCGGATCAGGAGACCGCGACGAAGGCCGTCAAGCAGGATATGGAGGACAACTGCCCGATGGACCGCCTCATCTGCGGTGACGTGGGCTTCGGAAAGACGGAAATCGCCGTCCGGGCGGCTTTCAAGGCCGTTTCCGACAACAAGCAGGTGGCTGTGCTCGTGCCGACGACCATCCTGGCGCTGCAGCACTACAATACCTTCACCCAGCGCCTGCAGAACCTGCCCTGCAACGTGGAATACGTCAGCCGCCTGCGTACCGCCAAGGAAATCACCGATATCAAGCAACGGCTGAAATCGGGCCAGATCGACATCCTGATCGGCACGCACAAGATTCTCGGAAAGGACTTCGAATTCAAGGACCTGGGCCTGCTGGTCATCGACGAGGAACAGAAATTCGGCGTGTCCGCCAAGGAGAAACTCCGTCAGATCCGGGCGTCCGTCGATACCCTCACGCTCACGGCCACTCCGATCCCCCGCACGCTGCAGTTCTCCCTGCTGGGCGCCCGGGACCTCAGCATCATCAACACCCCGCCGCCCAACCGCATCCCCATCCAGACGGAGATCATCCTTTTCGACGAGAAAGAAATCCGGAGCATCATCAATTATGAACTCAACCGGGGCGGCCAGGTCTTCTTCCTGCACAACAAAGTGGAGGAACTGCCTGCCATCTATGACATCCTGCACCGCCTGATCCCGGATATGAAGATCTGCGTGGCGCACGGCCAGATGGAATCCCGCGAACTGGAGAACAAGATGCTGGACTTCATCCGCGGCGACTACGACATGATGCTCTGCACCACCATCATCGAGAACGGTCTGGACATTCCCAACGCCAACACGATCCTGATCAACCAGGCGCAGAACTTCGGTCTGAGCGACCTGCACCAGCTCCGCGGCCGGGTGGGACGCTCCAACAAGAAGGCCTTCTGCTACCTGATCGTGCCCCCGCTGGTGAGCATCACCGACGACGCGCGCCGCCGCCTGAAGGCCATCGAGGAATTCTCCGACCTGGGCAGCGGTTTCAACATCGCCATGCAGGACCTGGACATCCGCGGCGCCGGCAACCTGCTGGGCGCCGAGCAGAGCGGATTCATCATGGACATGGGCTTCGAAACTTACCAGAAGATCCTCGCGGAAGCGATGGAGGAACTGGGCGTGGAAACCGGCCTCGTGACGAAGAACGACCGGGGCAAGTTCGTGACGGAATGCACGATAGAGACGGACCAGCCGGCCCATATCCCCGACGATTACATCGACGTGACGGCCGAGAAGATCCGCATCTACCGTGTCCTGGACGCCATGTCTTCCGACAAGGAGATCGACCGCTACGCCGCCCAGCTGTCCGACCGTTTCGGCGCCTTCCCCGCCGAACTGCAGAACCTCTTCGAGGTCGTCAAGATTCGCAACCTGGGCGCCGCCCTGGGCTTCGAGAAGATCATCGTGAAGAACGGGCTGATGATCACCTTCTTCATCGCGAACCAGATGTCCCCCTATTACAAATCGCAGACTTTCGCCACCCTGCTGGAGAAAGCCGCCGCGACGCCGCGCTACGAACTCAAACAGAGCGAGGGGAAACTCAAGATCGTGGTCCGGAACGTGCCTTCCCTGCAGGATGCCCGGTCCATTTTGGGCAAGTTGAGATAATTTCGTAAATTTGCACGATTGCACGTATGGCGAATCTCCTGGTTGAAACCGGCAATACGGCGCTGAAAGCCGCCTGGGCCGAGGGAAGCACCCTCGGAAAAACCTTCCGTTACCAGGGAGAGAAGATGATGGATTATCTGCTCTCCCTGCTGGAAAAGGACCGTCCCGAGGTGCTGACCGTCGCCTCCGCGGAAGGGGTTTCTCCGGAAGAAGAGGCGGTCCTGCGCGGCCGGTGCGGCCATCTGCTCATCCTGGACCGCGCCCACACGAATTACCTGCTGCGTTACGACCTGCCCGAATACCTGTCCTATGACCGGGCGGCGGAACTGATCGCCGCGGCGTACCTCTTCAAGGAGAAGCCGGTGACCGTTTTCGACTTCGGAACGACGCTGACGGTGGATTTCCTGAGCCGTGACGGGCGTTACCTGGGGGGCAACGTCTCCCCCGGCTGCAGGACGCGTTTCAAGGCGCTGGAGCGCTATTCCAAGTCCCTTCCGCTGGTCGATACGCCCGAAAAACACCGCCCGGAAGGCCATTCCCTGACGGAGTCCGTGGAGTCCGGCGTCATTTCGGGCATAATGTTTGAAATTGAAGGGTACATCAGGCGCAGACCGGAGAATATCGTAATATTTACGGGTGGAGACGCAATTTATTTTGCCAAACGGATGAAAAATTCCATCTTTGTAGTTTGCAATCTGGTTCTGATGGGCCTGGCATTGATAACGGACGATTATGTCGAGAAGAATCTTAAATAGAGCTGTCTTGGCCGCAATCATCGCCCTGTGTACCGCTTTCAGCGCGCACGGGCAGGCTGCGGGTACCTACACGCCCTATTCCATATACGGAGTCGGCGACCTCGCCCAGCCCGGAACCGCCTGGAACAAGACCATGGGCGGTGTGGGCGTCGGCGTGCGCAACAACCGTTACCTGAACCTGCTGAACCCCGCCGCCGTCACGGCGCGGGACAGCCTCGCCTTCATGACCGATTTCTCGCTCTACAGCGACAACAAGATGTTCCAGCAGGGCAACATCAAATCCGCCAGCAACACGTTCAACATCAACGACCTGGCGATGTCCTTCCCGCTTTGGAAAGGTACGGCGATGATGGTGGGTATCCAGCCCTACAGCGATACCGGCTTCGGCTACAGTTTCAACTATACCGACCCGGACCTGATCGGCCGCACCGGCAACATCACCTATTCCGCCGCCGGAAACGGCAGCGTGTACAAGGGATTCGTCATGGCCGGCGCCCGCATCGGCAAACGCCTGTCCGTCGGCGCGCAGTGGAACTACTACTTCGGCAAGATCGAGAAGACCTTCTATACGACCTTCAACGATGCCTCATACAACAGCATCAAGAACGGCTCGACCGTCCGCCTGACGGGAAGCAGTTTCAAGTTCGGCGTCCAGTACGAGCAGCCGCTCGGCTCGGCGCTGACCCTCGGCCTCGGAGCCACGTACACCACCTCGGCGCGTCTCGGCGGCACTTCGGAGAGTTCCCGTTTCTCTGCCGGCACGGCCGCTTCGGACACGCTGTTCTTCAAGGTGGACAAACTCGGCACCGATTCCAAGGTGCAGCTCGCCGGCGAACTTGGCGCGGGCCTTTCCCTGCGGGACAACGGCCGCTGGATGGCCGCGTTCGACTATACCCGTTCCGACTGGAGCGGCTGCGGGCTGGACGGAACCCGGGGATTCACTGCGTGCAAATCTTTCTCCGCCACCGTCGCAGAGGCGTATCGCGTTGGTTTTGAAATCATTCCGAACCGCAACGACATACGCTACTATTTCAACCACGTGGCATACCGTCTGGGGGCCTATCACAAAAAGGAATACTATTTGCTAGATGGTAATCGTGTAACGTCGACAGGCATCACGCTGGGATTCACCCTGCCGATCGTGAACAACTACAACGGCCTGACGCTGGGCGTCGATTTCGGTCAGCGGGGCGCGGTCTCTGAGAAGATGGTCCGGGAGCGGTACATAAACTTCTCCATCGGGTTCAACCTCTTCGACATCTGGTTCCGGAAGGTCCAGTATCAGTAAAATTAGGATGCTAAAACGAAATAACATTATTGAGATATGAAAAAGTTAACCATTGCCCTCCTGACGATTGCCGCGATGCTGACGGGGACCCAGGTCTTCGCGCAAGGCAAGTATGGCGCAGACAGCGCTGAGTGCATCAAGAACCTTTCTTTCTACTCTGAGTATTTCAAGCAGAAGAATTATGATGAGGCCATGCCGAGCTGGCGCCAGGCCTACAAGCTCTGCCCGCCGACGGCGAGCCAGAACCTGTACATCAACGGCGCGACCCTGCTCCGCCAGATGATCAGCAAGAACGCCAAGGATGCCAAGTACCGCAACGCCCTGGTGGACTCCCTGCTCACGCTTTATGATATCCGTGCGCAGTACTACCCCAACAATGCGGTGGCCGCCCTCAACAACAAGGGCCAGGACCTGTTCAACTACGTGAAGAACGATCCCAAGAAGCTCTATGACGGCTTCGAGGGCATCATCGCCGCCAACAAGGAGAAGATCCGTCCGACCCTGCTGCTCTTCGACCTCCAGGCCGCTATCGACCTGTTCCAGGCCGGCCAGCTGGATGCCGAGACCGTGATCAACGCCTACCAGCGCAACAGCGACCTGCTCGAGACCATCAAGCCGGCCAACGATGCCGACAAGGAGCAGGTGGCCAATGTCAAGAACGACATGGGCAGCGTCTTCGCCGCCAGCAAGGTCGCCAGCTGCGAGACCCTCGTCGAGCTGTACACCCCGCGCCTGGCCGCCGATCCGGACAACCTGACGCTCGCCCAGAGCATCGTGAAGACGATGAGCATCACCGAGGGTTGCGACGACAACGACCTCTTCCTGCAGGCCGTGACCACGATGAACAAGCTGGATCCGTCCCCGAGCTCTTCCTATTACCTGTCCCGCCTGCACGGTGGCCGCGGCAACTTCACCGAGGCTGTCTCCTACCTGGAGAACGCCCTGGCCGGCCTCGAGGCCGACGATGCCAAGCGGGGTGACTGGACCTACGAGCTGGCTACGCTCTGCTTCAAGGCAGGCCAGAGCGGCCGCGCCTTCGAGTATGCTTCCAAGGTGGCCGCCGAGAACGAGGCCATGGCCGGCAAGGCCTACTTCCTGATCGGCAACATCTGGGGCTCCACCCGCTGCGGCGGCGACGAGATTTCCCGTCGCGCCCCTTACTGGGTGGCCTGCGACTACATGAACAAGGCCAAGGCCGCAGACCCGTCCCTGACGGAAGAGGCGAACCGCTACATCAGCCAGTATAGCGTGTATTTCCCGGAGACCGCCGAGGCTTTCATGTACGACGTCACCCGCGGCCAGTCCTATACGGTCGTCTGCGGCGGAATGCGTGCCACGACGACGGTGCGTACCCGTTAGTTTGCGACGGAAGGGACATATCCTTATCTTGCTGGCAATCACGATGGTGGTTGCCAGCATTGTCGTTTCTTGCGGCAGCCAGATCGGGGAAGCGGACCGGCTCGACCTGGACAAGACGCCCACCCAGCGGATTTACGACATGTTCGCCGTGCAGACGCGCAACGGCTCCGTGGCGATGCGTATCGAATCCGACCTGATGGAGCATTACGACGCCGATACGGCTTCGTACGACGCCTTCCCGAACGGGATTTCGGTCTATGGCTATACCGATGAGGGCCTGCTCGAATCTGTCATCGTGGCGGACGACGCGCGGCACATCGTTCCGAAGGACCGCAACAAGGACGAGATCTGGGAGGCCTTCGGCAACGTCATCCTGCACAATGTCATCGAGCAGGAAACGATGGAGACGGACACGATCTACTGGGACCAGGCGAAGCGGGAGGTCTATACCGACTGCTACGTCAAGATGTATTCCCGGCAGGGCTTCCTGCAGGGATACGGGATGCGTTCCGACGACCACGTACGCAACTCGATCCTGTACCGTCCGTTCGACGGATACGGGGTCGTCGTGCAGGATAGTACGCTCGTAATCATTGATTCTGTGAATTTTATTGGGCCGTTTCCAAAAAATTGACTAAATTCGCAGCCCCTTATCGGAAAATTATAAAAACACATAACAATGGCGGTACTTGAAAAAATACGCGTTAAATTCGGCCTCGTGATTTCCATCATCATCGCGCTGGCCCTCCTTTCCTTTATCATCGACCCCAGCACCCTGGAGTCTGCGCTCAACTCGATGTCCTCCAAGTATGACGTCGGCCAGATCGCAGGCAAGAACATTTCCTATACGGATTTCCAGGCCGACGTCGACCGTTACACGACCATCAACGAACTGCTCGGCGCGGGACGCGACGAGGAGACGCAGAAGCAGATCCGCAGCGCTGCCTGGCAGGAGCTTCTCGACAAATACATGTTTGTCAAGAACGCGAAGAACGCCGGCATCACCGTGGGTGAGGACGAAATGGTCTCCCTGATGAGCGGGGAGTATGTCTCCCCCGCCCTGGCACAGAATCCCGTCTTCATGGACGAGAGCGGCAACTTCTCCGCCGACCGCCTGAAGGCTTTCATCGAGAACGTCGACGCCGACGGCAGCGGCCAGCTGCGCACCTACTGGGACTACATCCAGAACACCGTCCACAACCAGCAGTACTATGCGAAGTACGGCGCCCTGTTCAACGCCAGCGGCATGGACAACGCGCTGCAGCTCGCCCAGGCGGTCGCCGAGGGCAACACCACGGCCGACGTGGACTACTGCGTGGCTTTCTACCCGGTGGTTCCCGACAGCACCGTCACCGTGAGCTCCGACGAGATCCGCGCCTACTACAAGGCCCACAAGGACTTCTTCAAGCAGAACGCCACCCGTGAGATCGAGTACGTGATCTACGAGGTCGTCCCGTCCTCCGACGACATCGCCGCCGCCAGCGCCGCGATGAACGAGGCCTACGACGAGTTCGCCACCACCGACAACATGCGTTCCTTCCTGTCGAAGAACTCCGACCGCGCCCTGGATACCTACTGGTACAAGGCGGGCGAACTCGCCACGGTCAACCGCGAGCTCGACGAGCAGATCTTCTCCGGCAACAAGCTCACCCAGATCGTCACCTCCGGCAACACCTTCCTGGCGGCCCGCGAAATGGACAGCAAGATGCTTCCCGACTCCGCATTCGTCAAGCACATCCTTCTGCAGGGTGAGAACGCCGGCCAGCTGGCCGACAGCCTGCTGACCGTGCTGAAGAAGGGCGGCAACCTCGCCAACCTCGCCGCGAGCTATTCCGCCGACCAGGGTTCCGCAGCCGACGGCGAACTCGGCAGCATCGGCTGGATGACCCAGACCTATATGATTCCGGGCTTCGAGGGTGTCTTCGAGGCCGCCGTGAACCAGCCGTATATCCTTGATACCCAGTACGGCAAGCACATCGTGGTCGTGAGCCAGAAGACCAAGCCGGTCGCCAAGAAGCAGGTCGCCGTCCTCGAGAAGAGCGCCCTGGCCAGCAAGGATACCTTCAACTCCTTCTACGCGCAGGCCAACACCTTCGCCACCCTCGCCGGCGGTACCTACGACGGCTACAAGAAGGCCCTCGATTCCACCAAGGTCTATTCCCATCCGGCCACCATCAGCGAGGCGACCGCCAACTACGGCGCCATCGACAACGCCAAGGAAGTGACCCGCTGGGCCTTCGACAACAAGGTCGGCAAGGCCTCCAACATCATCACCGTGGACAACAACTACTTCTTCGTCGTCGCCGTGAAGGACGCCACCAAGGAGGGTTACACCCCGGTCGAGAAGGTCGCTCCCCAAATCCAGGACAAGCTGTACTCCGACAAGATCCAGGCCGTCAAGACCAAGGAGGTCGCCGAGAAGATCGCCGGCGCCACCACGATGGAGGAAGTCGCCGAGCGTCTCGGCGTGCAGGTCGAGCATCGCGATGCCCTCTCGCTGGGTTCCACCGGCGTCGAGCCGGCCCTGATCGGTGCCGTCGCCGCCGCCAAGGATGGCGAGATCTTCGGCCCCGTCCCCGGTATCATGGGTTCCTACGTCGTCCGTGTCTCCAACCGCGAGACTGGCTCCTTCTACACCGAGGATGACGCCAAGGCGCTGTCCACGCAGAAGGCCCAGTACCTCTCGCAGCTGATCCTCTCCGTGATGCAGGAATACGACAACGTCAAAGACAACCGCGAGCGCTTCTTCTAGTTCGCGGCACGTCATAAAAGAACCGGCCCCTACGTGCGTGGGGGCCGGTTCTTCTTTTCCCGGGCAGGGGATTACAGCTTGCGGGCGCCGTCGGAGATGACGACGTCGTAGATCTTCGGGGCGTGGCCGAACTTGAGGGTGAATTCCGCCTTGGCCGCGGCCACGAACGGCAGGTAGAGCTCGTTCTTGACCAGGTTGATGGTGCAGCCGCCGAAGCCGCCTCCCATCACGCGGGAACCCGTCACGCCGAGCCGGCGGGCCAGGCGGTTGAGGAAGTCAAGTTCCTCGCAGCTTACCTCGTAGAGCTTGCTCAGGCCGAAGTGGGTCTGGTACATCATCTCACCCACGGTCTCGTAATCACCGCGCTCCAGGGCGTCGCAGACGTCCAGCACGCGCTGGACCTCGCCGATCACGTATTCCGCGCGGATGAAGTCCTCACTGGAGATTTGGTCGCGGACCTCGTCCAGCCACACGCGCTTGCAGTCGCTCAGGAAGTCGATCTCGGGATGGTTCTTCTTGATGGCGGCGGCGGCGCGCTCGCAGCTCTGGCGGCGGTAGTTATAGGCCGAAGAGGCGAGTTCGTGCTTTACGCAGGAGTCCACCAGGACGAGCTTGTAGCCCTTGGGGTCGAAGGGGAAGTATTTGTATTCCAGGGTCTTGCAGTTGAGGCGGATGAGGCTGCCGGCCTTGCCGAAGCAGGAGGCGAACTGGTCCATGATGCCGCACTTCACACCGCAGTAGTTGTGCTCCGTGCTCTGGCCGATCTTGGCGAGTTCGAACTTGTCGATGCCGTTCTGGAAAAGGTCGTTGATCGCGAAGGCGAAGCAACTCTCGAGGGCTGCGGAAGAGCTCAGGCCTGCGCCCAGGGGCACGTCGCCCGCGAAAACCGCGTCGAAACCGTCCACCTTCCCGCCGCGCTTGATCGTCTCGCGGCACACGCCGAAGACGTAGCGGGCCCAGGCCTCTTCGGGCTTGTCCTCCTCGTTCAGGCCGAATCCGGCCACGGCGTCATAGTCCAGGGAGAACAGGTTCACCCGGCGGGTGCCGTTGGGTTTGATTTCGGCGACGATGCCCTTGTCGATGGCGCCGGGGAAGACGTAACCGCCGTTGTAGTCGGTGTGCTCGCCGATCAGGTTGACACGGCCGGCCGCAGCGTACATCGTACCGCCTTCGCCGTACAGGGAGAGGAATTTCTCGTGGATTTTGGTGTTCATGTCTTGCATAACTATGTGATTTTAGAATTTGTCGCAACCACAAATGTATCAAAAATAAACGATAATCACAACAGGGAGGTGGTCGCTTACGCCGCCCTGATAACGCGGACCCACGAAGGTCCGGCGGGGCTTCAGTCCGCCGAAAGCGGAATCCGGGACCAGCAGCAGGGGGTCGGCAAACACCTCTTCCCGCACGGCGGAGAAGCCCCCGGCGAAGGCGCCGTCGATCTTTTCCCAGCGTCCGTTGTATTTGAGCGTCCCCTGCGGGGCGTCCGGCCACAGGTCCTGGTTGAAGTCCCCGATGGCGAGGGTGCGGGCGGTCCCGGCGGCGTGGAGCGAGTCCGTCAGGGTCTGCAGCCGCGCGCGGGCGGCCTCGCGCCGCTCGTCCTTGCCGCCGATCTGCGACGGGTGGTGGTTCACCAGGATGGCGAGGCTGTCGAATTCCGCGAGCAGGATGTCCCGCGTGGCCATTACGCCGCCCGCGCTGTCCGGAACGTGTTTGGGGGCGCTGGCGCGCAGGGGGAGAGTGGAACGGCGGCAGAGCAGTGCGCAGTCGATGCCGCGGTGGTCCGGGGACTCGTAATGGACGATGCGGTAGTCGAGCTTCCGCAGGGCCGTCGTGGCGTTCATCTGCCGCAGCACGTAGCCGTTTTCGACCTCGGCGAAGCCCACCGCGTCCGGCAGGCGTCCGTAGCGGTCGGCGATGCGCAGCAGGGTCTTCGCCACGGCGTCGCACTTCGCATAGAAGCGCCCGGCCGTCCAGTACTGCGGCTTTTCCGGGGAGTGGTAATCGAAGAAGTTCTCCACGTTCCAGAAGACGACCAGCAGGGAATCGCGGCCGGCAGGCGGCGCCTGTGCGCGGATTGAAAGGGGGAGCGGCGGCAGCGGGGCCGCCAGCAGGAGGAGGAGAAGAAGTCTTTTCATCGTTCGTCAGTTTAAGTCGTTCCGTCTGCGAATATGGTGAAAATTGTGTATTTTTGTACCATAAAATCGAAAGAACATGTCCCTCAAGTGCGGCATCGTCGGCCTTCCCAACGTCGGCAAATCCACCCTCTTCAACTGCGTGAGCGCGGGGGGCGCCCAGAGCGCCAATTTCCCGTTCTGCACCATCGAACCCAATCTCGGCTCCACCAACGTCCCCGACAAGCGCCTGGAGGTGCTGACGGAGATCTGCCATCCCCAGCGCACGATTCCCGCCACGGTGGACATCGTGGACATCGCCGGGCTGGTCCGCGGCGCCAGCCGGGGAGAGGGCCTCGGGAACCAGTTCCTCGCCAACATCCGCGAGTGCGACGCCATCCTGCACGTGCTGCGCTGCTTCGACGACGGCAACGTCGTCCACGTGGACGGCTCGGTGGACCCGGTGCGCGACAAGGAGGTGGTGGACCTGGAACTGCAGATCAAGGACCTGGAGACGGTGAACGCCCGCATCTCCAAGGTTCAGAAGCAGGCCACGACCGGCGGCGACAAGGAGGCCCGGAAGCTCCTCGACCTGCTGCTCCGCTACAAGGCCGCCCTCGAGCAGGGGAAGTCCTGCCGCAGCGTCCCCCTGCAGAATGACGAGGAAGCCGCGCTTGCGCACGACCTCTTCCTGCTCACCGACAAGCCCGTGATGTACGTCTGCAACGTCGATGACGCGTCCGCGGTCAGCGGCAACAAGTACGTGGACGCCGTCCGCGAGGCGGTGAAGGACGAACAGGCCGAGATCCTGGTCATCTCCGCCCGCACGGAGGCCGAAATCGCCGAGATGGAGGATTACGACGACCGGCAGATGTTCCTGGAGGAGATGGGCCTGCAGGAGTCCGGCGTGGTGCGCCTGATCCAGGGCGCCTATCACCTGCTGGGCCTGCAGACGTTCTTCACGGCCGGCGCGGACGAGTGCCGCGCATGGACCATCCACAAGGGCGACAAGGCCCCGAAGGCCGCCGGCGTCATCCATTCCGATTTCGAGAAGGGGTTCATCCGCGCCGAGGTGATCAAGTATGACGATTTCGTGAAGTACAAGACCGAGGCTGCCGTCCGCGCCGCCGGCAAGATGGGGATCGAGGGCAAGGAGTACGTCGTGCAGGACGGCGACATCATGCATTTCCTTTTCAATGTCTGAGATAAAGACTACCTGTTCCCGCTGCGGGACGCAGTTTTCCGCAGAGGTGCCGCAGAGCGTGAACGCCGCGCTTGCTTCGGACCTGAAGGAGCAGGTCCGGAGTGGCGAGCTGTTCAAGCGCGCCTGCCCGGTGTGCGGGACCGTCAACCTGCTGAAATTCCCGTTCCTGTATTACGATACGGACGAGCGTCTGATGATCGTGCTGTCGGAGACGCCGCTGGCGGCGGACGGCCTGCCGGAGGGTTTTACCGGCCGGCTGGTGAGCAGCGTCGGGGAGCTCGTCGAGAAGGTGAAGATCTTCGGCTGCGGGCTGGATGACATCGTCATCGAGATGTGCAAGTTCGTGACCTGCCAGGAGTTGAAGAAGGACGTGACGCTTCGTTTCGTGGGGACGGAGGGGGCCGACGGCGAGATGACGTTCACCTATCCGGAGAACGGGCAGATGGAGTTGGTGGCGGTGGGCTTCAACGTCTATGAGGACTGCGCCGGGATCCTGCAGCGCAATCCCGTCATCCGCGATTCCGCGACCGGCCTCGCCACCGTCGACCAGGCCTGGCTCTCCCGTTTTTTCCGCTAGACTCCGCTGAAGGAGGAAAAGCCGCCGTCTACGGGTAAGACGACGCCGGTGACGAAGGAGGCGGCGTCCGAGCAGAGGAACTGCGCGGCGCCGTTGAGTTCGGTCAGGTCGCCGAAGCGGCGCATCGGCGTCTTGGCGATGACCTTCTTCGAGCGGTCGGTCAGCGAACCGTCCTCGTTCAGCAGGGCGGCGCGGTTCTGCTTGCCGATGAAAAAGCCCGGCGCCAGCGCGTTCACGCGGATCTTCTCCCCGTATTTGATCGCCATCTCGGCCGCCAGCCAGCGGGTGAAATTCGACACCCCCTCCTTGGCGGCGCCGTAGCCCGCCACGCGCGTCAGGGCGTCGTAGGCGGCCATCGACGAGATGTTCAGGATGCAGCCGTAACCCTGCGCGGCGAAGACCTTCGTGAACACGTGGCAGGGATAGACCGTGCCGTTGAGGTTGAGGTCCAGCACCTTGGTCCAGTCCTCGAGCTTCATGTCCCAGAAGTTCTGGTCCGGCATCACGTTGGCCCCGGCCACGTTGCCGCCCGCCACGTTGATGAGGATGTCCACGCGCCCGTAGGCGGCCACCACCTCGTCCGCGATCTTCGAGACGGCCTGCGTGTCCATCACGTTGCAGGCATAGCCGCAGGGCCGCCCGCCGAGAGCATTCAGGGCCTCCACCACGGGTTCCACCTGTTCGGGACGGTGCACGAGGGCCACCACGTCGGCGCCCTGCGCCGCAAAATGACGGGCGAGCGAGCCGCCCAAGGCTCCGGCGGCGCCGCTGATTACGGCCACCTTGCCGGCTACGGAAAACTGTTCGTTCATATCTTGGATCGTTTGATTTCGTCGCGTACGGCCGCCATCATCCCTTCCACCTGCCCCAGGGCGAGCATGCGGCCGTGGAAGCCGTAGCCCGGGTTGTAGCCGACGGCCTCGTCGCCCAGGATCGTCTTGCCGTGGTCCACGCGCATCGGCAGCTCGCGCCCTTCGCGCTCGAAGATGCGTACCAGCTCCACCAGGTTCACGCGCCCGGCGGTGTGCGGCGCCTCCACGAAGTCGCCGCCCGGCAGGAGATTGCAGGAGCGCAGGTGCACGAAATGCGTGCGCGGGGCGAACTCGCGCGCCATCGCCTCCACGTCGTTGTGCGCGCCCGCGGAGAGCGAGCCCGCGCAGAAAGTGAGCCCGTTGTGGAAATCGTCCACGGCCGAAAGGAGCCAGCGGATGTCGTCGGCGTCGCAGACGATGCGCGGCAGGCCGAAGACGGGCATCGGCGGGTCGTCGGGGTGGATGCACAGGCGGATGTCCCATTCCCGGCAGACGGGCAGGACCGCCTCGAGGAAGTAGCGCAGGTTCTCGCGCAGCTGCGCCTTGGAAACGCCGGCGTACGGCGCCATCAGGGCGCGGAACTTCTCCACGGGGGAGCCGTCCCCGCCCAGCGGGCCGTTGATGAAGCCCTGTGTCTTGGTGATGATGGTATCGACGATCTGCGAGCGGTCCGCGTCGGTGGCCACGCGGTCCAGCGCCTCCACCTTCTCCACGACCTCCGGGGGAAAATCGCGTTCCGCGCCTTCCCGGCCGAGGATCTTGATGTCGAACCAGGCGAAGCGGACGTAGTCGAAATACAGCGACAGCGAACCGTCGGGCATCGGGCGCTCCAGGTCGGTGCGCACCCAGTCGATCACGGGCATGAAATTGTAGCAGACGGTATGGATGCCGCAGCGGCCGAGATTCTCCAGGCTCCGGATGTACGTGTCGATCAGCGCGTCCCGCCGGGGGCCGGCGTACTTGATCTCCTCGCTGACGGGCAGGCTTTCAACGACCGACCAGCGCAGGCCGGCCGCCTCGATCCGCTCTTTCATCGCGCGAATGGCGGCTTCCGTCCACAGTTCGCCGGGGGAGAGCCGGTGCAAGGCCGTCACCACGCCTTCCACGCCGATCTGGCGCATCATTTCCAGGGTGACTTTGTCGGAGGGGCCGAACCACCTCCAGGTTTTCTCCATCATCGTCGGGTTCGGATTATAAAGCAAAGTTAAGAAAAAACGCTATCTTTGTTTGTCGTATAAGAACCAAAACCTGTAGAAAATGGCAAATAACAACAATCTGTCCAAGCTTTGGAAGACCGAAGACTGGCTGGCCGTTTGGATCGGTTTCATCGTCATCCTGATCGGCATCGTGGCCGTCCTGACCAAGGCGTTCGATTTCTCGGCTCTTACGTTCAAGACCTGGACCTGGGGCGAGGCGCTCAACGACGCGCAGATGGCCAAGGTCGTCCCGCTCGGGCAGCAGTTCGCCGCCGGCGCCTTCTGGGGCAAGCTCCTGCGCACGGTCCTCGTGCTCGGCGTGCTCTTCACCGTCGGGGCCGCCCTGCTGGGCGAGAAAGTGAAGAAATTCATCCCCGCGTTCCTGGGCGTCTTCGTGCTGGCCGTGATCGTCCGCCTCATCAGCGCCGAGTTCACCCTCAACCGCTATCTCGAGTGGGCTTTCTGGGCCTTAATCGTGGGTATCCTGATTTCCAATACGATAGGCACGCCCAAGTGGCTCAAGCCAGCCGTCAAGACCGAGTTCTACATCAAGACGGGCCTGGTGATCATGGGTTTCTCCGTGCTCTTCTCCAACATCGCGAAGTTCGGCCTCTACGGCCTGGGCATCGCCTGGATCGTCACCCCGGTCGTCATCCTCTTCATGTGGTGGTTCGGCACCAAGGTGCTCAAGATGGACAACAAGCCGCTGGTGATCACGATGGCCTCCGCCACGAGCGTCTGCGGTACCTCCGCCGCCATCGCCACGGGCGCCGCCTCCAACTGCAAGAAGGACGACCTGACGATGACCATCTCCATCTCCATTATCTTCACGGTGCTGATGATGGCCCTCGAGCCCGTCATCATCCGCTGGACGGGAATGTCTCCGATCATGGGCGGCGCGCTCATCGGCGGTACGGTGGACAGCACCGGCGCCGTGGCCGTGGCCGGTTCCGTGCTGGGCGGCGAGGCCGAGCAGGCCGCCGTGCTGGTCAAGATGATCCAGAACATCCTCATCGGCTTCATCGCCTTCTTCGTGGCCCTGTTCTTCGCCACCCGCGTGAACCGGAAGGAAGGCCAGAAAGTGGGCGCCGGCGAGATTTGGACCCGCTTCCCGAAATTCATCATCGGCTTCTTCATCGCGTCGCTCGTCGCGTCCTTCATCATCCAGCCGCTGGCCGGCGCGGACCAGGTGAAGGCCATCAACGGCGTGCTCGACCAGTATAAGAACTGGGCCTTCGTGCTGGCCTTCGTCAGCATCGGCCTGGACACCAACTTCAAGGACCTGGTGAAGCAGATGCAGGGCGGCAAGCCGCTCTGGCTCTATCTCGTCGGGCAGTTCTTCAACATCGCGCTGACCTTCTTCGCGGTGTGGCTGCTGCTCAGCGGCGTGCTCTTCCCTGTCCCGCACCTTTCCTAAAGGATGCCCAAATCCAGACGCGCGGCCCGGGTGGCCCTCCTCGTGGTGGGAGGGGCCATCCTGGCCGCGGCCGTCTATATCATGGTCCGCCGCATCGGGCTGAACCCCGAGCTGGACTTCGGCGCCGGTGCCTACTACTATGCCGACATCCCGGAATTCGAAAAAAAACTGGACTGGGATACCTATCAGGCGCAGCTGCCCTTCTGGGTGTACGTGGTCCTGTTCCTGGCCTGGGGCGCGCTGATGTACTGGGTCTGGACAAGAATGGAAAAACACACAAAACCAAAGCATATGGAAAAATTGAATCATCCTGCCATCCTGGTCGTTGACATGCTCAACGACTTCGTGACCGGCGCCATCGGCTGCGACCGCGCCCGCGCCATCGTCCCCGCCACCGCCCGCCTGCTCGCTGCCGCGCGCGAGAAGGGCGTTCCTGTCATCTACTGCAACGACGCCCACCTGCCGGGCATCGACCGGGAGCTTCAGATCTGGGGCGACCACGCCATCGTGGGCACGCCCGGCGCCGAGGTGATCCCCGAACTGACTCCGCAGCCCTGCGACTTCGTGGTGCCCAAGCGCCGCTACAGCGGCTTCTTCCAGACCGACCTGGACATCCTCCTGAAGGAGCTGGGCGTCAAGACCGTGATCATCACCGGCCTGCACACGCACATGTGCTGCCGCCATACCTCCGCCGACGCCTACTGCCTCGGCTACGACGTGGTGGCCGCCAAGGAAGCGACCAATTCCTTCACCGAAGAAGACTATCTCGGCGGCCTGGCCTACCTGAAGACCTGCTACGGCGCCGACGCCTACAGCAACGACGAACTCATCGCCGCCTTCTAGAAAACTGCTGACGGCAAGCATAATCAACGGGGATCGCATCACGCGGTCCCCGTTTTATGTATTGACAGGCCTTCCCGAGATTATTTAAAGTTAAATAATTATAATTTGAATAATTGAAAATAAAATAATATCTTTGCGTTGATTAACAAAGGAATATGAAACCAAACAATCCTTTCATCATCACCAGCGAGTACCTCGGATCGGCCTATTTCTGCGACCGGGAGTTTGAAACGAAAGTCCTGACCGACAATATCCTGAACGGCAGGAACACGGTCCTGGTCTCCGACCGCAGGATGGGCAAGTCCGGCCTGATCGCCCACGCTTTTGACCAGGCGGCCGTCCGGGAGACTTTCCGCACCTTCTCCGTGGACCTATACGCGACAACGTCCCTGTCCGAAATGGTGTTCCTGCTGGCCAAGGAAATCATCGGTCCCCTCAAAAGTCACGGAAAGAAGGCGCTGGAAGGGTTCTGGTCCGTCGTCAAGTCCCTGCGGCCCGGCTTCAAGCTGGATGCGGTTTCGGGACAGTTCGTCTTCGACCTGGCCCTGGGAGAGATCCGCCTCCCGCAGGAGTCCCTGAAGGAGATCTTCCAGTATCTGGAAGGCAGCGGGACGCCCTGCATCGTGGCGATGGATGAGTTCCAGCAGATAGCGGAATACCCCGAGGGCAACGTCATCGAACTGCTCCGGGGCTACGTGCAGAAGTGCAAGCACACCTGGTTCGTGTTTGCCGGGAGCAAGCGCCGTATGATGGAGCCGTTGTTCAACAGCCCCTCCGAGCCGTTTTACATGAGCTGCTCCCCGCTTTACCTGGAAGCCATCCCGCAGGAAGCGTACCTCCGGTTCGCCTCCCGTCATTTCAATGAAGCCGGGAAACGAATCTCCCACGAGGCTTTCCGCCGCATCTATGGTTTGTTTGAAGGCCATACCTGGTATGTCCAGCGTATGTTGAATGAACTCTATGCCTGGACGCCGCCGGGAGAAGCCGCCACGGAAGATTTTGTCCAGCCCGTCCTGGACCACCTTCTCAAACTGGGGGCCCGCGCATTCCGGGAACAGTTGTCCACGATGGCGGAAAGTCAGAAACGGCTCTTGATCGCCGTGGCCAGGGAGGGAAAGGTCCCGGGTGTCACCTCGTACGCCTTCTGCAAAAAACACGCACTCAAAAGCCCCAGCACGGCACAAAGCGCGATGCGTTCGCTGTACGAAAAGGAACTTGTTACACGGGACGGGACGGTCTATTCCGTCACCAACCGGCTGTTTGGTCTTTGGTTGCGAAACGAATACGGAGAATAAGAAAAACGGGGATCGCATCGCGCGGTCCCCGTTCCGGTTTTAGTACAGTTTATCGTTATTCATCGAGGCCTTCGATGGTCTCGATGGTGCCGTCTTCGCGGTAGGTGAGCTCGCAGACCTTCAGGCTGCGCAGGCGGTTGATGCCCTTGGAGATGCCGCTGTCGTGGTGGAAGAGCCACCACTTGCCGTTATACTCCACGATGCTGTGGTGCGTGGTCCAGCCGAACACCGGGGTCAGGATGACGCCCTTGTAGGTGAAGGGGCCGTAGGGGTTGTCGCCGATGGCGTAGCAGAGTTTGTGCGTGTCGCCGGTGGAGTAGCTGAAGTAGTACTTGCCCTTGTACTTGTGCATCCAGCTGGCCTCGAAGAAGCGGCGCTCGTTGTCCTCGACCTTGATCGGGGTGCCGTCCTCGTCCAGGAGGACGACCGGCTTCGGATCCTCGCCGAACTGGAGCATGTCCTTGGAGAGCTTCACCACGCGGGCCGGGATGGCGGGCTGGCCGTCGGCCGGGTAGGAGGTGCCGCAGTCCTTGGCGAGGTTGTCCTCGTAGCGCTGGAGCTGGCCGCCCCAGATGCCGCCGAAGTACATGTAGTACTCGTCGTCATCGTCGTGCAGGATGGCGTAGTCGATGGAATAGCTGCCGCGGATGGGGTCCGGCATCGCCTTGAACGGGCCGGTGGGGGAGTCGCTCACGGCGACGCCCGCCCGGAAGATGTCGGTCTTGTCCTTGGCCGGGAAGTACATGTAGTACTTGCCGTCGCGGCCCTTCACGACCTCGTTGTCCCACAGCTGGCGGCGCGCCCAGGGGATATCCTTGATATCCAGCGCCATGCCATTGTCCTTGATGGGCGAGGTCATCGGGTCGGGTCCTTCGAGGGAGAGGACGTGGTAGTCCTTCATGTCGTACTCGCTGCCGAAGTCGTCGTCCGGAGCGGCGGACTCCCAGTCGTGGGAAGGGTAGATGTAGAGCTTGCCGTCGAACACGTGCACGGACGGGTCGGCCATATAGTCCTCGGGGAAGAGGTAGCGTTTCTGAACTTTCTTTGCCATGGTGTTATTCTGCTAAGTGTCTTGCTTCGATTTCCTGGTTGATCTGGTCCATGCGCTCGTCGCTGAGCTCATACTTGCTGATGATGAAGATGGCGAGGAGCAGCAGCAGGGCGGGGATCACGCAGACCAGCCAGAGGATGCCCTGCTCGGCGAGCGGGGTCTGCTTCGCGGCGTCGGCATTGAAGCCCACCCAGGCAAGCACCAGGCCGGGAACCACGCCGCCGAGGGCCATGCCGGCCTTGAAGAAGATGCCGGTCAGGGCGTTGACGATGCCGGCGATGCGCTTGCCGGTGGTGTATTCGCCGTAGGAGATGACTTCCGGCACCAGGGCCCACATGTAGCCCGTGGCGGTGATGATGCCCGTGCTCTTGACGAACTGTGCGATGCAGAGCAGCACGAAGTTGCTCTTAGTGGCCGGGATGGACACGAAGGTGTACATCAGCGCCATGCCGAGGATCGCGACGCCGAGGAAGAGGTAGAACATGCCTTTCTTGCCGATCTTGCGCTTGATGGCGGGCACGAGCGGCATGAAGATGAACGCCGGGATGGTGCCGAGCCACATGAAGAGGGTGGTCAGCAGCGGGGTGGCGCCCACGTTATAGGTCATGAAGTAGGCGTCGGCGGCGTTGCCCACGCTCATCATCGCGAAGGCGGTGATGAAGAAGAAGGCCACGACGCGCAGCGGCTTGTTGCGCACGAATTCCATCCACAGGTCGCTCACCTTCACGTTGGCGGACTCCTTCTGGTCCATCACGACCTTCTCCTTGCACTGGGAGAAGCAGAAGAACAGCAGCAGCAGGCCCGCCAGGGCGAAGATCGTCATCGTGATGAACCAGGCGGGAGCGGCCTCCGGGGTGTTGTACACGGCCGTCATCTTGCCGGTCTCGGGGTTGAGGACCTTCGGGGCAAAGATGGCGATGATCAGCGGCAGGGACTTCACGCACAGGGCGCCGAGATTGGCCATGAACATGCGCGTGGAGGTGAGGATGGTGATCTCGTTGGTGTCGCGGGTGAGCGAGGCGTTCAGGGCGCCGTACGGCACGTTCACGAGGGTGTAGCACATCGACATGCCGACGTAGGTGACGTAGGCGTAGAGCAGGGAGCCGCTGAAGCCGTTCCAAAAGCAGAGGATGGCGAGGCCCACGAGCGGAATGCCGCCCAGGATGAGCCAGGAGCGGTATTTGCCCCATTTGGGATTGCCCTTGTCCACGATGGTGCCGACCACGGGGTCCCAGAGGACGTCCACGAGGCGGACGATCAGGAACATCAGGGCCGCGGCGCCGGGCTTGAGCCCGAACACGTTGGTGTAGAAGAAGAGCAGCCAGATGCTGATGGTCTGGTAGATGAGGTTCTGCGCCATGTCGCCGGCGCCGAATCCGATGCGTTGTCTCCAGTTGAGTTTGTAGAAGCCTTTGGCTTCCGTTGCGGTGTTGGCCATAGGTTATGGGTTTTACGTTATTTCCTCAGATAACAAATATACGCGCAATCCCGGACAGAGTGTGCCGGGATTGCGTCAAAAAATGGAAATAATCAGTCAGCGGCGGCGCGGACGGCCGGGGACTCTTCCCCGAAGAGGAACTGCGGGGTGTATCCGCCGTAGTCCACCACGATCTTTTCGAACACGATGCCCGGGTCCAGCGGACGCAGCGTGAGCGTGGTCCAGCCGCCGCCGGCGGGCAGTTCGGAAACGGTCTCCACGACGCGCCGGGCGACGGTCGGATAATAGACCGAATAGATGTTGGCGGGATCTTCGTTCAGCCGTTCGTTGAAGAACTGCACCCGTTTCGCGCCGTCCAGGTCCACCTCATAGCGGTGGCCGCTGTTGTTGAAGGCGAGGGTGGACTTGGTGACCACGTGCACCTTCACGCCGGCCGTGCCTTCGGGCAGCTGCACCCGATAGCTCAGGGTGCCGCCCTCCGCCGGGACGGTGTAGGGCATCAGGGCCACGCCGCCGAGCGTGCGGCCCATGTAGGGGATGACGGTCCACGCCGCGTCCGGCGCGGGCGTCGAGGCGAACCAGTGCTCCGCCTCGATGGCGGTGTAGCCGCGCGGGTCGGCCGCGAAGGAGAAGCCGCCGGGGGCCACGTCGCCGAGGCGCTTCACTTCCGGCAGGCGGTCCGCCGGGAAATTGTCGTTCCAGGAGAAGTAGCCGATGTGCTTCTGTGTCATCATCCCGTCCCACTTGCCGCCGGACATCTCCTTGTTGTACTGCTCCATCAGGAAGGCGTCGCGCGCGAAGCAGCGCTCCACCTTGTCGGCCCAGCGGTCCGCGGCCGGGTCGCCCTTGGCGAAGAGGTCGTGGTTCATCGCCTGGGCGTAGTACATCTCGTACAGGTTGGAGAGGGCCTGCACGGGGAAGAGGATGATCTGCCGGTAGGCATCGCGCCGGGCGGGCGCGAGGGCGAGGAACTGCCGCAGCGCCTCGGCTTCCAGGCGGGCGAAGTCGTCGCAGACGCGCCGGAATTCACCGGAAGCGAGGTCGTAGGTGCGGCGGTCCATCATCTCGGCCGTGGTGCGGCCGCTGTATTTGCTGTAGAGGTTGAGGATGCGGGCCGCCTCGTCCGCCTGGTCCTCCCCGAAGGCCGCCGCGCAGAAGGCGCGTGTGTGGTCCAGCAGGTTCGCCGCCGTGAAGGATTCCGGCCGGCGGGCCATCGCGAGGAAGAGGTCGATGGGGTATTCCATCGGCTTGAGGTCGCCGACGTTCAGCACCCAGAGCCGGTCGACGCCGTAGGCCCAGGTCAGCTGGAGCTGTTCCCACATATTCTGTATCGGGGTGATGTTCAGCCACTTGGAGTTGCGCGGGGCGCCCACGTAGTCCACGTGGTAATAGATACCCCAGCCGCCTTTGCGCTTACGCTCCTCCGGGGTGGGGAGCTTGCGCACGTCGCCCCAGTTGTCGTCGCTCAGCAGGATCGTCACGTCGTCGGGCACGCGCAGGCCCAGGTCGTAGTACTGCTGGACCTCCTTGTAGAGGGCCCACACCTGCGGGCGCTCCTCGGCGGGCCGGCCGGTGACCTTGCGGATGATCTTGCGCTGGTTCTTGATGATGCCCTCCAGCAGGCCGATGTATTTCGCCTCTTCGCCTTCCTTGCCCAGGGCGGCGTCGCCGTCACCCCGCATGCCGATGGTGATGAGGTCTTCGGTGTCCTTAGCGCGCTCCATCCCTTCGGTGAAGAAGCGGTCGAGGACTTTCCGGTTCACAGTGTAGTCCCAGGGGCCGTCCGCGCCGCGCCGGCGCACCCATTCCTGGTGGTTGCGCGCCATGGGCTCGTGGTGCGAGGTGCCCATGATGATGCCCATCTCGTCGGCCGTGCGGCTGTTCTCCGGGTCGTCGGCGTAGAAGGCCCAGTCCCACATCGCCGGCCAGAGGAAATTGGCCCGCAGGCGCAGCAGGAGCTCGAAAACCCGGGCGTAGAAGCGGTGGTCGCCGTAGTCGGTGCCGAAGGTGTTCTTCACCCAGCCGGTCAGGCAGGGCGCCTCGTCGTTGAGGAAGATGCCGCGGTAGCGCACGGCGGGCGGATCGGTGCGGTAGGTTCCCGGCGCCATCGACAGGTTCTCGCGCTGTCCGGCCGGCACGTCCGCCCAGTAGTACCAGGGCGACACGCCGATCTGCTCGGAGATTTCGTAGATGCCGTAGATGGTCCCGCGCATGTCGGAGCCCGCGATGACCAGGACGTCTTCATAGCCGGGAACCGACCGGCCGAGGGTGGAAATGAAATAACTCTCGTAAAGCCCCTGCAGGGACGAGACGTCCACCAGGCCTTTCGCGGCGAGGTCCCGGATGAGGGGGCCGTCGATGGAGCCGGCCAGGATGGCGCGCGGCCCCGCGGCGGGAGCCTCCGTGCCGCACACCCGCGCGAAATCGTCGCGCAGGTTCGCTGCGGCCAGCAGGATGCCCTTCGCTTCGGCGGGGTCCGTGACCACGGCGGCGGGAACGCTGTTTTCAATCAGCGGGAAGCGGCCGGGGGCCGTCCGTGCTTCGGTGATGCCGGGGAAATCGATGGCGGACGCCGTCAGGCAGGAAAGCAGGACGGCGGCCAGGCCGGAAAAGAAATGCGGGATTCTCATGTGGCAGGGTTTTTACGTAGGGCAAAGGTAAACAAAACTCCCTCCGGGGCGTTCCGATTTGGGACCAAAGGTTTTCAAATGTGTAACAATACGGGGCCTGCGGCCTATTCGAAAAGCTTCCGCAGCGCTTCGTCGTCCGGGTTCTCCTGCAGGCGCGCGACGAACTCCCGCGGCGATACGCCGAAGTAATCCCGGAACGAACTGGAGAAGTAGGAGTGCGAGGAGAAGCCGATGCGGTAGGCCACTTCGGACACGTTGACCTTGTTGTTGGCGAGCAGGTAGGCGGCCTGCTTCATCCGGCATTTGCGGATCAGCACGCTGGGCGGCTCCTTGCCGTATTCCTTGAGCTTTCGGTTGAGGTGGACGCGGCTGATGCCCACGTCTTCGCAGAGGGCGGTCACGTCGAAGGCCGGGTCTTCCAGGTGCTCCTGGATGCTCTCGGTCACGCGGCGCATCAGCCGTTCGTCGGCGGAACCCATCTTGATGCCGGAGTAGTCGAAGTTCATCGCCACGCCGAACTTGTCCTTGACCGCCTCGCGGGCGTCGATCACCTGCGAGATGCTGCTGAGCAGCAGTTCGACCGAGATCGGCTTGGAGAGGAACTTGTCGGCGCCGCTGTCGCTGGCGGCCTGCGCCTCCTGTTCGCCGTCCTGCCCGGTCAGGATGAGTACGGGAACGTGTTTCGTAGCCGGGTTGCGGCGGATCTCCGCGCACAGGGCCGTGCCGGTCATCCCGGGCATCACCAGGTCGGTGAGCACGGCGTCCGGGACCGTTTCCCCGATGCGGGAGAGGGCCTCCTGCGCCGCGGCGCAGGCGACCACGTTGTAGCGGCTGCGGAGCAGGGAAGAGAGGTACTCCCGCGTCTCATCGTCGTCCTCGACCACGAACACCGTCCGGAGTGCCTTGGCGGCCTTCCTGTCTTCGGACGCGGCGGAGGCGAAGGTTTCGTCCTCGTGGCTGTCGAGACGGATCTCGCGGCCCTTGACATAGAGGTCCTGGTGGTGGGTGGTGGCGGAGAGTTCCTGGTCGGACAGGTGGTCCTTGCCGAGCGGTACGAGCACGCGGAAGCGTACGCCGTCCTCTTCGTTTTCCACGCCGATCTGCCCGTGGTGCAGCGCAACCAGCATCTTGGTGAGGTTCAGGCCCACGCCCGATCCGGTGTTGGCGTCATAGGGGTCCACCTGGATGAAGCGGTCGAAGATGCGGCTGATGTAGGCGTCCTCGATCCGGCTGCCGGAGTTGAACACGCTGACTTCCAGGAACTCCCGGATCTCCGGGGCGAGTTCGCCGCGGTTGGTCCGGGGTGCGGAGATGCCGAGCCGGATGCGGCCTCCGTCCGGGGTGTGCTTGAAGGCGTTGGAGAGGATGTTGTAGATGATCTTGTCGAAGTTGCCCTGGTCGATCCAGACATTTTCTTCCGCATGGACGGCGTCGATGCCGAAGCGGATATGCTTGCTTTCCGCGAGCGGGAGGAAGGACTGCATGATGTCCTTGACGAAATAGACGAGGTCGGTCTGGCGGAAGTGCATCGGCATCTGCCCGGCGTCGATTTTCCGGATGTCCATCAACTGGTTTACCAGGCGGTTGATACGCAGGCAGTTGCGGTACATCAGGTTGTAGGTGTCCTTCTGCGCGGGATCCTGTTCGTTTTCACGCAGGGTGCGCAGCGGGCCCATCACCAGGGTGAGCGGGGTCCGGATCTCGTGGGTCAGATTGGTGAACAGGCCGAGGCGGAGTTCCTTCAGTTCGGCGTCTTTTTCCTGTATCTCACGCTGCTTGCGCTGGCGGTAGAAGCGCCGGAGCAGGAAGGCCAGGCCGGTGAGCAGCAGCAGGTAGCACAGGAAGGCCGGTCCCGTGCGGTACCAGGGAGCCTCCACCTTCAGGCTCACGGTGTGCTGGGTGAACCCGTCCGGCTCTCCGGCGAAATAGGCCCGGACGTCCAGCTCGTAGCGGCCCGGGGGGACGTTCGTGTAGGTGACGGAGCGCTGCTGTGCCTGGACCGTCCGCCAGCCGGCGTCGTAGCCGCGCAGCCGGTAGTCATAGACGATGCGCTGGGGGTTGGTGTATTCTGGGACGGAAAACTCCACGGAGAAGAGGTCCACGCCCCGCGGGACCGTGATCCGGGAGGCTTCCGAAATATGCTTGTCGATGAGGTTGGCGCTGCCCGCTTCCGGGTCGTAGGTGACCTCGCGGTCCAGCAGGGTCAGCCGGGCCAGGGACACCTGGGGGACGGCGTGGGCGCTTCCGCCGATCAGCAGCGGCGAGAAGGCGGTCAGGCCGGCGGTGCCGCCGAAGTAAAGCCGTCCGGAGTTGGACCGGAAGGCCGCGCCGGAGCGGAATTCGTTGCCCTGGAGTCCGTCGGAGGCATAATAGCTGGTAATCTTGCCGGTGCGCGGCGCCAGGCGCGAGAGTCCGCGCGTGGTGGAGATCCATACGTCGCCGCCGGAGGTGCAGAGGATGTCCCGGATGACGTTGTTCGCCAGGCCGTCCGTTTCGGTGAACTGCCGGACGTCCCGGGTGGCTTCATCCACGCAGAAAAGCCCTTCTTCCGTGCCAAACCACATCGTGCCGTCGGCATTGCCGGCGATGGCGTAGATGCGCGGCGGCACCGGGTCCTGCTGCAGGATCGTGTAAGGGAGGATCCTGCCGGAGGACGGGTCGTAGCGCTTCGGGCCGTTGTAGGTGCCTACCCAGAGCAGTCCGTTGGCGTCCAGATGCAGGGCGCTGATCCAGCGGTAGTCGTCCTCGACCAGGTGGCCGGAGATTTTCCGCCGGGCGGCGTCGATGATGACGAGTCCGGCGCCGTAGGTTCCCACATAGACCTGGTCGCGCACGGGGTCGTAGGCCAGGGTGCGGATACGCTCGGTCCCGACGACGTCCCATCCGGAAAACTTCTTCACGCCGCTTCCGTCCAGGTAGTACAAGCCGTCCAGGAAGGTTCCGATCCAGAGCGTGCCGCGGACGTCGCCGGTCACGGCCATGACGGAATTGTTGCTGAGGGCGGAGTTGTCCCGGTTGTATATGCGTTCGGGGCCGCTCCCGTCCAGGGGCTTGCGGAACAGGCCGGCGCCGTCCGTGGCCACCCAGAGGGTGGTGCCGTCTTCATACACGGACATGATGCAGGCGCTGTTCTCCCCGGGCAGGCCGCGGCTGCTGCAGCCGATGTAGGAGAAGCCGAACATGGATTTCGGGGCGACGGCGATGCCTTTCTGGTACAGGCCGAGCCAGAGGTTGCCCTGGGTGTCCTCGAACATCAGGGTAGCCTTCCAGTCCCGGGTGTCTTCCCGGATGGAAGAGATGCGGGCCGGTCCCAGTTCTTCGCTGCGCGGGTCGAACTGGAACAGGCCGCCGTTCTCGTTGCAGACCAGGAAGGGCCGGCCTTCGTCGGGACTCGCCTGGCCGTTGAAGATGATGGAAGAAGCGATCAGGGAGGATGCCTGCCGGCCGCGTGCCTTCCGTATGGTCCCGGTCGCGGCGTCGAAGAACAGCAGGCCTTGGGAACTGCCGATCAGGAGGGCGCCGGAATAGGGGTCCGCGGCGATGTCCCCGAGGCGGATCTGCGCCGCCTGCCGGAGGATCTCCGGGCTCCAGACGATGCCCCGGGCGGGTGTCAGGCTGTCCGCGTCCAGGATGGCCGGCAGGCCGGTCCCTTCGGGAAAGACCCACAGGCGGCGCGCGGCGTCCAGGAAAAGGGTGCGCACGTATTCGGACGGGAGATAAGGGTACAGGCGCTCGCGCAGGTCCCCGCGCAACTCCCGGGTGTCCGGGTCGATGAAATAGACGCCGTACCCGCTCGTGGCGGCCAGCAGGCTGCTGCCGTCGCGTCCGGGCAGCTCGAGCAGCCGGCTGATGTAGGGATTCGAGTCGGGGATCCGTTCGTCACGGAAATCGTAGCGGCTGAAACTGTTGTAGTCCGAGTCGAAGACGTCCAGTCCGCTGGCGGTACCCACCCATTTGGTGCCGCGGCTGTCCTCGAGGATGTCGATGACGGAGGAACTGGTCAGGGTGTTCTCTTTTTCGCGGTCGTGCCGGAAGGTCTCGAAGCCCACGCCGTCGAAACGAAGCAGGCCGCCCTCCGTCCCGATCCAAACGAAGCCCCGGCGGTCCTGGTAGAGGCGGTTGACCTGGGTGTTCGGCAAGCCGTTTTCCGGGGTGTACAGGCGGGCGTCCTGCGCTGCGGCCAGCGCCGGGAGGAGGCAGGTACAGCCGAGGGCGAGAATTATCCGTATCTTTTTCATTTTCGTTCCATTTGGTACAAAAATACAAATTCAATTTTTACCGCAAGCGGAATGTTACGAATTTAATAGCTTATGTAACAGGCTTTGCGCGGCTCAATTATTAAATACGATACATTTGCGATGGCGAAAATCCTGAAAACAGACAATCCCAATCTCATTAATCTCATCAACTATGCAATTAAACCTTAAGAAAACGCTCGCCCTCGTGGCCGTAAGCCTGATGGCGCCGCTGTTCGCCCTTGCGCAGGACATCAGCATCAGCGGCACGGTCACGGACAAGAGCGGAGAAACCGTCATCGGCGCAGCCGTGATGGTCGTGGGTTCCAACAACGGCGCCGTTACCGGTGTCGATGGAACGTATTCTCTCCAGGCGGCCTCTTCGGCTATCCTCGAGGTCTCCTGCATCGGCTACAAATCGCAGCGCGTTGCCGTCCAGGGACGCAACCGCATCGACATTGTCCTCGAAGAAGATGCCGAGCAGCTGGAGGGTACCGTGGTCATCGGTTATGGTACCGCCCGCCGCCAGGACGTGACCGGTTCCATCGTCTCGGTCGGAGGCGACAACCTCCGTGCGGTCCCCGCCGGTGATGTCACCCGCGCGCTCGACGGCCGTATCGCCGGTGTCGAAATGACCCAGACCAACTCCAAGCCGGGCTCTTCGATGCAGATCCGCATCCGCGGCCAGCGCTCGCTGTCCGCCTCCAACGATCCGCTCATCGTGCTCGACGGCATGCCCTTCATGGGCTCCCTGACGGATATCTCCCCGAGCGACATCAAGAGCATGGACATCCTCAAGGATGCCGCCTCTACCGCCATCTACGGCTCCCGCGGCGCCAACGGCGTCATCATCATCACGACCTACAAGGGTGTCGAAGGCCAGGAGCCGAAGATCTCCTTCAACAGCTACGTCACCCTCAAGAAGGCCGTCAAATATCCGATGATGCCGCGTGAGAAATATATCCAAATGCGCCAGATGGCCGGCAAGTTCCAGAACACGCTGGACGAATCCGACACCCAGTTCACCGACTGGCAGGACATGTTCTACCGCACCGGTTATACCCAGAACTACGACCTCAACATCGCCGGCGGCACCCGGAACGGCAGCTACCGCTTCGGCGTCACCTATTTTAACGACGAGGCCGTCGTCCCGACCCAGGGCTACGACCGCATCGCGCTGAACGGCAGCGTGGACCAGAAGATCGGCAAGTGGTTCCGCGTCGGTTTCACCACCAACACCAGCTACACCGCCAATACGGGCAACCAGGTGGATATGTACGCCGTCCTGTCCAAGTCTCCGCTCGTGGTGCCTTACGATGCTGACGGCAATCTCAAATGGCGCGTCAACATGCCGCTCGACGTCGATCAGTATGTCTTTACCCGCGAGCGCGTCGAGGACCTGACCGCCCAGGGCGTCTATGTGAGCGAATCCAAGTCGATCGCCACCTACAATACCGGGTACGTCCAGTTCAACTTCCCCTGGATCGAAGGTCTCAATTTCAAGAGCAGCGTCGGCCTGAACTACCGCAACTCCAAGGGCGGTTCCTTCACCGGCGTAGGCGTGAACGGCTCCGCCACCAACCCCAACGGCGCCTCCTGGTCCTTCAACGATACCTTCAACTGGACCGTCGAGAACCTCCTGACCTTCGACCGGACCTTCGGCAAGCACCACTTCAACGCCGTGGCGCTCTATTCCGCCGAGCAGACCACCAGCAGCGGACAGTCCCTGTCCGGCAAGAACATTCCGAACGAACTCTTCCAGTACTACAACATCGGCAGCGCCGTCGCTTCCGACATCACGGTGAACGGCGGCAGCTACACGCAGACCGGCCTCATCTCCTACATGGGCCGTCTGATGTACACCTACGACGACCGCTACATGTTCTCCGCGGCCGTCCGCTCCGACGCTTCCTCGCGCCTGGCGACCGGTCACAAGTGGCACACCTACCCGGCCGTTTCCGCAGGTTGGAACATCCACAACGAGGCCTTCATGCAGGACGCCGGCAGCTGGCTGGACGAACTCAAGCTCCGCATCGGCTACGGTGAGACCTCCAACCAGGCCATCTCCGCCTACGCCACCCTCGGCCGCCTCAGCACGATGCCGTACAACTTTGCCGATACGCAATATGCGACCGGCTACTACGTGTCCACGCTTCCGAACGAAGACCTCGGCTGGGAGTACTCCCAGACCTGGAACTTCGGTCTCGACTTCGGCTTCTGGCGGGGCCGCCTGCGCGGTACCCTCGAGTACTACCGGGTGGATACCAAGGACATCCTCCTGAGCCTCGGCCTGCCGTCCACCTCCGGCGTGAGTTCCTACACCGCCAACATCGGCGCCACGCAGAACCGCGGTCTCGAACTGACCCTCAACGGCGTCATCCTCGACAAGGGAGACTGGCGCTGGGATGCCGGCCTGAACATCTACGCCAACCGCAACAAGCTGGTTGCGCTGGCCGACGGAACGGACCGCAACGAAGGCCAGGCCTGGTTTGTCGGATATCCGCTGAACTGTCTGTATGACTACGAGTTCGACGGCCTGTGGAAAGAGGGCGATCCTTACATGGACATCCTCGAGCCCAGCTCCGTCGTGAACGGCATGAAAGAAACGATCGGCGGCATCAAGGTCAAGTACCACGGCGATTACAATGCCGACGGCACCCCGGTCCGCGCCATCGACGACAACGACCGCGTGCCCATCAACGCCGAGGCGCTCTTCCAGGGCGGTTTCAACACCAATGTGAGCTGGAAGAACCTGGAACTCTCGATGATCGGTTCCTTCCAGGCCGGCGGCATCCTGCTGTCCTCCCTGCACAGCGGCAACTCCTACCTGAACATGCTCACCGGCCGCCGCGGCCAGATCGACGTCGATTACTGGACGCCGCAGAACCCGAATGCCCGTTATCCGCGACCGGGATCCAAGATCAGCAACGACAGCCCCAAGTACTCTTCCGTGCTGGCCCAGTACAACGGATCCTATCTCAAGATCCGCACGATCACGCTGGCATACCGCTTCCACAGGCTCCCGGCCCTGCGCCGCGCCGGCATCGACAACCTCCGCGTCTATGCCACCCTGCAGAACCCGGGCCTCGTGCTCTTCTCCGACTTCACCCGCGAGACCGGACTTGATCCGGAAGCCAACGCCAACGGCGGCTCCACCGCCAGCGGCCGTCCCGGTCCGAGCCGTCTCTCCTACGTGGGCTTCAATACGCCGAATACGCGCAACTTCCTGTTCGGTGTGAACTTGACTTTCTAATCGGATCCGAATATGAAAAAGATAGTTAAAATCGCATTGGGTATCGCCGGTGTCGCCATCCTTGTCTCTTCCTGCAACAAGGTGCTCGAAGAGCATCCCAAGACCCTCTACACGCCGGACTTCTTCACCACGCCGATGGGTGTGGAAGGCGGTCTGACCGCCCTGTACGCCCAGCTCCGCTACCTCTACGGCAACGCCTACTACTACAACATCCTGACCACCGGCACCGACGAGGCTACCTACGGTTCCAGCGCCGACGGCAACTTCAAGTCCGCCGACCTGTCCGGCGCCGAGGCGCTGCTTCCCAGCAATTCGAACAGCCAGAATCTCTGGAACAACGCGTTCACGTACATCAACACCGCCAGCGGCATCATCGAGAACGCCGAGAACGTGGGTCTGGACAAAGCGCTGATCGCCGAAGCCCGTTTCTTCCGCGCCTTCGACTATTTCCAGCTGGTGCAGACCTTCGGCGGCGTGCCTCTCGACCTGGGTGCCGGAGAACTGGCCTTCAACAGCAAGCCGGTGCGCGAGTCCGTGCGCAATACCGTGCCCGAGGTCTATACCAAGGCCGTCTTCCCGGACCTGAAGACCGCGATGCAGGACCTTCCGGACAATATGCGTCTGCCCGGCGCCCTGACCAAGAACGTCGCCCGCCTGTACCTCGCCAAGGCTTATCTGACCTACGCCTGGTGGCTGGAGAACCCCAACAGCATCCCGACCTATCCGGAGTGCTCCCGCACCGATCCGGACGGCCACGACGCCAAGTGGTACTTCCAGCAGGCCTATGACCTGTCCCTGCAGGGCATCAACAATCCGGGCCCTTACGGCCTGATGGATTCCTTCTATCTGGTGAGCGACGGCGCCCACGACCGCAACAAGGAGATCATGCTCTACGCCGACCATACGGAGAACTCCGAGCAGTACAACGGCGCCAGCCTGACCTACGGCAGCGGCGGCGGCGCGGACAACTTCGCGGGCTGGATGCTCAACTGGAACTATCCCGGCATGGCCGCGAAGGACAACAAGGGCAACAACATGAACCCGGTGCTCCGTACCGACCAGCAGTACTGCGGACGTCCCTGGTCCCGTATGGCCCCGACCCAGGAAGCCATCGCGAAATTCACGGACCGCGACAAGGATTCCCGTTTCGACGGCACCTTCGTCTATGTCTTCCGCACCAACTGGGAGCGCGGCGGCAACTCCGCCGAGTATGTGATCGGCGCGAACGGTTCCCATATCGGGAAGAACGAGGCCTTCCTGGTCTATCTGCCCGAAGAGGACCCCACCGTCGTGTATGATTACGACTCGGGCATCGCGATGCTCGGCCAGAGCCCCAACTATGATTATTTCGTGGTGAATCCGAGCGGCTCCAGCCGCCTGATGTACCCGAAGATCTGGAAACTCGGCCCGTACCGTACCAATACCGCCGGCACCGGCCAGCCGAACGCCGGCCATACGCGTCCGTTCAACATCGCCAAGTTCTCCGAGTTCTATTTCATCGCCGCCGAAGCGGCCGTGAAGGGTGCCTCGGGCAGCATGTCCGCCCGCGACCTGCTCAACGTGCTCCGCGCCCGTGCCGGCAAGTGGTCCTATGACGTGAACTGGGACAAAGAATACGTGGCCGATTTCAGCGCCGACCTGGTCGCCGCCACGCCGGAAACCATCACCATCGATTATATCCTGGACGAGCGTCTGCGCGAATACTACGGCGACGGCTTCCGCTGGTTCGACCTGGTCCGTACCCAGACCTGGGCCGACCGCGCCAAGACCTACACGGTCTGCGGAACCGACAAGAGCGACCACACGCCTGTCACCTACACGCGCGATATCCAGAAATTCCATTACCTCCGCCCGATCCCGAAGGGACAGCTGGACAACATGAAGATGGATGACGCCGCCAAGGCCGCATACCAGAACCCTGGCTATCCTGTAAACTAGCATGCTGTTGGTTAAACAATGATTTGGTAAAAAGGGAAGGGCGCCCCGGGAGGGACGCCCTTTCTGTCATTGAGATGTGCGAAAAAAAGCGCATATTTGTAAAAGACTTCTAATAGTTCCGCGATTCCTATGCAAAAAAACCTATTACTGACAGTCCTGGCGGGCGTTGCGCTGCTCGCTTCCTGCAGCCGTCCCGTTCCCCCGGCGCAGGACGGAACGGACCTGTGGCTGGCGGCCGCCCGTCCGTATGCCGAAGTGCTCGGCTCCGTGCAGACGAAGATCGATCCCGCCCTGCCGGCGGAAGGTTTCCACATCTATGACGCAGCCGGGCAGCGCTGCATCGAGGCGGGCTCCGAGGCGGGCCTCCGCTATGGCGTGTATGCCCTGCAGCGCGCCGAGGTGCTGGGCCAGGCCGGCCCGGGCTTCGAACTCCGGGAGGCACCCTATTACGACCTGCGCCTGCTCAACCACTGGGACAACCTGGACGACAGCGTGGAGCGCGGCTATGCCGGCAGGTCGATGTGGGAATGGACCTCGTCCGCGATTCCCGAAGCGCGCATCCGCCATTACGGCGAACTCTGCGCCTCTGTCGGCCTGAACGGCGCGGTGCTCAACAACGTGAACTCCAACCCCCTCGTCCTCGACGCCGAGCACATCGCCCGCGTGGCGAAGATCGCGGACATCCTCCGGGAATACGGCATCAAGACCTACCTGTCCATCAAATGGACGAGCCCCATCGCCCTGAGCGGCCTCAAGAGCGGCGACCCGCTGGATCCGAAGGTCCGCAAGTGGTGGAAGGACAAGGCGGCCGAGATCTACCAGGCCATCCCCGACTTCGGCGGCTTCCTCGTGAAGGCGAATTCCGAAGGCCAGGCCGGCCCGCAGGATTACGGCCGGACGCACGCCGACGGCGCGAACATGCTGGGCGAGGCCGTCGCCCCGTACGGCGGCATCGTGATGTGGCGCGCCTTCGTGTACAGCCCCACCAGCCCCGACCGCGCCAACCAGGCCGTTGAGGAGTTCCTGCCGCTGGACGGCAAGTTCGCGGACAACGTGATCGTGCAGATCAAGAACGGTCCCGTGGACTTCCAGCCGCGCGAGCCCTTCAGCCCGCTCTTCGGAAAACTCAAGGACACGAAGATGATGATGGAGTTCCAGGTCACGCAGGAGTATCTCGGTTTCTCCAACCACCTCGCCTATCTGGGCACGATGTGGGAGGAGTGCCTGAAGTCCGATACCTACCGCGACGGCCCCGGTACCCCCGTTTCCAAGACGATCACGGCCATCGCCGGCGTCGCCAACACCGGGCAGGACCCCAATTTCTGCGGCTACGTGTTCGCGCAGGCCAACTGGTACGCCTTCGGGCGCCTGGCCTGGAACCCGGAACTCGGCGCGGACCAGATCGCGGACGAATGGATACGCCAGACCTTCCTCAAACCGGAAGGGATGTCCGAGAGCGCCTTCACGCAGAAGTTCGTCCGTCCGGTATCCGATATCCTGATGAGCTCCCGCGAGGCCGTCGTGAACTATGAGATGCCGCTCGGTTTCCACCACCTCTTCGGCGGCACGCACTATGGCCCGGCGCCCTGGGACCGCGTGGGCCGTCCGGACTGGACGCCCGCCTACTATCACAAGGCGGACTCGCTGGGCGTCGGTTTCGACCGCACGCCCACCGGCTCCGACAACGTCCACCAGTACAATGAGCCGCTCACCTCGACCTATGCCGACCTGGCCACCTGCCCGGAGAATCTCCTGCTCTGGTTCCACCATCTGCCCTGGGACTACAAGATGCCCTCGGGCCGCACGCTCTGGGACGAGATCTGCCTGCACTATGACACCGGCATCCGCCAGGTCGAGGAATTCCGCCGCATCTGGGACGGCCTGGAGCCGTACGTGAGCCCCGCCCTGTTCGCCGAGGCGAAGCGCAAGCTCGAGATCCAGCAGCACGACGCCGAATGGTGGCGCGACGCCTGCGTGGGCTATTTCCAGACCTTCTCGAAGCGGCCGCTCCCGTCCGACGTCCGTCCGCTCCGCCTGCCCATCGACTCGCTGGAATTCCACCAGCTGAAGTCCGACGAGCTGGGGATGCCGGTCTTTGACGAGGAACTCCGCGCGGTCATCCTCCCTCCGCGCAGGATGATGCGCCGTTAATAATAAAGAATTGTCCATGAAGAAGATACTGCTTTCCCTCGCGCTGGCGGCCGGACTCCTGGCGAGCGCCGGCGCCCAGACGCGCGACTGGGTCACGACCTGGGCCACCGCCCTGCAGATCGCCGAGCCGCACAACAACCCGCCCGCACCCGGCCTCGCCGGAAACTCTTTCCGCCAGATCGTCCAGGTGTCCATCGGCGGCAAGTCGCTGCGGCTGCACCTGTCCAACCTGTTCAACGAGGACGAGACCGAGATCCTCGGGGTGGAGATCGCCCGGGCGGCCACGATGGGCGCGAGCCCGGAAATCCTGCCCGGCTCCACCGTAGAACTGACGTTCGACGGCCGCCGCGCCTTCACGATGGCACCCGGCGAAGAGGTTGTTTCCGATCCGGTGCGCTTCAAGCTCGCCGAGCGCGAGAACCTCGCCATCACGATCCACTACGGCAAGATCTCCGCGACGCGCCTGACGAGCCATCCCGGCTCGCGTACGACCTCGTACATCGCCGCCGGCAACACGACGGACTTCTCCGCCCCCGCGGCGAAGACCGACCACTGGTACACCATCAGCGCTATCGACGTCAAGCCCCGCCGCCGCAGCGCCGCCATCGCCGTGCTGGGTGACTCCATCACGGACGGCCGCGGCACCACCACCAACGGGCAGGACCGCTGGACCGACCAGCTGTCCCGTTCGCTGCTGCAGGACCGCAGGACGCGCAACCTGTCCGTGCTGAACTTCGGCCTGGGCGGCAACTGCATCCTGCGCGGCGGCAACGGCCCCACGGCCCAGAGCCGCTACGCACGCGACCTCTTCGGCCCGCGCGGGGTGAAGTACGTCATCCTGTTCGAGGGGACGAACGACCTGGGCGGCAGCCGGGACGGCGTGGCCACGGCCGAGCAGATCAAGGCGGTCTTCCGTGACATCATCCGGGAGGCGCACGCGCGTGGCATCAAGGTCTTCGGCGCCACGGTGACCTCCGCGGTGGGCAGTTTCTACCAGCGCGACGGCGAGCACGAGAAAGGCCGCCAGGCGCTCAATGCGTGGATCCGGGAGAGCGGGGAATTCGACGGGGTGATCGATTTCGACAAGATCACCGCGGGACCGGACGACCCCGCGCGCATCAACCCGGCCTTCCTCTTCGAGAATGACTGGCTGCACCTGAACGCCGACGGCTACCGCCTGATGGGCACGAGCATCGATCGGAGTCTGTTTTATTGATTTCTTACGGAGCTTTTGCTATTTTTGTGCAAATGCCTCGTCTGAAATGCATATTGAGGGCGTCGGCGCTGGCTGCCGTCCTCTTTTTCTTGACCCATCCCGTCTCCGCCCAGTTCTATACGCAGGGCGCCGATCCGGGCGGACTGCGCTGGAGCAGCATCGAGACGCCCACCTATCGGGTGATTTACCCCCGGGGGCTGGATTCGCTGGCGCGCGCGTACGCCGTGACGCTGGAACAGGTCGCTTCCAGCGTCGGGGCTGGCACGGGCTTCCGGCCGAACGAGGCCTACCGCAGCAAGATGCCCGTCGTGCTGCACGCCTGGACCGCCCGTTCCAACGGCCAGGTTACCTGGACCCCGCGCCGGATGGAACTGCTGACCGTCCCGGATGCCTTCTCGTCCGACCCCACCCCCTGGATCCTGCAGCTGGCCGTGCACGAATCGCGGCACGTCTCGCAGATGCAGCCCGGCGCCTCCGGGCCCTTCCGCTGGCTGCGCATCCCGGGCGGCGAACTGGCTGCGGGCGGCCTGTCGGCCATTTACGGCGGCCCGGCCTTCCTGGAAGGCGACGCCGTGGTGGCGGAAACGGCCCTGACCCGCGCGGGACGCGGCCGGACGGCGGACTTCCTGGAGTATTACCGGGTGAGTTTCGCGGCGGGAGATTTCCGGGATTACTGGCGCTGGCGCTACGGCTCCCAGCGCTATTATACGCCCGATCATTACCGGGCGGGCTACCTCGCCGTCGGCGGCATCCGCACTCTCTTCGGGGTTCCGGACCTGACGGAACGCTTCTACCGGCGCATCGCCGACCACGGCGGCGTGGCCTTCCTCAACTGGGACAAAACCGTCCGGGAAGTGACCGGAAAGCCTTTCAAGCAGGCGTTTGCCGAAGTGTGCGACAGCCTGCAGGCCCGCTGGGCGGCGGACGAGGCGGCCCGCGGGCCGTTCCTCCCCGCACAGACTGTCAGCGCCGTACCGCGGCGTTTTACGGAATACCGGGCGCTGGAAGCCGTCGGTGACGGCCTGATCGCCATCCGCAGCGGCATCACCCAGCCCGCCTGGCTGGTGCGCATCGGGGCGGACGGACGGGACGAGCCCCTCTCGCTGCTGGGCTCCGCCCCGTCGCATCCGCGCTTCAGCACGGCCACGGGACGCCTGTATTGGAGCGAGGTGGTCCCCGATCCCCGCTGGCAGCTGCGTTCCTGGTCGGTCATCCGCTCTTCCGACGGCAAGACGTCCCGCTTGCTGACGAAGAAGACGCGCTATTACCACCCGGTGCCGGCGCCGGATGAGGCGGTGCTCGCGGTAACGGAATACCCGCCGGACGGGACCAGCCGCATCGTACTGCTGGACGCCGCCGACGGCAGCGTGCTCCGCGCCTGGAACGCCCCCGCCGGCATGCAGGTGCTCGAGACCGCCTGGGCGGGCGGGGAACTTTATGCCAGCGCCCTCACGGACGGCGGCGCCGGGCTGTACCGCGTGGCGGATTTCTCTCCCGTGCTGGAGCCCAAACCGGTCAGCATAAAACAGTTATGGAGCGACGGCGAGGACCGGCTGCTGTTCACGAGCGACCACGGCGGGGTGAACGAACTCTATGCGCTGGACACCCGGGACGGGCGGCTCCGGCAACTGACCGACACGCGCTTCGGCGCATCGGATTTCGAGATCCTGCGCGACACCCTCTTCTATAGCAGCCTGCAACCCGAGGGGCGGCTCGTCCGCAAGACGGCCCTGTCCGACCTGCAGCCCCGCGAGGCCGACTGGTCCGTGCTGCCGCGCTACCCCATCGCCGAAGAACTCTCTGCGGGAGAAACGCAGCCCCTCGACCTTTCCGCTGAGGTCGAACCCGGCGAGCCGCGGCCCTACAACAAACTTGCGCACCTGTTCCGCTTCCATTCCTGGCTGCCCTTCTACCTGCATTACGACTCCTTGGACAATCTCTCGCTCGCCACGATCGAGCAGGACGCCGGCCTGGGCGCCACCGCCTTCTGGCAGAACGACCTGGGCACCGGATATGGCTTCGCGGGCTACCACGCGGCATATTCGGAAGGCCGCTGGCGTCATTCTTTCCATACGGATTTCACCTACACCGGGCTCTACCCGGTGCTGGAAGCCTCGCTGGACCTGGGCGACCGACAGGCGCGCAATTACTATGTGGAAGAGAAAGAAGGCAAGAAATCGCTGAAGGCCGAGGAACTCGGGGCGCCGTCCGTCTCGGGCCGCGTGCGGGCCTATATACCCTGGAATTTCTCGTCCGGCGGGTGGCTGCGCGGCGTCGTGCCCACGGCCACCCTCATCTTCAGCAACGACCGCTTCTCCGGCGGGGGGACGATGAACCGCAGCACCTTCAGCCTCCGGGGCTACACGATGCAGCATACGCCGCCGTCACGGCTCTGGCCCCGCTTCGGCATCGGCGCGGAACTGGGTGCGAGTTTCCGCTGGACGAAAGGCCTGATCGCCCCGTCGGGATTCCTGTCCGTGTACGGCTATCTGCCCGGCCTGCACGAAACGCACGGCCTGCGCTGGAGCGCCCTGGGCGCACGGCACCTGGGCGAAGGGGTCTTTACCGAGGCCTATGCCAACACGGCGCCCCGCGGCTTCCCCTCCGCCGTGACGAGCCGGATCGCGGCCTATCCGACGCAGCTGAAAGGCTCGCTGGATTACAAGATGCCCCTGATTCCCGTGGACCGGGCCCTGCTGGGACCGGTGGCCTACCTGCGGAATTTCGAAATGACCCTGCACGGTGACGGCTCCCTGTTCCGCTCCGGGAAACAGGAAGGGACGCTGTGGAGTGCGGGGGCCGACCTGGTGGCGGTGCTGGGGAACCTGCTCTGGATCCCTTACGTCACCCGTATCGGCGTGGGATACAATTATTGCGCGGGAAATGCCTACGCCGACCTGGCCTCCGGCGGCCTCGTGTCCGGACACCACGATTTCTCGCTGATCTTCAGCATTGAAATGTAATTTGGCTTGCTTTCCGTGTTTTTTCGCTAACTTTATGCCTTTGGATGAGTACGAAGGCTTTCATACTGGGTCTGACGCTGACGGCGCTGCTGCTGCCGGGCTGCCGCCAGGGCGGTCCGAAGACGCCGCAGGCGCCGCAGCTGCGTCCCTTCCCGTTCCCGGAGATCCCGGCGGTCTATACCGACCCGGAAGAGCGGCAGGAGTACCTTCTGAACCATTTCTGGGACGCGTTCTTCGCCGGTGAAGGCCCCTGCGACACCAGCGCCGTGCTGGGCGTTTCCCACGGGGATGTGGAGAAGAACGTGGCGCTGTACGCCCAGCTCCTGGAGGCAATCCCACTGGACCGGGCGCAGGACAAGATGCGGCATTTCTTCCGTCAGGTGGAGGAGCGGCAGGCCGCCGACACCGCCTCGCACGTCTATCTGCTGATGGAAGAAATCGTTTCGCGCTACCTCTACGACCCCAATTCCCCGGTGCGCAACGAAGACCTGTACCTCCCTTATGTAGAAGGACTTGCGGCATCTCCTTTCACGCGGGAGGAGGCCCGCCCCGGCTACGTGTACCAGCAGCGGACCTGCGCCCTGAACCCGGTCGGGAGCCAGGCGCCGGACTTCCGCTTCACGGACACCCGCGGCCGCACGCACAGCCTGTACGGGATCCGGGCGCACGTCACCCTGCTTTTCTTCAGCAACCCGGGCTGCTACGCCTGCCAGCAGATCATCAACACGCTGCAGGCCGTTCCCGGGATGGAAACGATGCTCAGCGACGGCACCCTCGCGGTCGTCAACGTATATATCGACGAAGACCTGGACGCCTGGCGGGCGTACGAGCCCAACTATCCCCGGGCCTGGCACTGCGGTTACGACGCCGCGGGCCTGATCCGGAGCGACCGCCTGTACGTCGTGCGGGCGATCCCGTCGCTGTACCTGCTGGACGAAGGGAAGCGCATCCTGATGAAGGACGCCCCCGTGGAGCGGGTCGTCTCCTGGCTGCAAAACCAACAAAACAGATAAAACCATGACTATCAAGAGAAAGCTTTGGGGCAGGACCCCGGATGGCAAGGCCATCTTCAAGTACACGATGATCAACGGCAGCGGCGCCTCCGTGGTGCTGGGCAGCATCGGCGCGGCGATCGTGGGCGTCAATGTTCCCGACAAGGACGGCAAGCTGGGCGACGTGGTGCTCGGCTACGGCAAGGCGGAAAGCTATTTCGCCGACGGCCCCTGCCTGGGCAAGTGCCCGGGCCGCTTCGCCAACCGCATCGCGAAGGGGAAGTTCACCCTCGACGGCAAGGAATACACCCTTCCCGTCAACAACGGCCCCAACCACCTGCACGGCGGCCCCCAGGGCTTCCAGAACCAGGTGTGGGATTCCCGCAAGCACAAGGGCGGCGTGGAGTTCAAATATGTCTCGGAAGACGGCGAGATGGGCTACCCCGGCAAGGTGGTGGTCGTGGCACGCTATGAGTGGAGCGAGGAGAACGAGCTCCGCCTGACCTTCAGCGCCAAGTCCGACGCCCGCACGGTCATCAACTTGACGAACCACGCCTACTTCAACCTGAACGGCGGCGGCTCCGTCCTGCGCCAGTTCCTGAAACTCAACGCTTCCGAATATCTCCCGACCGACGCGACGCTCATCCCGCTGGGCGAGCCGGAGGCGGTGGCGGGCACCCCGATGGACTTCCTGAACGGCAAGACCCTCGGCCGCGACATCAAGAAGGATTTCCCGGCCCTGAACTACGGCAAGGGCTACGACGCCTGCTGGGTCATCGACGGCTACCGCAAGGGCCAGCTCCAGGAGGCCGCCGAACTGTGGTCCAACCGCAGCGGACGCACGCTCAAGGTCTTCACCACCCAGCCGGGCATCCAGGTCTATACCGGCAACTGGCTGAACGGCTGCCCCGTGGGCAAGCGCGGCCGCATCTATCACGACTATTACGGCGTGGCGCTGGAGTGCCAGCACTTCCCGGACAGCCCCAACCGTCCGGAATACCCGGGCACGGTCCTGAATCCGGGCAAGATCTTCCACGAAGCCATCATCTTCGCCTTCGGCGTCAAGAAGTAATGAAGCAGTACCTCGACCTTCTCCGGGAAATCATGGACCACGGGGTGGTGAAGCACGACCGCACCGGGGTGGGCACGAAGAGCATCTTCGGCCACCAGATGCGTTTCGACCTGTCGGAGGGCTTCCCCCTGCTGACCACGAAGAAGGTGCACCTCAAGTCCATCATCTACGAACTCCTGTGGTTCATCGCCGGCGACACCAACATCAAGTACCTGCACGACCACAAGGTCTCCATCTGGGACGAGTGGGCCGACGAGAACGGCGACCTGGGGCCCGTGTACGGCCACCAATGGCGCAGCTGGCCCGCCCCGGACGGACGGAGCATCGACCAGTTGGGACAGGTGGTGGAACAGATCCGCCGCAATCCGGATTCCAGGCGCCTGCTCGTGAGCGCCTGGAACCCGGGCGAGGTGGACAAGATGGCCCTGCCGCCCTGCCACTGCCTCTTCCAGTTCTACGTGGCGGAGGGGCGGCTCTCCTGCCAGCTGTACCAGCGGAGCGCGGACACCTTCCTCGGCGTCCCGTTCAACATCGCCTCCTACGCCCTGCTGACGATGATGATCGCCCAGAGCTGCGGCCTGCAGCCGGGCGAATTCATCCACACCACGGGCGACACGCACATCTATCTGAACCACTTCGACCAGGTGCGCGAGCAGCTTTCCCGCGAACCGCGCCCCCTGCCGGTGATGAAACTCAACCCGGAGGTCAAGAGTATCTTTGATTTTGATTACGAGGACTTTACGCTGGAAGGGTACGACCCCTGGCCGGCGATCAAAGCCCCGGTAGCCGTATAAGTATGGAGAAATGTCTGATCGTGGCCGTGGCCGACAACGGGGCCATCGGCGTGAAGGGCGGGCTGCCCTGGCACCTGCCCGAGGATTTGAAGTATTTCAAGCGCATGACGCGGGGATTCCCCGTCATCATGGGCCGGACCACCTACTTCTCCCTGCCGTTCCATCCGCTCAAAGGACGCAAGAACATCGTGCTCAACCTCGGCTGGGATCCCATCCCGGAAGACGTCGTGTGCGTCAACTCCTTCGAAGAGGCCTATGCGGCCGCCGAGCCGGCGGAGCGCTGCTTCGTGATCGGGGGTGCGTCGGTGTACAGGCAGGCCATCGCTTCGATGGACCGGCTGTATATCACGCACGTACATACGACGATTCCCGACGCCGATGCGTTTTTTCCGGAAATTAATTCCGATATTTGGGCTGTGGAGTCCCGTTCGGGCCTCCTGACGGACGCAGACACCGGGTTCACTTTCGAGTTCGTGGTGTACACGAGGCGTTAGCCCCGGCAAGCCGCCGGCCTTCCGGCGGATATGACAGGTTAGTTGGTAGAAGATGGCTGACAAACGCGAAAAATTCGGCGGCCGGCTGGCCGTAATCCTGGCGATGGCGGGTTCCGCCATCGGGCTGGGCAACATCTGGCGCTTCCCCTATATGGTGGGGGAGCACGGCGGAGCCGCGTTCGTAATCGTGTATGTCATCGCGACCCTGCTGATCTCGCTGCCCGTCTTCCTCGCCGAAGTGATGATCGGGCGGCGCAGCCACACCAACGCCCGGGACGCCTTCGCGCGCCTGTCGCGCCACCACCCTTTCTGGAAGGGGGTCGGCTTCCTGACCATCCTCATCCCCACGCTCATCGCCAGCTACTATAGCGTCATCGGCGGCTGGTCGGTGGAATACCTCATCAAGTCCTTCGGCTTCGCCTTCGTGCGTACGCCGCCGGAGGAGGTGAGCGGGCTGTTCGGCGCCTTCGTCTCTTCGACCTGGATGCCGCTGGTGATGCATCTGGTGTTCCTGGCCGCATCCGTGGGCGTGGTCGCCGGCGGCGTCAAGTCCGGCATCGAGAAGTTCAGCAAGGTGTCCCTGCCGGTGCTCTTCTTGCTGATCCTCTTCATCCTGGTCTATTCGGTCACGCTGCCGGGCGCCGGGGCGGGGGTGCGCTACCTGCTGCATCCCGACTGGAGCCAGCTCACGCCGCGGACCTTCGCCTATGCGATGGGGCAGAGTTTCTTCTCGCTCTCGCTCGGGATGGGGGCCATCATCACCTACGGCTCCTACGTGAACAAGAAGGAGAACATCCTCGCGACGAGCGCGGGCACGGCCTTGTCCGACCTGCTGTTCGCCATCCTGGCGGGTTTCGCCATCATGCCGGCGGTGTTCGCGGCGGGGGTCGAACCCGGGGCGGGGCCGGGCCTGATCTTCCAGTCCGTCCCGTACGTCTTCTCCAAGATGGGGGCGGACCTGCCCCTGCTGAGCGGCATCGTGTCCGCCGTGTTCTTCCTCGCCATCATCGTGGCGGCGATGACCTCGCTGATCTCGCTGGTGGAGGTGGGCGTGTCGTTCCTCATGGAACGTTCCGGGATCTCCCGGGGCAAGGCCTGCCTGGTGCTGTTCGGCATCTGCGGCACGCTGGGCACGCTGTGCTCGCTGTCCTTCGGACCGCTGAGCGGCGTCACGGTGGCCGGGATGACGATCTTCGACCTGCTGGACTGGATCTGCTCCAACGTCCTGCTGCTCGTGATGGCGCTGCTCGCCGTGGTGTTCGTGGGCTGGATCCTCCCGCGGAGCGTGGTGCGCGACGAATTCACCAGCCGCGAGATGTACGCGTTCAACGACCGCATCTTCCCGCTGGTCTGGTTCCTGATCAAATGGGTGGCGCCGGTGGCGGTGGTCATCATCTTCTTCACCAACTTCATCCTGTAGGCGATGGCGGAGCGGAAGCGTGAACTGTTCGGCGGGCGCGGGGCGGCCATCCTGGCGATGGCGGGTTCCGCGATCGGGCTGGGCAACATCTGGCGCTTCCCTTACATGGTCGGACAGACGGGCGGCGCGGCTTTCATCATCATCTACCTGGCCTGCTGCCTGCTGCTTTCGCTGCCGATTTTCCTCGCCGAGGCCATTATCGGCCACCGGACGCACGCCGGGACCTTCGGGGCGATGGAACAGCTCGCGCCCGGCACGAAATGGAAGTGGCTGGGGCTGTTGACCGTGCTCTCGCCGCTGGTCATCCTGTCCTACTACAGCGTGGTGGGCGGCTGGTCGATGGACTACCTCTGGCGCTCGCTGACGAGCGGATTCCACGCGGAGGCGATCGGGACGGTCTCCTCCGAGTACGGCCGGTTCATCGCTTCGCCCTGGGCGCCGCTGCTCTGCCATACGCTCTTCCTGGGCTGCTGCGCCTGGATCGTGTCGGCGGGAGTGAAATCCGGGATCGAGCGTTTCAACAAGATCTCGATGCCGCTGCTCTTCGTGCTGATCGTGGTGATCATGGGCTATTCGCTGACGCTGCCGGGCTCCGCGGCGGGCGCGGAATACCTGCTGCGGCCGGACTTCAGCAAGATTACCCCGTCTGCCATCGCGGCGGCGATGGGGCAGAGTTTCTTCTCGCTGTCGCTGGGTGTCGGGACCATCCTGACCTACGCGTCGTACATCCACCAGCGCGAGAACATCCTGGCGACCGGCCTGGGGACGGTGGGTTTCGACCTGCTGTTCGCCCTGATCGCCGGCTTCGCCATCATGCCGGCGGTGTTCGCCGCCGGGATCGAGCCAGGCGCCGGTCCGGGGCTCATCTTCGAGACGCTGCCGTTCATTTTTGCGAAGATGGGGGCGTCCGCGCCCTGGCTGAGCAGCCTCGTGGCGGTGCTGTTCTTCGTGACCATCGTGTTCGCGGCGTTCACCTCGGCGATATCGATGTTCGAGGTGGGCGTGGCCTATCTGGTTGAGCAGAAGGGCCTTTCGCGGCGCCGCGCCACGCTGCTGATCTTCGTCTGCACCTGGGCGCTCGGCGCGCTGTGCTCGCTGTCGTTCGGACCGCTGTCCGGGGTGAAGCTGTTCGGTCTGTCGATCTTCAGTTTCTGCGACATGCTCACCTCCAACTTCCTGATGACCTTCGGCGGGCTGCTCTTCGTGCTCTTCGTGGGCTGGAAGATGGACCGCAAGGCCGTGCGCGACGAGTTCACCTGCGGCGGCACCGCCCGCTTCAACTGCGCCGTCTTCGACGCCTTCTGGTTCCTGCTGCGTTACATCGCCCCGCCGGCCATTGTCATCATCTTCATCACCAACTTCCTGGCCTGACTCCCTGTTCCGGGTCTGAGTGTCGTCAATGTCCTTTTCTTGGGGACATTGACTGCATTTTCGGCCTGTTTTGCTTTCAATGTCCCCGTTTTCCGGACATTGACGACGCAGGCAGTTTTTCAGGCCTGGATGCGTTTTAGGTGTAAAGATCGTTTGAAATGAGAAGATGGAAGATTTTGTTGGCGACGGTCCTGCTGGCAGCGGGGCTGTGTGCGTGTGAGAAGGCGGATTCCGGCATGGAGCGCTGTGACCGTACGATGCTGGAGCTCAAGAGCGAGGGGGTGTATGCCGGGGACGCGATCGGGTTGGAAGGGAAGGTGACGTGGTTCGAGGGGGATGTGACCTTCCGGCGCTCGAACGGGAATTGATGTCCGCGTGCGGATAATCGGCGGCGGCAGGCAGTTTTTCGGCGGAATTCCGTTATCTTGGTGAAGATTCTTCAAAACACGCGTGTCGACAGATGAGTTGGACCTGGTCCGGCGCTGCAGCGCCGGCGACCGGGATGCAAGGCAGGAGATGTACGAAACCTACGCAGGGCGTTTGCTGGCTGTGTGCCGGAGGTATATCCGGGAGCCGGAACGGGCGCAGGACCTCGTGCACGACACTTTCCTGAAGGCCTGGGACTCGCTGGGCGGATTCCGCCCGCGCCGGAAGGGTGCGCTGGGCGCCTGGCTGTCGCAGATCGCCGCCCATCTGGCGGTGGACGAGTTGCGGCGTCGCAAGCCGCTGTTCCCGCTGGACGGGGAAAGTCCGCTGCCGGAGGAGGTTCCGGTGGATGCGGAGCGGCTGCGGGAGGTCCCGCTGGAGGAGCTGATTGACCTGATCGCTTCGTTGCCGGAGGGGTACCGCGCGGTGTTCAATCTCTTCTGTATCGATGGGTATTCGCATCGTGAGATCGCCCGGCTGCTGGGCATCTCCGAGAAGACTTCGCAGACGCAGTTCCTCAAAGCGAGGCGCAAACTGGCCGCGTTGATTGCGGCGAAATATGGCAAGGATGAAAAGGATTAAGAATCAGGATTGGATCCGTGTCCTGCAGGAGCGCCTGCAGGACGCGGCGTTGCCGCTGGAAACCGACTTCGCGGCGCTCGACAGCCGGCGGACGGAGTCTGCCAGACGGGCGGACGGAAATTATTTTTCGGACAAGTTTGCCGAAAAACCAATTTCCGCTCCGCTTTCCACCGCCGGCCAGTCCGAAGGGCCTTCCCGCCGGACCGTTTGGTGGCCGTGGGCTCTTGCCGGTGCCGCTGCCGCTCTGGCCGCGGTGCTGTTCCTGCGCCCGACGCCGGAGGGTGTCAAACCCGCTCCGGCCGGCGGGCCTCTGATTGCGCAGAATGCTGAGATAGTTGCGCCTGTCGGAAACGACGTGGACGGCAGCGCGGGCGGGCGGCGGGTTGCCCCGGGGGAGCATTTCCGCAGCGAAGCGAGGACGAGTTCTTCTGCTCCCCAGGGGGAAGCCCGCCGACGCCCGCAGGAGATGGAACCGGAGCCGCCGGCGGCGGGGGAGATCCCCGATCAGGTCGGGGATGACAGGAAGGTCGGGGATGACAGCGGGGTCCAGGAGGATGGAAAGGTGGCGGTTGACGGGCCGGTGACGCCTCTCGGCGAGTTGGCGCAGGCCGGTCTTCCGGAGGAACCTGGCGAGTCCGGGCGGGCGGCCCGCCGGCCCCGGCTGGCCCTGCATCTGCAGGCCACTTCCGGCGGCGCGTCCGGCTCGGGAGGCTGGGGGTCGAAGCCGATGACCCTCGTCTGGAGCGAGACGCGGACGGAAATCCATCAAGCGTACTACGGCTTCGTCCAAATGTCCGACAGCGTGCCGTTCATTACCGGATCGAGTTCTGACAAAAACTATAATTCCTCCAATTTGGGAGGCAAGGCGGTCCGCCTCATGGATGTCGTCGATTCGAAGACGGTCATCCACGAAGTTGCGCCCGCGCCCGCGCTTCCCATCTCCTTCGGCCTGAGCGGCGAACTGGCCCTGGACAAACGCTGGTCGCTGCTTGCCGGCTTGGAATACACGCAGCGTGCAGGCTACCGGATGAACGGCACGGCCCCGCAGGCGCTCACCCTGCATTACCTCGGCGTCCCGCTGGAGACGCGCTTCCATTTCCTGCCGGAGCAGCGTTTCCGCCTGTACCTGGGCGCTGGGCTGAAAGCCGAGAAATGCATCCTGGCGAAGGGTGGGGAACCGCTGAAGGATCCCGTCCTTTTCTCCGGGAATCTCCAGGCCGGCGCGGACTTCCGCCTCGTTCCGGGCGTGCGCATCTACCTGGCCCCCGTCTTTTCGCAGTACCTGAACCGGAGCGCCTATGCCAACGGTTGGGACGTAAAACCGCAGTTTTCCGTCCGCGCCGGCCTGTCCTTTGACCTCTAGAGTCCCAGCTCGCTCTTCAGCGAACGCAGCAGGTCGAAGGCCTGCAGGGGCGTCATGTTGTTGAGGTCCGCGGCCTCGAGCTTGTCCTTGATGGCGGACAGGGTGGGATCGTCCAGCTGGAAGAAGGACAGCTGCACCGAACCGTCGTCCTCCATCGACATCGCCTCGGCGTGCTTCTGCCGCCGTTCCAGGTCGCGCAGCGTCTTCTCCGCGGACTCCACCACCTCCCGCGGCATCCCCGCCAGGCGCGCCACGTGGATACCGAAGCTGTGCGCCACGCCGCCGGGCATCAGCTTGCGCAGGAAGATGACGTTCTTGCCCTCCTCCTTGACCGCGATGTGGTAATTCTTCACGCGGGGGTACTGCTCCTCCAGGTCGTTCAGCTCGTGGTAGTGCGTGGCGAAGAGCGTCTTGGCGCCCTTGCCGTTCTGGTGGATGTATTCCACGAGGGCGCGGGCGATGGACATGCCGTCGTAGGTGGAGGTGCCCCGCCCGATCTCGTCCAGCAGCACCAGGGAACGGGCGCTGAGGTTGTGCATGATCATCGAGGTCTCCAGCATCTCCACCATGAAGGTGGACTCGCCGCGGGAGATGTTGTCGGTGGCGCCCACGCGCGTGAAGATCTTGTCGAAATAGCCGATCTGCGCCTTCTCCGCGGGCACGAACGAGCCGATCTGCGCCAGCAGCACGATGAGGGCGGTCTGCCGCAGCAGGGCCGACTTGCCCGCCATGTTGGGGCCGGTGAGGATGATGATCTGCTCGCCCTTGCTGTCCAGGCGGATGTCGTTGGGGACGTATTCCTCGCCGGCGGGCATCAGCGTCTCGATGACGGGATGCCGCCCGGCCTTGATGTCTAGGACGAGGCCCTTGTCCACCGACGGCCGGCAGTAGTTCCGGTCGATGGCCTGCTGCGCGAAGCCCTCCAGCACGTCCAGGCGCGAGAGGATGCGGCAGTTCTCCTGGATGTCGCGGATGGCCTTCTGCACCTCGCCCACGAGCTGCCCGTACAGGCGGCTCTCGATCTCGTAGATGGCGGCCTCCGCGCCCAGGATTTTCTCCTCATATTCCTTGAGTTCCGGGGTGATGTAGCGTTCGGCGGACACGAGCGTCTGCTTGCGTATCCACTCCGGCGGCACCTTGTCGCGGAAGGTGTTGCGCACCTCGATGTAGTAGCCGAATACGTTGTTATAGCTGATTTTCAGCGAGTTGATACCGGTGCGTTCGCTCTCGCGCCGCTGCATTTCCAGCAGGTACTCCTTGCCCCCGCGCGAGATGGCGCGCAGCTCGTCCAGTTCCTTGTCCACGCCGGCGGCGATCACGTCGCCCTTGCCCAGCTGGGAGGCGTCCTCCGCGAGGGTGGCGCCGATGCGGGCGAGCAGCTTGTCGGTATTCTTCAGGCCCTTGATGAGGCGGTCCAGCGCCGCGCAGCCGGAATCGGCACAGAGTTCCCGGATGGGGGTCATCCGGCCCAGCGAACGGCCCAGCTGGCGCACCTCCCGCGGGAGGATCTTGCCCGTGGCAGCCCGGGCGAGGATGCGCTCCAGGTCGCCGACCTCGGAAAGGTTGCGCTGCAGTCCGGCCAGCAGTTCGTCGTTGTCGTGCAGCAGCTGCACTACGTCGTAGCGGGATTCCAGCTCCTTGATGTCCATCACGGGCATCGCCAGCCATTGCCGCAGCAGGCGGGCGCCCATCGGGGTGCAGCAGCGGTCGATGACATCGACCAGCGCCACCCCCTCGCGTCCCGCGTTGCTCTGGAAGACCTCCAGGTTGCGGAAGGTGAACTTGTCCATCCAGACGAATTTCTCCTCGTCGATGCGGCCGATGGAGCAGATGTTCCCCAGGCCCGCGTGCTGCGTCTGCTCCAGATAGACCAGCAGCGCCCCGGCCGAGCAGATGGCGAGCGGGAAGCCGTCAATGGCGAAGCCCTTGAGACTCTGCACCTTGAGCTGCTTGCAGAGGCGGTCCACGGCGGCGTCCTGCACGAAGGCCCATTCATCCAGGCCGGTGATGTAGTAGTCGCCGAAGCGCTCTTTCACGGCGCGCAGCACGTCGCGCTGGACCACCAGTTCTCGCGGCTGCAGCGAACTCAGCAGGGTGCCGATGTAGTCGATGCTGCCCTGCGCCACCTGGAAGGTTCCCGTGGAGACGTCCAGGAAGGCGGCGCCGCAGCTCTGCCCCTCGAAAGTCAGGCCGGCGAGGTAGTTGTGCTCCTTCTGCTCCAGCATCCCTTCGCCGAAGGCGATGCCCGGGGTGAGGATTTCGGTGACGCCGCGCTTGACGAGCTTGTTCTTCACGAGCGCCGGGTCCTCCAGCTGGTCGCAGACGGCCACCTTGTAGCCGGCGCGCACGAGTTTCTGCAGGTAGCCTTCGATGGCGTGGTGGGGGAAACCGGCCATCTGCGTGTCGCCTTTTTCGCCGTTGGAGCGGCGCGTGAGCACGAGTCCCAGCACCTTGCTCACGAGCACGGCATCGTCGGAGTAGGTCTCGTAGAAATCCCCGACGCGGTACAGGAGCACCGCTTCGGGGTGTTGGGCCTTGATGCTGAAATAATGCTTCAGCATCGGGGTGTCTTCGCCTTTCTTCGCCATCCTGATCAGCGTTCTACATATTCCTGCAGTTTCTCGGCGATGGCGGAGTTGATCCGGCCCGCGAGGGCCTGGCCCTTCACGTCCAGGCCGGGGATGGACAGGAGGTCGCCGGCGGTGGCCCGCAGGGCGCCCAGGCTGATATCGCCGTCATTTACGGCGTCAAGCAGGGCGGAGAGCACCTTGTCCAGGTCGGTTGCACCGACCTGATAGTTCCAGCGGAGCGCCTGGGAATAACTGACCGGGCGGGGCCCCTGGTTGTGCGAGCAGTCCACCGGCTTGACCGTGACGTCCGGGAACTCCCGGCGCAGGTCCGTCAGGCGCCCGGCATAATTCCGGTACTCGGCGATCAGTTCGTCCACGCCCGTGACGCGGCCGGACGAGCGGCTCAGGCTGTTCTTGAAGCAGCTCAGCACGTCGTTGTACACCGGCACGACCGTAATCTTCCCGAAACCGAGTGCCTTGGCCTTCCGGATCAGGTCCTCCAGGGCCCCGTTGCCCGAGAGCACGCCGTCGCAGGTCAGACCTGCGGTGTTCAGGCCCAGTTCCCGCACGGCCAGGCTCTTGCCGGAGGCGGGCGGTCCCATCACGATGGTCAGGTCATCGTTTCCCTCGCGCAGGGCCCGCTGCGCCATCTTTTCCAGCAGATAGTCGTACAGGATCCCTTCCGCCTCGCGGAAATCGGACGCGTTGGTGCCCGTGTAGCCCAGCGGCCGGAACAAGCGGCGCACTTCGTTGGGGTCCAGGGTGAGCGCCGCGCCACCCATGTATTTGTCGCCCAGCTGGACGAGCCGCTCCCGGGTCCACCGTGCGGCGTCGGCGCCCGTCAGCTGCGGCTGCGGGGCTTCGATGGAATAGGCCGACGGGCGGGGTGCCATCCGCGTGTGCCTGCGGACGTCCATCACCTTTTCTTCGATGAAATAGGTATCGCCGGGCAGCTGGTAGCGGGCGTTGCCGTCCGGGTCGGGCGTGAAGAGCATCAGCGAGGCCTGGTCGCGGTCCACGTAGCGCACCCAGCCGCGCGGGGAGAGGTTGTACTCGCCGTCGCCCAGCACCGCGTTCACCACGCAGTTGGTGTCCCACATCCGCTGGCCCACCTCGCAGTCGAACTGGGTATAGACCGTCTTGATGGGGTTCTGGTCGGTGTAGGACAGGTCGGTGAGGATGTCCGCGGCGGTATAGTCCATGTCGTCACCCACGTTGGAGGGGGACAGGATCAGGTCCACGTTCCGGGGCAGTTTGTCGTAGAAGACGGCCGCGGCTTTCGAGGCCGTGCGCATGTTGTAGCCGCTGAGGTTGTCGTTGCCGTCGAAGTGGCCGGCCTGCACATACACGGCCTTGACCTTCCGGCCGAACAGGTCCACGCCGCTGAGCGGAGAGTACTCGTCCGCGCCCGACTCGAAAAGCTGCGACAGGCAGGTCATCATCCCGATGGCCACCACGACCACCGAGTGGTCCTCGGCCTCGCTGAGGAGCTTGCGGTAGAATTTCCAGCCTTCCGGGAGCTGCTTGGGGTCGATGGAACGGGGGTACAGCCAGCTGCCGTCGGGGTTCTTGAACTCGATCAGGCGGCTGTAGGGGATGAAGTCATAGGGGTTCTTCACGCCGTTGTGCTCCAGGGCGATGGGGATGTCCGGGTGGCCGTAAAAGCGGTTGAACACGTCCACGAGCACGGCGTTGCGGTCGCCTTCGCGGTCCACGATCACGCCTTTCAGGTCCACCAGACCGTCCTCGATGTAATGGTAAAGCATCACGATGGCGAAGAGGTCGTCGGTGCAGCTCCCGAAGTCCGTGTCCAGGATCATCGGGATGGGTTGCCGCAACTGGTGGTAGTTGCCGTACGTGATGTTGTTCTGCGCGCGGCCGGCGGAGAGGGCCAGCGTAAGGAAAAGGAGGACAGCTGTCAGTTTTTTCATATGCTTTCGGAATTCTCTCCGAAAGATACTAAAAAAACCGACAACCCGGAAGGATATTCGGGGATCTCTTAATCCGACAGCGTTCCCGCGAGGAGCAAGGTGTTGCTGCTTTTCTCCCGGATGAAATAGACGAAGGGGCGGTTGAAGTCGAGCACCACCTTGCCGGACGGGCCCGCGGCGGCGTTCTTGCGGAACTCGATCACGGTCACGGCGGCGAACTCGGTGCCCTTTTCCGTCACGTCCACCTGCACTTTCTGGAGGACCTTGCTGATGTACAGCGCTTCGGCCGTGCTGATGCCGGAGAAGTCGGCATCGCCCGAGAAGGGGAGTGTCAAACCTTTGTCTTTCAATATCTTGGGCAGGGCTTCCTCCGTAGAATAATCTGTCGAGAAGCGCGGGAGGAACACCTCCGCCGGCCGTTCGGCGAGCGTCAGGCCGTCCAGTTTCTCCGCCACGGCGGGAAGGATGTCGCCGACCGTCTTCCCTGCTTTCGGCAGGACGGCCACCATCTCGTAGGCCGTGTTGCCGTAGGGCAGGCGGACCGCCTCGAAGTCGCCGCAGTCGGCATAGCCGAAGTCCTTGTCGGCGTGCAGGTAGTCCTTGCGGGATTTGGTGCTCTCGCCCCGGAACTCCCGGCCTTCCGCCAGTTCCCACTTGTCCCGCCAGGGCGCCTTGTAGAGCAGGGCGTTGATGAGCATCAGGCGGGTCAGGGGGTCCAGTTCGTCGAGCATCTGCGGGATCTTGCCGTCCGTCTTGTCGGAGCACCATTGGTTGATTTTCCCGAGCGTGGCAGCCTGCCCGAAATCCACGGTGTAACTTTCCGCGGTGAACCAGCGCTCCAGCAGGGTCGTATAGTCCGCCCGCAGGGGAAGGTTGTTCGCCGCCCAGAAGGAATTGCTGCAGGTGAAGGAGACCTGCGGGTCGGCTTTGGCGAGGCCTTCCGTCATCTTGGCGTAGAAAGCGCCGAGGTCCTCCTTGGACGTGGCGTCCCAGCCGCAGACCGTGCGGAACTGCTGCCAGGTGTCGCCCTCCGCGCCTTCCGCGGCCATGGCCAGTGCGAGCGACAGGCTCAGCGGCGAGAAGGCCACGTCCTTGCCGTCCCGCAGGGCATACAGCCGGGCGAAGACGTCCAGCCCGAAGGCGTTGGAGGCGTCGCGGACGGCCTCGTCGGCCTTGGTCAGCACGATGGGTACGGGCTCGCCGGCCTCCACGCCTTCGCCTCCGGGCATCTTGCCGCAGGCGGCCGCGCCCAGGGTCGTCAGCAGGAAGAGGAAAGATGCAAGCAAAGGTTTCATAGTCGTTTCGCTGCTTTGTTTACCCTGCAAAGATAACAATTTAACCGGGATGCGTGTCAAGCATGTTGAGCACCCGGATTAAGCGCTTAACAAGATTAAAACAGGCAAAAATCCTCGTGGGAGCGCCGTTTCTTTGCAGCGAATTCAAATTTTATTATTATGAGACAGATGCTTTATTTCCTGGCAGTCGCAGCGGTAGTGCTGCTGTGCCTGCCCCATGGCCTCCGGGCCCAGCAGTTCGACACCAATCCCGTCGAGTTGCCTTCCACTTCCGTATGGGAGCAGATGAAGTACAACAACGTGGCCGGAGCCAGCCTCTACACCGGCACGATCAACGTCAACATCCCCCTTTATGAGTATCAGGATACGGACTTCGACATTCCGATTTCCCTGGGATACGCTTCCGGCGGCTACAAGCCCAATATCCAAGCCGGCGTCGTCGGCCATGATTGGAGCCTCAATGCCGGCGGGTCCATCACCCGCGTTGTCCGCGGTTTGCCCGACGAGGCCCGCGGCTCTTCCACGTTCGGGTTCCTCGAGACTTTTTATGATACCGGCATCACGTCTGCTCTCAACCTGACCGGATACAACACCGCGATGGACAGCTACTGGATCGGGGCGACCAATCCCAGGATCTATTATTCACGCTACGGTTTCTCTAACCCCAGCGTACTTCTTGACACCGAACCCGACATTTTTTATTTCAATTTCCTGGGCTATAGCGGTAAGTTCCAGCTCGGATATGACGGGGTCGTACACGTCTATGATACGAACACCCGCAGTGCTGAGTTCAAGGTGGAGGTCCCCCGTTACGACTTGGATGAGATCGTGATCGTCACCGGCGACGGAACCCGTTACACATTCGGGACGGGCAATGCGCTTGAGAACGACACCAGTTACGGCACCGCGTGGAAACTTGCCCAGATCACCACCCAGTCCGGGCGCACGGCGACGTTCAGTTATGCCACCCAAGCCCGCCAGTATGGGTCTTCATCCAAGATCACCCTTCCGTTCTTCTATACATATGCACCTCCTTCCCAGTGCTACTCCTTTTCCGGACAGGTCACGGCTGAAAGCGGGTCCGGGCAGGTAACCATCTCGCAGGTGTACAGTCCCACTTCTGCCGTCTGCGGGCCTTATATCAGTGTATCCGTCCTGGATGCCATCACACTTGACAACGGCACCGTCATCGACTTCTACTACAAGTCCCTCCCGCAGAAAGAAACGGCCATCGGCTGGAACATCACCGTCCAGCCCAAGTTGGACCGCTTCACCGTCAAATCCCCCGCCGGGGCGACCGTCCGGACATGCACTTTCTCCTATTCTGTCCCGGCCGCCTCCGCATCCAACAAACTGCCGTTCCTCTCGTCCGTGGACATCTCGGGAGAAGGGACCTTCCTGATGGCCTATGACTACACCGCCACCACGGTTTTCCCCAAGCACGGAACCTTCAGCATCGACCACTGGGGCTTCTACAACAACTCCGGGGCTACCGCCTCGCAGTTCTACACCCACACCACGCTCGACGACCACCTCACGGAGACGATCACCACCACCAGCCGGAACCCGAACGGCACGTATGCTAAATACGGCATGCTCAAGACCCTCACCTACCCGACCGGCGGGCGCACGGAATTCGAATACGAAGCCAATGACTACTTCCGTTATGTGGACCGCGCCTATCCGTCTTACATTCCGGAAGTAAAGACCAACCCCATCATTGCTGCCATAGCAGGAGGCGTCCGCATCAAGACGATCAAGGACTACACGTCCACGACCGCTTCCACACCCGTGTTCCAGCGGAGTTATTCCTATTTGGGATCCGACGGAAAGTCCTCCGGAATCCTTGCGTTGAAGCCCCGGTACAGCGTCCAGTACCGTCGTTACGACGCCAACTCCAACTTGAACTGCTACCTTGGTTCCTATAATGCAATGCTCCCTCCTGACGGTACGCACATTGAGTATTCCACCGTCACCGAGACTTTTCCCGAAGGGCGCCGTGTCTATGAGTTCATCTCATCACTGGACTGCCCGGACGGGGATGTCTACTGGAACAACAACGACCATGATATCATGAACGACAGTTTCTCCGTGTCGCCGTCCAAGGACCTCATCCTTTCCGTGATGATTCCGCCCATATCGATGCAGGCTACTCGCGGGAAACTCCTCTCCTGCAAGACATACAATGCGCAGGGGGCGGAAGTCAGCCGCCAGACCACTGGCTACGAGACCTATTCGAATGCGTTCGAGACGCTGGAAAAGATCTGGAGTTTCCAGAGCATGTATGTCGCCGGGACCGTCGTTCCCACCGTTGTCGGCGACATCCGCCCTCTGTCGCAGACCACCGTCACCGACGGGGTGACGGAGACGGAGTCCTACACGTACGATGCCTACCGGAACATCCGAAACCGCACCCGCGACAGTCAGACCTCCAAGTACTTCTACCTTCAGGATATTGACAACCTGTCCTCCTTCTCCGACCTGAAGAATTACACCTACTGGAACTCTTTCGCTTCCGGCAGCGTCTGCACCAAGATGAAGGCTCTCAACCTCGTGAACCTTCCCCTCCAGACCGAGGCCTACGAAGACGGCGTCCTGCATATCCGCCGCTACGTGTACGGCTTCCGCAACGGGACGGACCAGACTGCCGTCTATCTGCAGAGCGTCCAGGAGTGCGAGCCCGCCAATTCCGGAAACACTTGGCATACCCTCGTTTCGTATGACGTGCGGGACAGTCATGGCCGCATCCTCCAGGCGACCGACGCCACCGGCTTGACGACGGTCTATGTCTGGGGCTACGGCGGGCTTTATCCCGTCGCCGAGGTCACCGGCGCCACCCTCGCCCAGGTCAAGGCCGTCTCCGGCCTGTCCGGCATCGAGAACGCGCCCCTCTCCGGCGCCCTGTCCTCCACCCAGGCCTCGGCCCTGCGCGCCATCTCCGGGGCCGAAGCGACGACCTGGGAATACAGCCCCCTCGTCGGCCTGACCAAGGAGACCACCTCCGATGGGCGTGCCACCACCTACACCTACAACGCCACCGGCAAGCTCCACCGGGTCCTCGACGACCTCGGACGCAAGACCGGCGCCTACCTCTACTCCACCGACAACCGACAGTAATCAAACCTCACACGATCATGAAAACGCTTCTCCGTTTCATCGCAGTGCTGTGCCTGCACCCGGGCCTCAAGGCCCAGACCGTCTCCGTCAGCCCCACCTCCCTTACCTGGGCTGCCAACAACACCTCCGAGCAGGCCGTCTATGTCTCCGCCGGCTACGGGGTCTCCTGGACCGTCTCCGTGTCCAACTCCGCGTTCGTCGCCGACTCCGCCGACGGCGAGGGCTCCGACTTCATCCACGTGGCCCCGGCCGCCGCGAACACCGGCTCCGCGGCCCTCACCGCCGTGCTCACCGTCAGCACCGGCGGCTCCTCCGCGCAGGTCTCCCTCACCCAGTACGCCCCGGCGACCGACCCCGTCGAGTTCATCAGCCTCGCCGGCAACTGGACCATCAGCCGCACCTACACCAACGCCGCCGGCTCCGCCTCCTTCGAGGACATCACCTTCTACGACGGCCTGGGTTATGCCGAGCAGGTCGTCCAGGTGGGCGCCTCCCCCTCCGGCGGCAAGAACATCGTCACCCCGGTGTGGTACGACTCCATGCGCCGCGCCGACGCCCGGACCTACCTGCCGTACGTCTCCACCAACACCACACGCGTCGAGGAGAGCACCTCCTCCGTGCTCACCAACCAGGCCGCCTGGTACAACGGCAACGGCTGGTCCGGACAGGGCGGCTACGCCTTCGCCGAGCAGGAGTACGAGGCCTCGCCCCTGGACCGTGTCCTGAAGGCCCGCAAGCCCGGAAGCACCTACGCCAAGGCGGTGTCCGGTTCGAAGTACGTGCAGATGGCCTACGGCGCAAACGCCGCAAGCGAGGTCCGCAAGCTGTCCGTAAACGCTTCCGGCCAGCTGGTCGCCGACGGGTACTACCCCGCCGGGACCCTCCACAAGACGACCGCCACCGACGAGGACGACTGCGTGACCGTTACCTGGACCGACAAACTCGGCCGGACGGTGCTCACCCGCCAGGTCTCCGACTCGAACGTCAACATGGACACGTACTATGTCTATGACAATGCCGGGCGCCTCTGCTGGGTGGTCACCCCGGTGGGCAGCAGCAACGCCCTCGGCGACAGCGGCAACTGGGCCCTGCCCTCCGACAGTGACATCAATACCTCCAGCGCCGCCCGCTACTGCTACATCTACACCTGGGACGGACGCGGGCGCCAACTGAGCCGCAAGCTCCCCGGCAAGGCCGTCGAGGAGTTCGTCTATGACCGCGCGGGGCGACTGGTGATGAGCCGCGACGGCCTCCAGCGGGCCGCCGGCAAGTGGGTCACCTGCAAGTACGACGCGCAGGGGCGCCTCGTCCGCCGGGCCCTGCTGACCTCCTCCCAGGGCCGCGCCTACTTCCAGAATCTTTTCGAGAGCAGCAACACTCCTACAGTGGTATATCCTAGTTCGGGAGACACCGTCCTGGAACAGTACGACTACGGCTCCTACGCCAACGCCGGGTCCTCCTCCGGCCTGACCTTCGCCGCCGTCAGCGGCGTCGTCGCCGCCACCGACGTGGACCAGTCCCGCATCAAGGGCCTCAAGACCTGGGAGAAGGTGGCCATCCTCTCCGGCACGGGCGTGCCTTCGACCTATGTCCAGCGGGCCTTCTACTACGACGCCCTCGGACGCCTCGTGCAGACCGTCGAGAAGAACGCCATGGGCACCACCAGCCGCTACAGCACCAAGTACGACTTCCTGGGGAACGTCACCGCCTCCCGCGAGCAGCACGGGACAGACTACAAGACCGGCGCCTTTACCTACGATGGCCGCGGCCGCCTGCTCTCCGAAACGACGAACGTCAACGGCACGACCGTCACGATGGCCTACGCCTACGACCCCCTCGGCCGCCTGAAGACCACCACCTCCGGTTCGGGCACGGGCGCCGTCACCACCACCGACAGCTGGAACATCCAGGGCTGGCTGGCCTCCCGGACGGCCAAGAAGGGAACGGCCAACATCTTCTCGATGTCCCTGGGTTACTACAGCCCGACCGTATCCGGCCCCGTGGCGAAGTACTCCGGCGATATCAGCAGCTGGACCTGGACCCAGTCCGGCCAGGGCGCCAAGTCCTACGGCTTCACCTACGAC